>DASVAC010000220.1:0-9896 GCA_036376535.1 Gemmatimonadaceae bacterium | reverse complement strand
CGGATGAGGCCGAGCAGGATGTGCTCAGTCCCCACGTACTCGTGGTGGAGACGCGCGGCTTCCTCGCGAGCCATCGCGAGAACTTTTCGCACACGCTCAGTGAAGTTGTAGCCGTTCATAGGTCCCTCAGTGCCGGACAGCCCTGCGTCGGGTCAGCCGTTCGTCCCTGCCTCTTCTGCCAGCAACTGTCGCACATATCGTGCGCGGACGAGGTTTGCCTCACTATCTGTGAGCGCTCTCCCCTCGGCCTGTGCCAGGTGCGCAGATTGGGAAAAAATCAGGAGCTTGTTGAGGGTATATACACTTAGGCCGGTGATCAGTTTCAATCCAACGGCCAGTCGTACGCCACTGAGGTAACTCATCGCCTCGTCGAACGTGAGGCTTCGTGCGTACCGGAGGGTGCCGTAAGCTCGCCAGAGCTTGTCCTCAATAATATAACCGGCGTCGCGAAGCAATACACGTCGCGCATCCTCTTCGCGAGAAATCACCGTGCGCAGCACATACATCAACTGGTCGATGATCTCTTCCTCGGACCGCCCCAGCGTCGTCTGATTGGAAATCTGAAAGAAATTCCCGACGACTTCGCTCCCCTCACCGTACAGCCCTCGATACGTCAATCCCATCTGCTGCAAACCGGCTAACGTCTTCGAAATCTCTTTTGTCGCGTTGAGCCCCGGTAGATGAATCATCACCGACGCCCGCATTCCAGTTCCCGTGTTGGTCGGACAGGAAGTGAGAAACCCGAACTCCTGGTGGTAGGCGAAGGGTACCGTCGCGCCCAGCTCCTCGTCGATTCGCTCGAGCGCGGCGTACGCTTCGGAAAGTGCGAAGCCCGAGCGCAGCGCCTGCAGTCGGAGATGATCCTCTTCATTTACCATGACGCCTGTCCCTGGCCCAAGAAACACGGCGGCGCCGCTGCGCACCGGATGCTGCGGGTCCAATCCCGCCAGTTCCCGACTCACCAGATGCCGCTCGTGCAGCAGCAAGCGATCGTCGGTCGCGAGATCATCCACCCGCACCAGCACGTGATGCCTAAGACTCGGCGACGTGCCCACGGCCTCACGCACGCGCGACAGCACCCGCAGCCGCTCGCCGTCGCGCGCCCGGCCCGGGAACGCAAACCCCTCGAGATTGCGCGCGAGACGGATGCGGGTGGAGAGCACGATGCCGGCGTGATCGCCGGATGCATCCAGCCAACTCACCCCGCCATCGGGAAGCAGCGACAGGTCCAACGTCATTCCAACACCTTGATCTGATCGCGGAGACGCGCGGCCTCCTCGAACTGCTCCTGCTCCACCGCGCGGCGCAACCGATCGCGCAGCTCGGCCAACACGGTCGCGCCTTCTTCGACCAACGGAACCGGCGGTTGATAGCGCTTGCCGACGTGCTTCGAATTGCCGTGGATGCGCCGCAGCCAGTCGCGCAGCGTGGCCTCGAACGTGGCGTAGCAATACGGGCAGCCTAACCGGCCCGTGCTCCGGAAGTCGCGCAGCGTGCCCGAGCAGAATCCGCAGCGGCCGCTGTCGTGCGGCGACGCCGGCAGCTGCTTATGCAGCGCGCCGATGAAATCGGCCAACGGCTGCTTCGGCTGCGTGATGTGCGTCTCGATCCCGCGCTCCACCGCGCACCGCTCACACAGATGCTCTTCCGTCACCACGCCGTCCGCGTTAGACCGCGTCAGCGTCACCACCGAATCGCGCTCCTTACAGCTGTCGCACAACATCAGGCTACGACCTCTCGCACATCTGTCTCGCGCAACCGGCCCCCTTCCAACAACAGCGCGCGATCCGCACGCGCCGCCAGTGCGCGATTGTGAGTCACCACGACCATCGCGATCTCGAGGTGCCGCACGAGGGTCACGAACTGCTCGTGCAACCGCTCCGCGTTCATGTTGTCGAGATTGCCCGACGGTTCGTCGGCCAACACCACCTTGGGATCGATGGCTAACGCACGCGCCACCGCCGTCCGCTGCTGCTCGCCCCCCGACAGCTCCGACGGCCGGTGCGTCATCCGCCCCTCGAGGCCCACCCGGGCCAGCAACTCCTCCGCGCGCGAGCGCGCCTTACGCGCGTCCCATCCACCAATACGCAACGGCATCATCACGTTCTCGAGCGCCGAGAATTCCCGCAACAAATGGTGGAACTGGAACACGAACCCCACCTTCTTGTTCCGCACGCCCGCCAACGCTTCATCAGTCAGACCGTGCAGCGGTTCGCCATCCAGCACCACGAATCCCCGCGTTGGGCGATCCAGTCCGCCCAACAGATGCAACAACGTGCTCTTCCCCGCGCCGCTCGCCCCGACGATCGCCAACATCTCGCCGCGCGCCACATCGAGATCGACGCCATCGAGCACGCGGATCGGTGTGCCATCTCCGCCCACGTACGATTTCGACAGGTCTCGCGCTTCGACGATGCTCATTCGTGACGGATGGCTTCCACCGGATAGAGACTCGCCGCCTGCAGAGACGGGTACAGGGTCGCCAGCACGGCGATCGCAACGCTCGCTAAGACGATCCATAGCACATCCAACGGCTGAATCGAGACCGGCAGATGGTCAATGAAATATACGCTTGGGTCGAGGGAGATGAGCTTGAAGTGATCGATCACCACGCCCACGGACACGCCCAGTATCAACCCAATCCCCGTGCCCACGAGTCCGATCACGAGTCCCTGCATCAGAAAAACTCTGAGCACTGCCGCGGACCTGAGACCCATTGCCTTGAGGATCCCTATTTCTCGCGTCTTGTCCGTCACAACCATTGTGAGCGTGCTCACAATGTTGAACGCCGCGACGATCACGATGAGCAAGAGGATCACACCCATCGCGAGCTTCTCGAGCTTGAGCGCGTGAAAGAGCGATGAGTTCTGGTCCTGCCAATTCACTACGCGATATGGGTAGCCGAGTGCGCTGCTAATGCGCTCGCCGATCACGCTTGCGGTTTCGCGCGACGTCGTGCGCGCCTCGAGGCCGGTCACCGCGTCGCCCAGATTGGCAAACTGCTGCGCGACGGGAAGCGAGACGTAGATGTACGAATCGTCGTATTCGTACAAACCGGTCTCGAAGATGCCGGTCACTTGAAACTGAAACGTCCGCGGCACCACCATGCCCACGGACGCGCTGAATTTCGATCCGGCCGGCGAGATGATCGTGAACGTGTCGCCGACGTTGAGATCGAGCCGATTCGCGAGACTCGATCCGAGCACGGCCCCGTGGCCCGTGCCATCGTCGCTCGCGAAACGGAAATCGCCCTTGAGCGCCTTCTGTCGAATGGTGGTGATCTGCGGGACGCCGCGTGCATCGGGCTCAATGCCCTCGACGTATACGGCCGCGGGATAATTGTGCCCAGCCTGCGCGAGACCCTGCGTGAGCACGAACGGGGCGACCGCGGCCACACCGGGCTCTCGCTGCACGCGCGCCAGTGCATCGCGCCACTTGGGCATCGTGAGATCATCGCCGAACGTTAGGACACGCAGATCGGGACTGCCCACGAGAATCTTGTCGCGCAAATCCGTCTGCATGCCCGTCATCACACCGTTGATCACGATCAACGCGCTCACGCCCACGAGCACACCGCCGATCGCGATCGCGCTGATGAACGAGAACAGCCGCGATCCACCACGCGTTCTCAAATACCGCCACGCAATGCCGATCTCGAGCCGGTTCATTCGGGACGCATCGTCGGAAAGAGGATCACGTCACGGATGTGCGCCGTGCCGGTGAGGTACATGAACAGGCGGTCGACGCCGATGCCCACGCCGCCCGTGGGCGGCATGCCGTATTCCATAGCGCGAAGATAGTCTTCGTCCAAGCCGCTCGCCTCCCGGTCGCCGGCCGCACGCAACGCGGCCTGCGCCTCGAATCGCGCGCGCTGGTCGATCGGATCGTTCAGCTCGCTGAAAGCATTCGCCATTTCCTTCCCGTGCGCGAACAACTCGAATCGCTCGGTGAGCGATGGATCACCGCGCTTCGGTTTCGCCAAGGGCGACAACTCGCGCGGATAATCGATCACGAACGTCGGCGCCTCGAGCTGCGCTTCGACCAGCGCCTGGAACATTTCGTCCAGAATCTTGGGCCGGCTCAAGCTGGCCGCATGTTCGATGCCCACGCGCTCGGCGGCGTCGCGTAGAGCCGGCGCGTCTAACCCCATCGCGTCGAAGCCGAGTGCGTGGTTGAGCGCCGGCACCCACTCGACGCGCGGAAAGGGCGGCTGGAACACCGGAACGCGCTCGGCCAGCGACGGTTCGGAGCGCACCGCCTCCGCGGCCGCCACGACCAGCGTTTCGACCACCGTCATCATGTCGCGGTAGTCGGCGTACGCCTGGTAGAACTCGAGCATCGTGAATTCCGGATTGTGCGTCCGGTCGATGCCTTCGTTCCTGAAGTCGTGGCCAATCTCGTACACGCGCTCCAGACCGCCGACGATGAGCCGCTTGAGATAGAGCTCATCGGCGATCCGCAGATAGAGCGGCATATCGAGCGTTTCGTGATGCGTCACGAATGGCTGCGCGGTCGCGCCGCCGTAGAGCGGCTGCAAAACGGGCGTCTCGACTTCGATGAAGTCGCGCGCATCGAGAAACCGCCGAATGGCCGACACCATGCGCGACCGTGCGATGAAGAGCTCGCGCACGTCGGGGTGCACGGCGAGATCGGCGTAGCGCTGGCGCGAGCGCTGCTCCGCATCCGCGAATCCGCTGTGCAGCACCGCGTGGCCGTCGACCACTTCTTCCTTGCCGAACGGCAGCGGGCGGAGCGACTTGGCGAGCAGCTCGAATGCGCGCACCCGCACCGTGACTTCGCCGGTCTTCGTGCGGAAGAGCGACCCTTCGACGCCGATCACATCGCCCAGATCGAGGAGATCGAGCGCCGCGTAGCGGTCGTCGCCTAACTCATCCTTCCGGAAGTAGAGCTGCAGCCGGCCCGACGGGTCGGCGACGTGCGCGAAGGCGGTTTTGCCGTGCGCGCGCCACGACACGAGGCGGCCGGCCACGCGCACGTCGGGGCCGTGCGCCTCGCCGGACTCGCTGCCTAACGCGCCAACGGCGTGCTTCGCGTCGTGGGTGCGCTCGAAGCGGTAGGCGAACGGTGCGATCCCCCGCTCCGCGAGCTGCTCCAGCTTGGTGCGACGCGCGCGGAGCACCGCATTCAGATCGTCGGTGGTCACGCGGCACCAGCGCTTGCGCCGAACTTGCGCAGGTAGGCCTCGATGAACGGATCGATGTCGCCGTCCATCACCTTGCGCACGTCCGGAATCTTGAGCTCGGTGCGATGATCGTTGACCATGGTGTACGGCTGGAACACGTAGCTCCGGATCTGGTTGCCGAACGACACGTCGGTCTTCGCGGCGTCGATCGCCGCCTTCTTCTTTTCCCGCTCTTCCACTTCGCGCTGGTAGAGCGCGTTCCGCAGCATCTTCATCGCGGTCGCCTTGTTCTTGAACTGCGACCGCTCCTGCTGGCAGCTCACCACAATGCCCGACGGAATGTGCGTTAGGCGGACGGCCGAGCTGGTCTTGTTGACGTGCTGGCCGCCGGCGCCCGAGGCGCGGAAGACATCCATTTTGATGTCTTCCTCGCGCACCTCGATGTTGATGTCCTCGTCGGCCTCCGGGTACACGAACACCGAGGCGAAGCTCGTGTGACGCCGCGCCTGCGCGTCGAACGGCGAGATGCGAACCAACCGGTGCACGCCCGTCTCGGGTCGCAGAAACCCGTACGCGTACGGTCCGCGAATCTCGATCATCGCGCCCTTGATGCCGGCCTCTTCGCCCTCGCTCAGGTCGAGCACTTCCCACTCGAACCCGTGCCGCCCCGCCCACCGCTCGTACATGCGCATGAGCATCGATGCCCAATCCTGCGCTTCCGTGCCGCCCGCGCCAGCGCTGATCTCCAGCATCGCATCGCGGCGGTCGTCCGGACCCGCGAGCAGCGAGCGCACCTCGAACGCCGGCACCTGCTCGTCGAGCGACAACACCTCGCGCTCGATCTCGGCCGACAACGCATCGTCGGGCTCCTGCTCGAGCAACGCATCCATCTCGAGCAGCTCCTGCACTTTGCTCGAGAGCGTGTCGAACGGCTCGACGACTTCCTTGAGTTTCTTGATTTCGGCTATGACTTCGCGCGCGCGCTCCTGATCGTCCCAGAAGCCCTGCTCGCCCATGCGCGCTTCGCGCGCCTCGAGCTCGCGCCGTTTGCCGTCGACGTCAAAGATACCTCCCCAGCTCGCCGAGCCGTTCTTCGTGGCGGTGCAGCCGGCGGGCTCGCTCTGTTTCTGACATGACTTCCCCGTTTGGAGTATGACCGAGGGGGAAATATAGACCAACGACGGAAGAACGCCCTACCGCGGATCAACGACCAACGACGCGCGACTCAGAAAATGCGCTTGCCGCCCGCGAGCACGTCGTTCAGCGCGTCCTGGAAGTGCGTCGTGCTCTCCGCGAATTCACGAGTCATCTGGTCGACGTATTCCTCGTAGCTCTTCTTGATTTCCTCGCGAAAGAGCTCGCGCAGCGTGCCGTTGCGCAGTCCTTCGCGATGTTTGTCGGGGAAGTACGCGACGATGTCGGAGACCAACGCGCGCGCGAGACGCTTGGCCTTGACGTTGGGGTCGTTGGAGAGGAAGGGATTGATCGGCGCGCGTGAGCCGGGCGCGGTGGGCCGTTGGACCGGCGCGGTGGCACGTGGTGCGGCGGGTGGAGCGGGACGTGGTGCGAAGGGGATGCCGGCCGGCGGCGCCGGCGGCGCCGCGGGCGCGGCTGGCCCAACGGCCGGCGCCGGCGCGCCCAGCGGCCGCGGCGCAGCCGGCGGCCGCGGGGCGCCAGCGCCGGCGTTAGGCACCTGCACTGCCGGTGCGTTCTCCGCGCGCGGCATGGGCACGGCGGGCGTGGGCATGCGTGGCGGCATGGGACGAGGCATCGGCGCGCTTCCTGGTGCAGCAGGTGCCGGCGCGTGCGAGAACGGGAACCCCGTGCGCGGCGGCGCGGCCGGCGCGGCGGGAGCACTCGGCGCGCTCGGTGCCGCGTGCGATGCCGGAGGCGCTGCAGCCGGCGCCGGGGGCGCGGCGGCCACGGGACCCGTGACGTGCGGCTTGGGCGCCGCCGCCGCAGGCGCCTGCGCCTCCGCGTTGGGCATCGACTTCCGACTCATCCCGGAGAGCAGCGCGTCGACCTGTGCGCGCGACGGCTGTGGCGGCGTCGGCATCGTGATCGCGGGACGCGGCGGCAGCGGAGCTGGCGCCGCGGCACTCTGCGCCGCCCGCGCGGCACTCTGCGCGACAGCCGGCTGCGGCGCCGCAAAATCATCGTCGATCCGACCGCGCTCCCCGATGGCGATCACTCCGCCGCAGACGGAGCAACGCGCGCGAACGCCGGCGAGTGGAATCTTCGCCGGGTCGACTCGAAAAATGGATCCGCATTCCGGACAGACGACGTTCATCGCGCGATTCTCTTCTCCGCGGGGCGCGAATGCCGCGCGATCTCAGTGCTCCGGCGCACCGACGCCCGACTCGACACGATCCTGGCGGCGATCGACGACGTACACAGAACCGGGCAGCGTCTTCGCATAACTCTTCATCTCCGTGGCCAGCTCGCTCACCTGCGCGGGGTGCGTGAAGCTCCGGCGCTCGGTGGTCACCACTCCGATACTCAGCGTCATCAACGGGACGCGGTGCAGCTGCCCACGCCGGTCTTTGCCGAAAAAATATCCCGCGTGCCGATCCTGCTCCGAGTACTGGTACGGCGCAAGGGCATCGAAGATCTCGATGATCTCCCGCGAGATTTCCGCCGCGTCCCGCATCGGCACCACGAAGATAAAATCATCGCCGCCGATATGCCCGACGAATCCCTCGTCGCCGCTCATGCCGCGCACCACGTCGTGGAGAATCGTCGCGACGATGCGAATGACGCGGTCTCCCTCGTAGTAGCTATAGCGGTCGTTGTATTCCTTGAAGTGATCGAGGTCCGCGTAGCACACGGCAAACGGCTCGCCGCCCGCAATGCGGCGCGCAATCTCCGCCTCGATTTCCGGTGCGCCCGGGAGCCGTGTCGACGGGTGCACGTGCACGTCGCGATCGGCGCGGCGCAGCATCGCGTCGAAGCGAAGATTCGCTTCGCTGCCGCGCATGCTCGAGGGAAAGACCTCGTCGGCCAACGCGTCGAGCGCGCCGTTCACGTCCTGCTCGTCATCGCCGGTGAGCACGCCGCCGGGCACCACGCCGGTGTACGAGTCGCTCTTCATGCGACGACAGGCGCTCAGCGCCACCGCGGGATTGGTGCGCGCGTCGAACACGACCACCGTGGGTCGGCCGCGAAGCGCACGCGCCATGAGGTCGGTCGCGTCTTGTGAGACAATGACCGGAAGTCCGCGCGCCGCAAGCCAACGGCGCACCGCGTCGGGCGGCCGGTCGGCGTCTGGAGAAAAGAAGATGGCGTGGGGGTGGGCCACCCTGGGCGGTCCTCGGCTCTCTGCGTACCTATTCGCGACGCGAGCACGCGCGCGGCGTCGGTGACGCGCGGAATTGGGGTACTCTCCTCGACGATCTCCGCTCGACCAACGCAACTCCAAGCGGCACATACACTATGCGGCCGCGCGGACCCAGTCGAGTGGCAGTCCAGATGATTTTCTTTGTACGTGCCTCGAGCGAGCTCGGCTAGACCGGCGTCGCCTCATCGATGAGCATGATCGGGATGTCGTCACGGATCGCGTATCTGAGCCGGCACGCGTGACAGATCAAGCACTGTTCCTGTTCCCGATACTCGAGCTCGCCCTTGCACTTGGGGCAGACGAGCACCTCGAGCAATTGTGGCGCGAGACTCATGGCCGGGACCCCTCATCGGTGTGCGTGAAGCCGAGTCGTCTGAGCGCGGCGGAATCGCGCCGCCAGTTGGGCAGCACTTTGACCCAGAGGTCGAGATAGACCGGCGCGTCGATCAAGGCCTCGATCTTCTCGCGCGACACGCGACCGATCTCGCGAATCCTCGCGCCGCGCTGGCCGATCACGATGCGCTTCTGGCTATCGCGCTCGACATAGAGTACCGCTCGAATGTACACCGGCCGGCGATCTTCGCGAAACTCCTCGATCGAGCAGGCGATGCTGTACGGCACCTCTTCCTCGAGCTGCTCGAGCGCCGTCTCGCGAACGAGCTCCGATGCAAAGAAGCGCACGGACTGCTCGGCGATGTCGTCTTCGGGATAGAGGAACGGGCTCTCGGGCAGCGCGGTACGCACGCGATCGATGAGTGCGTCGACGCCGTCGCCGGTGAGCGCCGAGACGAACAGTGCATCGGGGTGTGCGGCGCGCAGCGCGGCGCGGCGCGAGTCATCGAGCGTGTCGGTCTTGTTGAACACGGTAAGCACCGGCGCGCGCGGCGGCGCGGACAGCGCAGCGGCTTCTGTGAGCGGGACCATGCTACGCTCGCCGGCATCGATGAGGTACGCGATGAGATCGGCGTCCTCGAGTGCGCGGAGTGCCGTCTGTCGCATGGCGCGTTGGAGGGCGTACTGCGGATCCAGGAGCCCCGGTGTGTCGAGGAGGACGATCTGGAGATCGTCGCGGGTGAGGATGCCGAGGATGCGATCGCGGGTGGACTGGGGTTTGGGACTGACGATGCTGAGTTTCTGGCCGACGAGCCGGTTGAGGAGCGTGGATTTGCCAGCGTTAGGCTTGCCTGCGAGGGTGAGGATGCCGGCGTTGGTCATGGTGGTGGTGGAAACGACGAAGCCCCCAGCCGGAGTTTGGAAACGGTTGGGGGCTCCAAAGGAGTGCCGGCGACGGCCTACTCTCCCGCGCCCTCTCGGGCGGAGTACCATCGGCGCTGTAGGGCTTAACGATCGTGTTCGGGATGGGAACGAGTGTGGCCCCTACGCTCTAGTCGCCAGCGAATGTCGGACGTTAGGCGA
>DASVAC010000219.1:0-16374 GCA_036376535.1 Gemmatimonadaceae bacterium | reverse complement strand
GTCGAGACGAGCGGGATCATGATCTCCGGGTGCACGTCGATGCCGCGCCGCTTGCTGCGCACGGCGGCCTCGAAGATCGCGCGGCCCTGCATCTCCGTGATCTCGGGATACGTGATGCCTAACCGGCAGCCGCGGTGGCCCAGCATCGGATTCACTTCGCGCAGCGACTCGACGATGCGGCCGAGCTCGTCTCGCCGCATGCCTAACGTATGGGCGAGGCGCTTGGCATCCTCGCCGCCGTGCGGCAGGAACTCGTGCAGCGGCGGGTCGAGCAGGCGGATCGTGACGGGCAGCCCGGCCATCGCCTCGAAGATGCCGTCGAAATCCTGGCGCTGCATGGGGAGCAGCTTGGCCAGCGCGCGACGCCGGCCGCCCTCGTCTCGCGCGACGATCATCTCGCGCATCGCTACAATGCGGTCGCCCTCGAAGAACATGTGCTCGGTGCGGCAGAGGCCGATCCCCTCCGCGCCGAAGTTGCGGGCGATGCGCGCATCCTGCGGCGTGTCGGCGTTGGCGCGCACGCGGAGCGTGCGCATCTCGTCGGCCCAGCCTAACAGACGGGCGAACGACTGGTACGTGGCGGACTCCGCGCCGCGCATGGTGCCCGACAGCACGCGCACGACGTCGCTCGGAATGGTCGGCAGGTCGCCGGAGAACACGCGGCCGCTCGCACCGTCGAGCGTCACCCAGTCGCCCTCGTCCACCGTCTTGCCGTCGACCGTGAAGCGGCGGTGCTCGAGGTCCACGTGGATGTCCTTGCAACCAACCACGGCGCACTTGCCCATGCCGCGCGCCACGACGGCAGCGTGACTCGTCATGCCGCCGCGCGCGGTCAGCACCGCGCGTGCGGCCACGATCCCGTGAAAATCTTCCGGCGTGGTTTCCTCGCGCACGAGAATCACGCGCTCTCCCTGCGCGGCGCGCTGCTCGGCGACGTCGGGATCGAACACCGCCCGACCGCTCGCGGCGCCGGGACTCGCGGGGAGACCGACGGCAATCGGCTTCGAGTGCGCGGACGGATCGATGATCGGGTGCAGCAGCTGGTCGAGCTGCGATGGGTCGACGCGCTGCACGGCCTCGCGCTTCTGGATCAGCCCTTCGCTCACCATGTCGTCGGCAATACGCACCGATGCCGCCGCGGTGCGTTTGCCCGTGCGCGTCTGCAACAGATAGAGCTTGCCGCGCTCGACGGTGAACTCGATGTCCTGCATGTCGTGGTAGTGCTGCTCGAGGCGCTGCTGCGTGGCCATGAGCTCCTTGTACGCCCCCGGCAAGCGACCGGCCATCTGATCGATGTGCAGCGGCGTGCGGATGCCGGCTACGACATCCTCGCCTTGCGCATTCACGAGAAACTCGCCGAAGAACCGTTTCTCGCCCGTCGACGGATCGCGGGTGAACGCGACGCCGGTGCCCGAGTCGTCGCCCATGTTGCCGAACACCATCGCGACGACATTCACCGCAGTGCCTAACGTTTCCGGAATGCCGTTCACCTTGCGATAATCGACGGCCTTCTTGAGCGTCCACGATTTCCAGACGGCCTCGATGGCGCCCCACAGTTGGACCTGCGGATCCATGGGGAAATCCGCGCCGAGCGTGCGCTGCACGAGGGATTTGTACTCCTCGACGAGATTGCGCAGCGCATCTTCGTGCAGCTCCGCATCGGTTTCGACGCCCTGGTCGTTCCGCTTGTCGGCGAGCAGGCGCTCGAAGTCGTGCATCGGTACGCCCAACACGACGTCGCCGTACATCTGGATGAAGCGGCGATACGAGTCGTAGGCGAAGCGCGCGTTGCCGCTCTCGCGCGCGAGGCCCACCACGGTGCGATCGTTGAGGCCGAGATTGAGGATGGTCTCCATCATGCCGGGCATCGAGACCGGCGCGCCGGAGCGGACCGACACGAGCAACGGCGATCCGGCATCGCCTAACCGACGGCCCACGGCCTCCTCGAGATGCGCGAGCTGCGACGACACCTCGTCGCGCAGCCCCTCGGGCTCGCGCTTCGTGTGCAGGTACGAGACGCAGGCCTCGCAGGCGATCGTGAATCCGGCCGGCACCGGCACGCCGAGGTTGGTCATCTCGGCCAGGTTGGCGCCCTTGCCGCCGAGCACCGCCTTCATGTCGCGGGTGCCGTCGGCCTTGCCGTTGCCGAAAAAGTAGACGAGCCTGTACACGACGATCGGTTCTCCGCGATGAGTGATCGGGGCCGCCGAGCGAGCGGCCCAGCTGCCTAACAGCCGCAACCGAAGCGCAGTTTGTCCGGATCGGTGGGCGGCGGCGTCGGATAGTCGCCCGAGAAGCAGGCGTGGCAGAATCCGTCGGGTCCGCCCGGCGCGGCGGCTAACATGCCTTCCAACGACAGGTAGCCAAGCGAATCGACATCAATGTGGCGTGCGATGTCGTCCACCGACAGGTTGGCGGCGATCAGCTCTTCACGCGAAGGCGTATCGATACCGTAATAGCACGGGCCCGTGACGGGCGGCGACGCGATGCGCATGTGCACCTCGCGCGCGCCCGCGGCGCGCACGAGGGACACGAGCCCGCGCGTGGTGGTGCCGCGCACGATGGAGTCGTCGATCATCACGACCTTCTTGCGCTCGAGCACTTCGCGGACCGGATTGTACTTCACCTTCACCTTGTGGCTGCGGCCGGCCTGCGACGGCTGGATGAACGTGCGGCCCACGTAGTGATTGCGGATGAGTGCGAGCTCGAGCGGCAGCCCGGTCTCCTCCGCATAGCCCAACGCCGCGGCGTTGGCCGAGTCGGGGACGCCGAACACGAGGTCGGCGCCCGGCGCCGGGCACTCGCGGCCGAGCTGCCTGCCTAACGCTCGGCGCGCCCGGTCGACCGAGCCGCCGTCGAAGATGCGGCTGTCGGGTCGCGCGAAATAGACGTACTCGAACACGCAGCGCCTGGACTCGCGCGGCGGCAACGCCTGGCGGCACCGCAGCCCGTCGGCGTCGACGATCACGATCTCGCCGGGCTGCACGTCGCGCACGTGCGCCGCGCCGACGATGTCGAGCGCGCACGTCTCGGATGCGAACACCACCGCGCCGCCTAACCGACCGATGACCAACGGACGCCATCCGCGCGGGTCGCGCGCGGCCATGAGTGTGGCGCCGCTCGCCACCACCAGCGAGAACGCGCCTTCCACGCCCTGGAGCGCCTCGGCGAGCTGATCCTCGGGGCGCTCGGCCTTCGACCGCGCCATCCGGTGGACGAGCACCTCCGAGTCCATCGTCGAGCTGAAGATCGAGCCTTCATCCTCGAGCTCGCGGCGCAGCTCGCTGGCGTTGACGATGTTGCCGTTGTGCGCGAGGGCGATGTAGCCGCCGCGGAAGCGCACGAGCACCGGCTGCGCGTTGTCGATCGACGATGAGCCGGCGGTGCTGTAGCGCGTGTGGCCGAGCGCGAGCGTTCCGGCGAGCTCGTCGAGCGAGTTGGTCATGAGCCCCTCGGACACGAGGCCCATCCGACGCTGGGCTCGCGCAACGCCGTCCGCATCGACCGCGACGATGCCCGCCGACTCCTGTCCGCGGTGCTGCAGTGAATAGAGTCCCAGGTGCACGAGCCCCGCAGCGTCCGGGGCTCCGTGCACGCCGAATATTCCGCACATGGATTACGATGCCGATGGTTGAGGGTGTTGCTCCAACACGGCTGTCTCGCCGGTCGCCCGCGACATGATGCTGGGAATTGCATCGTGGTACGCCGCCGCGAGACGAGCGAGCGGGGCGCTGAACGATCGCGACCCGACGCGCATCTCGAGAGCGCTCGACGCTGCACGCACCGTGCCGATGCGGCGCGCCGGCACGCCGTGCGGTTTCGCGATCGCGAGCACGCGATCGGGCTCGGGCGTGCTCACGACGACGCGGCCTTGCGCTTCGCCGAAGAGCAGCGCGCGGAGCGGCAATCCGCTCCACGCCGACAGGTCGACCTCCGCGCCTAACAGAGCATTGACCTCGCCCACCGCGCATTCGGCGAGCGCGACGGCCAGGCCGCCGTCGCTGCAGTCGTGCGCCGAGTGGATCGCGCCGGCGGCGATCGCACTGAGCAGGGCGTCGATCAGCGCGCGCTCCCGATCGAGATTGCAGGCCGGTGGCGCGCCGGCCACCACGCCGTGCACGCGCGACAGGTACTCGCTCGCGCCGATCTCATCGGTGGGCTCGCCTAACAGTACGATGGCGTCGCCATCCGCGTGGAAGGCGGAGCGGGTGACGTGGTCGAGCGAACCGACCAGCCCGACCATCCCGATGATCGGTGTGGGGTACACGGCGCCCGTCGGGCTCTCGTTGTACAGCGAGACGTTGCCGCCTGTGACCGGCGTGCCTAACGTGCGACACGCCTCGCCAATTCCGGCGACCGCTTCGCGAAACTGGAAGAAGACTTCCGGCCGCCGCGGGTTGCCGAAGTTGAGGCAGTTGGTGATCGCCATCGGCCGCGCGCCCACACACGCCACGTTGCGGGCCGCTTCGGCAACCGCGATGCGGCCGCCCGTGTGCGGGTCGAGGAAGACGTAGCGACCGTTGCCATCGGTCTTGGTCGCGATGGCCTTGTTGGTCCCGCGTACGCGCAACACGGCTGCGTCGCCGGCGCCAGGTCCGATCACGGTGTTCGTGCGCACCGTGGAATCGTACTGACGATACACCCACCGCTTGCTCGCGATCGTCGGCGACGAGAGCAGGCGCTCGAGGGTCCACATGGGGTCGCGCTCTTCGGCGCGCTCCGGAATCGCGCGCACATCGCGCTGGCGCAGCGCGCGCACCGCATCGCTCTCCGACGCCGCCGGCGAGTACACGGGACAATCGGTGACGAGCCGCGATCCCGGAAACTCGGCGACGACTCGCTCGCCTTCCGTGACGCGATACACGGGTTCGGCGATCACTTCGCCGATCACTTCCGCGGCGAGATCCCATTTGGCGAGAATCTCGCGCACCGCGCGCTCGTGCCCCTGGTTGGCCACGACGAGCATCCGCTCCTGCGATTCGCTGAGCAGGATCTCGTACGGCGTCATGCCTTCCTCGCGCACGGGGACGCGCGTCACATCGATGGTCACGCCCACGTCGCCGCGCGCAGCCATCTCGGCCGACGACGATGTTAGGCCGGCCGCCCCCATGTCCTGGATGGCGACGATGTGTCCGCTGCGGATGAGTTCCAGGCTCGCTTCGAGCAGCAGCTTCTCCGTGAACGGGTCGCCCACCTGCACGCGCGGCCGCTTCGCATCGCTCGCCGCCGAGAGGTCCTCGGAGGCGAACGACGCACCGTGGATGCCGTCGCGGCCCGTGCGCGCACCCACCGCCATGATCGGATTGCCCACGCCTTCGGCTTTCGCACGAATGAGGTCGCGCTCGTGCATGAGCCCGACGCACATCGCGTTCACGAGGGGATTGCCGTCATATGCCGGATCGAACACCACGTCGCCCGCAACCGTCGGAATGCCGACGCAATTGCCGTAATCGCCGATGCCTTTCACGACGCCGCCGAACAAATAGCGCTGCCGGGGCGAATCGAGCGATCCGAAGCGGAGCGAGTTGAGCATCGCGATGGGGCGCGCGCCCATCGTGAACACGTCGCGCAGGATGCCGCCAACGCCGGTGGCCGCGCCCTGATACGGCTCGACCGCCGATGGGTGGTTGTGCGACTCGATCTTGAACGCGACCGCGAGCCCATCGCCGATGGCGATCACGCCGGCGTTCTCGCCCGGCCCCTGCAGCACGTAGGGCGCCTTCGTGGGGAGCGTCTTGAGCACGGGGCGCGAATGCTTGTAGGAGCAGTGCTCGCTCCACAGCGCGCTCACGATGCCTAACTCGGTGAACGTCGGCTCGCGGCCCAGCATGCCGCGCAGCCGCGCGAATTCCTCGTCCGTTAGGCCATGCTCGGCGACGAGCGCGCGGGTGATCGCGGGGTCGCCCGGGCGCGCTTGGACCGCGCGCGTGCTCCGGGAGGCGGGCGGAACGCGCCGGTCGACGTCGGTCACGCGGACACTCGGGCGAGCATTGATTGAAATATACCCAACCCGTCGTGCGATCCGAGGAGCGACTCCACGGCGCGCTCGGGGTGCGGCATGAGACCCAACACGTTGCCCTCCGCGCTCACGATGCCGGCGATGGCGCGCATCGACCCGTTGGGGTTCGACGCGTCGTCGAGACCGCCACGCGCATCCACGTAGCGAAATGCGACGCGTCCCTCGCCCTCGAGCCGGTCGAGCGTCTCGTCGTCGGCGGCGAAGCGGCCTTCACCGTGCGCAATCGGCATCGTCAGCACCTGGCCGAGTGCGTAGCGGTTCGTGAACATCGTGTCGGGATTCTCGACCCGGATGTGGACCGGCTGGCCCAGGAACGACAAGCTCGCGTTGCGGAGCAGGGCGCCGGGCAGCAGTCCAGCTTCGCACGCGATCTGGAAGCCGTTGCACACGGCGAGCACGGGTCCGCCGCGCCGCGCATGCGCCGCGACTTCCTGCATGATCGGGCTGAAGCGCGCGATCGCGCCGGCGCGCAGATAGTCGCCGTAGCTGAAACCGCCCGGCAGAATCACGACGTCCGCGTTCTGGAGGTCGTGCTCCTTGTGCCAGAGGTACACCGCGTGTTCGCCCAACACGTCGACGACGGTGCGGAACGCATCGTAGTCGCAGTTGGATCCCGGAAACGTGATGACGCCAAACTTCATGGCAGGCCCTCGACGCGTGCGATCTCGTAGTCTTCGGTGACCGGATTGGCGAGCAACTTGTCGCACATTTTGCGCACCGAATCGCCGGCGGCATCGGGCGTGGCGGCGGCCACGTCGAGCACGACGTGGCGGCCGATGCGCGCGTCCTGCACGTCGACAAATCCCAGCGTGTGGAGAGCGTCGGCGACGGCCTTGCCCTGTGGATCGAGAATGCCTTTCCGCGGCACGATGTGCACCGACACGCGATACCGGCTCATTCACGGCCCTCGTCTGGCCCGGGGTTGAACGGATGGACCTGCTCGCCTAACGGAACGTTGCGACGCCGGCGGCGCCGCCGTCGGTGTGGATGCTCGGCGAGCTCGACCGAGCGCTCCATCCCGTCTTCGTCCTCATCGTCGTCGAGCAACGGATCGGCGCTCGGCAGGCGATCGACGAGCCCCAGGACGAACGTCTTGAGCAACCCGTACGCGACGTACGCGACCATCACCGGGAACGCGTAGCGGTTGTGGTCGAACGCCACCAGCGCGATCGCCACGATGAACGCGGCGCTGAGCATGATCGTGCCGGGCTTTCGCAAACTGATGTTAGGCGGCGCGGGGTACAACACGTGGCTGATCATGAGGAAGCTCAGCACGAGCATGACGGCCGGGAGCACCGTGTGCCACGGCCAGCCGCTCACCTTCGTGAACAAGCTCGTTTGGCTGAACCACCAGTACGTGGCGAGCGTCATGCCGGCCGCGGGACTGGGCAATCCGTGGAACTGCGTCTTTGCGCGGCCGCCCTGCTCGATGTTGAACCGCGCCAGCCGCATCACCACACACGCGACGTAGATGAAGCAGAAGAGCCACTCCCATCCTTCGCGATTGAGCACGGCGAAGTACATGATGAACGCGGGCGCGACGCCGAACGTGACCGAATCGACGAGCGAGTCGAGCTCGACGCCGAAGCGGCTCGCGGTGCGGGTCATGCGCGCCACGCGGCCGTCGATCGAGTCCATGACGCCGCCCAACACCACGAACCAGCCGGCCCACTCGAAATCGCCGCGGGTCGCGGCGACGATGGCGAACACGCCGAAAAAGAGATTGCCCAACGTGAATCCGTTAGGCAACAGCACCACCGCGCGGCGCATGTCGGGGCGGGGAATGGCCGGTCTCACGAGGACAGTTCCGCGAGGACGGTCACGCCGGCCGTCGGCCGGTCGCCGACGCGCGTGCGGATGGTGGCGTCGGGCGGCACGAACACGTCGACGCGCGAACCGAAGCGAATGAGGCCCATGCGCTCTCCCTGCACGGCCGGTGCGCCGACCTTCGCGTACGTGGCGATGCGCCGAGCGACGAGTCCCGCGATCTGACGGACCAACACCTTGTGCGAGGTGTGATCGATGCCCACCGACATTTGCTCGTTCTCCAGGCTCGCCTTTTCCGCGGCGGCATTGAGGAACTTGCCGGGATTGTAGTGCTCGTACGCGACCGTGCCGTTCACCGGATACCGGTTCACGTGCACGTTGAAGATGTTCATGAAAATCGAAATGCGGATGGCCCGGCCGTGCACGAAGTCGGGCTCATCGACCGGGGTGATCATCACCACGCGGCCATCGGCCGGGGCGATCACGAGGCGGTCGCCGCGCGGGCCCATGCGCTCCGGGTCGCGAAAGAAGTACGCGATCCAGATCGCGATGATGAGCACGACGATGCCCGCCACCCAGAGCGGCCACGAGCGGAACGCCAGGGCGAGTGCGAACACGATGACCACGGCCACCGCGCCGCCGACGATGAACACGATACCTTCGCGCGCGAAGCTCATTGGCGCTCGCTCACGTCGAGGGATTCTCCCGTTAGGCGACGGTACGCGTCGAGATAACGGGCGCTGGTGGCGCGCACGACCTCGTCCGGCAGGGCCGGCGCCGGCGCCTCGCCGTTCCAGCGGCCGGCGCGCCGCTCACCGTCGAGATAGTCGCGCAGCGGCTGCTTGTCGAAGCTCGGCTGCGTTCCGCCCGGCTTGTACGCATCGGCCGGCCAGAATCGGGAGCTGTCAGGCGTCAGCACCTCGTCGATCAGTACGATAGAGCCATCCGCGGCGCGGCCGAACTCGAACTTGGTGTCGGCTACTATGATCCCGCGATCACGAGCGACCGCGCTGCCGCGCGCAAAGATGGCGCGTGTGAGCCGCTCGAGCTCCACGCCCATGTCTTCGCCCACGATCTGCCGCATGCGGCTCACGGTGATGTTTTCGTCGTGTCCCGTTTCCGCCTTGGTGGCCGGACTGAAGATTGGCTCGGCCAGACGGTCGCTCTCGCGGAGCCCCGCGGGCAGCGGCTCGCCGGCCAGCGTCCCCGACTTCGCATACTCTTTCCACGCCGACCCGGAAATATATCCGCGAATGACGCACTCGATCGGGAATACCGTGGCTCGGCGGCACAGCATCGCGCGGCCCGCAATCGCCTGGCGAAAGGACGCGAGACCCGGCACGAGCCGCACGATGTCCGAGGTCTTGGCGGCAATGAGATGCGTGGACACGATGTCCGCCATCTGCGCGAACCACCACGCGCTCAACTGCGTCAGGACGGCGCCCTTGAACGGAATCGTTTCGCGCATCACCACGTCGAAGGCGCTCACGCGGTCGGTGGCGACGAGGAGGAGACGCGACGCGTCAACCTCGTAAATGTCGCGCACCTTTCCTCGGCCAATGCGCCTCAACGGCAGGTCGCTCGAAACCATCGGCGTCATACGCGGGGCTCCTCGGCATCGGGGGCCGCCGCTGGGGCGGCAGCAAGAATGGGCGCGATCACGTCGCGCAGGAACTCATCCACCTGGCGCGGCGCACGACCCAGATAGCGGGCCGGGTCGCCGGCCTCGCGCAGGTCGTTAGGCGAGAGGCCGGCGTCGGCGTCCGCGGCCAGACGCTCGAACAGGTCGTTGCGCGCCGCGCCATCCTTTACCGCTTGCGCCGCGGCCAGGCTGTGGCGGCGGATGCGCTCGTGTGCCGCCTGGCGATCGCCTCCCGCGCGTACGCTTTGGACGATGAGCGCTTCGGTGGCCATGAACGGCAGCTCCTCGGCCACGCGGCGGCGGATCCGCGCGGGGTGCACCTCGAGGCCTAACGCAATGTTGGCCATGAGCAGCAGGATGGCGTCCACGGCGAGGAACGACTCGGGGATGACGAGGCGGCGGTTCGCGCTGTCGTCCAGCGTGCGCTCGAAGAACTGCGCGCCGTGCGTCAAATTCGCGTTTTCCTCGAGCGACATGACGAACCGTGCGAGCGACGAGATCCGCTCGGCGCGCATGGGGTTGCGCTTGTAGGCCATGGCGGACGACCCGACCTGCTCGGTCTCGAACGGCTCTTCGATCTCGCCGAACGACTGCAGGACGCGGACGTCGCCGGCAAACTTGGCGGCACTCGACGCGATGCCCGCCACGATGCCCAGCACCTGCGCATCGAGCTTGCGGCTGTACGTTTGGCCGGTCACCGGCAGCACGTGGTCGAAGCCTAACCGGCGCACCACGAGCCGCTCGAGCTGGCGCACCTTCTCGTGGTCGCCGTCGAACAGCTCGAGGAAGCTCGCCTGCGTGCCGGTCGTGCCTTTGACCCCGCGGAGCGGCAGCGCGGCGGTGCGATGATCGAGGTCGGCGAGGTCGAGCACGAGGTCCTGCATCCAGAGCGTGGCGCGCTTGCCCACGGTGGTGAGCTGCGCCGGCTGCAAGTGCGTATACGCGAGCGTCGGTTCGTCGCGCCACTGCTCGGCGAAGGCGGCGAGCGCGCGCACCACCGCGATGACCTCGACGCGCAGGAGCTCGAGGCCGCGGCGCATCAGGATCAAGTCGGCGTTGTCGGTGACGAACGCGCTCGTGGCGCCGAGGTGGATGAACGCGCGGGCTTTGGGGGCGACCGCGCCGAACGTGTGCACGTGCGCCATCACATCGTGGCGGAAGCGTCGCTCGAATGCGGCCGCGGCATCGAAGTCGATGTCGTCGAGGTGGGCGCGCATCTGCGCGAGGCCCTCGTCGGTCACGGCCGTCACGCCTAACTCACGCTGCGCTTCGGCGAGCGCCAGCCACAGGCGCCGCCACAGGGCATGTCGCTCCTGCGGCGACCAGAGGGCCAGCATGGCCCGCGACGCGTAGCGTTGGGCGAGCGGGGAGGTGTAGCGGGTGGCGTCGCTCATCGGACCATGAAGTCGGTGGAGTAGATCTGGCCTCCGCGCTCGAAGTACATGTGGATCACGCTGCGACCGGCGAGTGCGTTCAATGCTTTCTGCACGTCCTGCGCGTTCTCGATCGGCACCTGGTTGATCTGCACGATCACGTCGCCTTTGGCGATGCCTAAATCATCGGACACGCGCGAGCTGACCTGATAGATGAGCGCTCCGTGCGAGCTCCGGATGCCGCGCTCGGCGCGAATCGCCGGTGTGACCGTGACGAGCTCGAGCTCCTTGAGCACCTGCACCTTGGGCGCGCTCTCGTCGGGCAGCGACGCGACGGTGACGGACACCGGGAACTGGCGCTCGCCGCGCTTCACCGTCAACTGCACGCGCTCGCCGACACGGAGATCGAGCTTCTCCGCTTCCCAATCGAACGGGTTGTGGAGCACGCGGTTGCCCGCCTTGAGCAGCGTGTCGCCCGACCTGATGCCGGCCGCGTCGCCGGGCGATCCCGGCACCACGGCGCGCACGTTGACGCCGAAGCGCAGGGCGCCGAGCGGGCTGTTGGCCTCGGGGAGCGCGAGCTTGATGCCTAACCACGGCTGGCGCACGACGCCGTGGAGCAGCAGGTCTTCCATCACGCGCTTGACGCGATTGATCGGAATCGCGAAGCCGAGCCCAACGGACCCGCCGGAGGGCGAATAGATGGAGCTGTTCATGCCGATGACTTCGCCGACGGCGTCGACCAGCGGTCCGCCCGAATTGCCGTGATTGATGGCGGCGTCGGTCTGGATCATGTCGACGTACGTCGCGCTGCCTTCGTTAGGCGCGGCCAGGTTGCGGCCGGTGCCGCTGATCACGCCCGTCGTCACGCTCGGCTCCGAGTTGCCGAGATAGAACCCATACGGGTTGCCGATGGCGATGGCCCATTCGCCGATCAGCAGGCTGTCGGAGTTGCCGAGCTCCGCGACCGGCAGATTCTTGGCGTCGATCTTGAGCACCGCGATGTCGTTCGTCTCATCCTTGCCGACGAGGCGGGCGCGGTACGGCGTGCCGTCGCGCAGCGCGACCGAAATCGTTTTCGCATCGTTGATCACGTGCGCGTTGGTCACGATCACGCCGTCGGATCTCACGATGAACCCGGTGCCGAGTCCCTGGAGCACGCGCTGGCCGCCGCCCGCGCCGCCGAAGAACGCATCGAATGGATCGACGGGTGCGTTCTGCACGACTTCCGTCTGCACGGTGACCACGGCGGGCGACACCTTCGCGACCGCCTCGGTGAGCAGCGTGCGGCGGCGGGAGTCGATCGAATCGGATCGCGTGGCGGCGCTCGCGCTCTCCACGTGGAGCGCCGCGAGCGATCCCGGCGAGTCCGTCACGGCGACCGCCTTGGCGCGCGGCGCCTCGCCGCGGCAGGCGACGGCGGCCAGCGCGGCGATGAGCCAGCCGTGCCTCACGCGTCGCTCCGCGCCACGCCTAACCGAGTGCCCCAGTCGCGCAGAAAGCCCTGGAGGCCGAGGTCCGTGAGCGGGTGGAGCAGCATGGCGCGCAGCACCGGGGGCGGCACGGCGACCGCATCCGCGCCTAACTTGACCGCGTCGACGAGCCGGCGCGGGCTCCGCACCGACGACGCGAGGATCTCGCACTCGGGCGCGAACCGGTCGAACATCGCTCGGATGTCGGCCACGAGCGCGCCGCCATCGCCGCCGGCATCGTCGAGACGGCCGATGAACGGGCTCACGTAGGCAGCGCCCGCTTTCGCGGCGAGCAACGCCTGCGCGGCCGTGAACACGAGCGTCATGTTCACCACGGCGCCCTCGGGCACGAGGCGTTTCATCGCCACGATGCCATCCTCGGCCATCGGGATCTCGACGACGATGTTTTCGCCGATGCGCGACAGGTCGCGTGCCTCGCGGTAAATGCCGTCGGCGTCGGATGAGATGACCTGCACGGTCACTGGCCCCGGCACGGCGCGCGCGATCGCGGTCACGTGCTCGGTGGGATCGTCGCCCGCGAGCTCGCGCGCGATGAGCGTCGGGTTGGTGGTGACGCCGTCGATGAGACCCGTGGTGAGTCCCCACTGGATGTCGTCGAGGTTCGCGGTATCGAGAAACAGTCTCATGCGGTAGGCAAGTAGAGGTCGGGCGGGTAGACGACCGCGTCGAGAAACAGCGCGTGCGGCGGTGCGGGCGCGGAGGTCCCGTTGTTGTCGTCGGCGCCTAACAGAAGAGCGACGGACGCCGGGTCGCGGCGTCCGCTCGCGGCGTCGGCCATGGTGCCGACGAGGAGCCGGACCATGTGATGGAGAAACCGGTTCGCCTGGATCTCGAACACCAGGCCGCCCGGACGCTCGCGCCATTCCGCGTGCGTGACGGTGCATCGATGTGCGTCGCGCTCGGGCGCGGTGCCTTTGACCGCGAAGGCGCGGAACACGTGCTCGCCGCAGAGCGCGGCCGCACTCATCGCGAGGATGCGCGCATCGAGCGCGCGGTCGAGCGCCCACTCGGTGCGTCGACGAAATGGCGACCGCGCGGCATCGTCAGTGCCGATGTAATAGCTGTACCGTCTCGATATGGCATCGAAGCGTGCGTGAAAGGCCGACGCCATCTCGTGCGCCGCGGCCACCCACACGTCCCGCGGCAGCACGCCATTCAGCGCGCGTCTGAGCGCCGACGGGGTCCACCGCTCCGGAACTCGGACTCCGACCGCCTGGCCGCGTGCGTGCACTCCCGCATCGGTTCGGCCGGCGCCAAGCGCGGCCACGGGTCGTGCGCAGATGTGGCCCAACGCGTCCTCGAGCTCCCCTTGCACGGTGCGCTCGCGCGGCTGTCGCTGCCATCCGGCGAACCCGGCGCCATCGTAGTGCAGCACCAGTTGCACGGTGCGCTCCGGCATGTGACGGAAACTATCCGCGCGCCCTCTGGTGTCAAGCGAGATCGAATGAGCGAAACGATTGACAGCTCGATACCTACGCCTCTAGTTTGACGAACCCGCTCAAGACTCACAGCGCCGTCTCGCGGCGGCTTACCAACACACATGCCCCCTCGCACACTTGCGTCCTTGGCGCACGCCCTTGGTGCCGCCTCGGATATGGACGCTGCCTTCGTGGCGTTGGGCGAGGCACTGGCGGAAGTCGACCGGTCGACGCACCTCATGCTGCTGTCGTTCGACATGCGTCGCCAGCTCTTCACCAACAAGCTGACGCCCGAAAACGGACGCGTCGCGCGCGCTCGCGTCGACACGACGTTCGACCATCTGCCCGCGCGTTTGCGGGCGACGATCAACGCCGGCGGACAGTTCGCCGACGCGGGCGATGAGTCGGATGAGTTCGCGCGGTTTTTCGGTCTCGAGAACGCGCTCAACGAAGAAGGATTGCTCGCGCTGCGCGGCATTCTCGTGGACGGCCACTTGCATTCGGTGGTGGGACTGTACGAGCCGCGCCGATTCTTCGGGACGCGCGTGATGGAGCGATTCGCGCCGTACGTGGCGCTGTTCGAGTTGGCGTTCGCCCGATTTTCCGAGCAGGAGGCGCGCAACGAAGCGGTGCGCACGCTCGAGGATGTCACACAGCGCGTACACGGCGAGTACGTGAAGCATCTCGCGCACCTGGAGAGCGAGCTGGCCGCGGCGCGCAACACGCCGACGAGCGCGACCATGGTCGAGGCGGCACGGCTCCTCGCGCTCGAGCAAGAAGCCGCGCGCGCCCGTGAAGATGCGCGACGCGCCACGCGTCGCGCGGAAGCGGTGGAAGGGCAGGTGGCCGCCGCCGTTGGGCAGCTCGAGCAAGCGCACGTGGAGCTGCACCGCCGGAGCGAAACGCTGCGCCAGAAAACGCGCACGCTCTATCTCATCGATCGCGTGTTGTCGCTGGACGCGTCCACCGCGGATCCACGTCAACTTGCGGATGGTCTGCTCGCGCTCGTGGGCGACGACATGCAGGCCCAACGCTGCTCGCTCGTGCTGCGCGTGCCCGACGCGCAGGAGCTCTACATCGCGGCGGCCAAAGGCCTCTCGCCCGACGTGACCGAAGGCAAGCGCATCCCGATGGGGTACGGCGTGTCGGGCAAGGTGGCGGCGAGCCGGCAGCCGGTGTTAGTCACCGACGTCGCGCAGGCGCGCGGCCATCCGCTCATCGGCGACGAGTACTTCACCACCGGCTCGTTCATCAGCTTTCCGTTAGTCTACCACGACGACCTGGTGGGCGTGGTGAATCTCACCAATCGCGTGCAGCGCGGCGTGTTCATGGACGAGGATGTCGAGCGCGTGCGACTGTTGGCGCTCGTGATCTCGCTCATCGCGTCGCACGCGGCGCTGCGCGAGCGGCTGTACGAGACGATCGGTGTCCACTGAGGCGCTCGCGCACGCGCTGCGGCAGCTGGCCGACCATCAGTCGCTCACGGCGGACGAGACCGCCGCCGCGTTCGATGTGATCATGCGCGGCGACGCGACGCCGTCGCAGGTCGGCGCGATGTTGATGGGGTTGCGCGTGAAGGGCGAGACGGCGGCGGAGATCGCGGGTGCGGCGCGCGCGCTCCGCGCCGTGATGGTTCGCCTTCCGGTCGACGACCCCGATGCGTTAGTCGACACGTGCGGCACGGGCGGCGGGAAGGTGACGACGTTCAACATCTCGACCGCGGCCGCGCTCGTCGCCGCGGGCGCCGGTGTGCGTATCGCGAAGCACGGCAATCGGTCGTTCACCACGCGCTCCGGCAGCGCCGACGTACTCGAAGCGTTAGGCGTGGACATCGCGCAGTCGGTGGATGCGATGCGGCGCACGCTCGACGCCGCCGGGATCGTGTTCATGTTCGCGCCGCGGATGCACCCGGCGATGAAGCACGTCGGGCACGTGCGCAGCGAGCTCGCGATCGGCACGCTCATGAACATGGTGGGCCCTCTGGCGAATCCGGCATCGGCGGGGCGGCAGGTCGTTGGGGTCTCGGAACCCGCGCGCCTGGAGCTCATCTCGGCCGCGCTCGCTGCGTTAGGCAGCCGTCATGCGCTCGTGGTGTACGGCGAGCCGGGCATGGATGAGATTTCGCCGCTCGGCTGCACCCATGTGCACGAGGTCCGCGACGGGCACATCGAAACGTGGTGGAAGCTCAATCCCACCGGCGACGCGCCAGAGTCAGCGCCAAACGCGGTTGTCGAGTTGGCCGGAGGATCACCGGAAGACAACGCGCGAATGATCGAACATATCATACGCGGACATGGAAAACCGCTGGCCGGCATGGCAGTCGCGCTGAATGCCGCCGCCGCGATCTACGTCTCGGGACAGGCGCCGTCGTTTGGAGACGCGTTACGCGGGGCCGAGGCAGCATTGCGTGATGGCGTGGGCTACGTCGCGCTCGAACGACTCCGCGCCGCAAGCCGCCACGCCTGACACTGTTCGCCGCGTCCAAGTTTCTAATCGGACGAGCGCGGGGCCGAGCCGGCTCTTCTGTAGATGGTGCAAAGGATAACAAAAAGGATGCAAGGGATGGGGATGATCGTTCTGGCGCACGTCCAAATATCATCGGCCACGCGGGCTGGAGGGTACCATGAGCGTTAGGAACGCACTCTCATCGCGCAGCAGGAAC
>DASVAC010000218.1:0-5872 GCA_036376535.1 Gemmatimonadaceae bacterium | reverse complement strand
TTCGCCGAGGTCCGGTCGCGCCGCAACCTCACCTATGCGGTCGAAGCGCCGTTCCTCGAGCGCGCGGTGGCGGCGGGCGGTCTGTACGTGACCACCGTGTATCCCGATTCGGTGCTCACGATCATGCGCGAGCAGGTGCGCGAGCTGCAGCACGGCCTGGTCGACACCGACAACCTGCACGTCATCGTCGCCCAATTCCTCACCGAGTATTTCCTGAACAACGAGACGAACGACCAGCAGGCCAACTTTCTCGCGCGTGCGCAGCTCTATCGCGGCGACTGGCACGCGGCCGACAACTTCGCGAACGAGCTGCAGCGTGTGACGCCGCAGGACGTTCAGCGCGCGGCGCGGCGCTACATCCACGACGTCAAGTTCGCGTACCTCGGCGACACGACGCACGTGTCGCGCGCGCTGCTCACGGGCTTCTGACCGCGCCGCCCGTGCACGCGCCGCGCTTGCGTTAGGCAACGACCCGATGCCGACCGGCGCCGATTCCGTCGTCCGCGCGCTCGAGGACGAGGACGTCCCGTTCGTGTTCGGCATCCCGGGCACGCACACCATCGAGCTGTACGACGCGCTCGCGCAGTCGTCGAGCACCAAACCTGTTCTGGTCACCGACGAACAGAGCGCGTCGTTCATGGCCGACGGCGTCTGGCGCGCATCGGGACGGCTGGGCTGCTGCGCGCTGGTGCCCGGCGCAGGCCTCACGCACGCGCTGAGCGGCATCGCCGAAGCGTACCTCGACACGGTCCCCATGCTCGTGTTGGGCTGCGGCGTGCGCCGCGACACGGGCATGGCGTTCCAGCTCCACGACATCGATCAGATGGCGCTCGCGCGTCCCGTCACCAAGAGCGTCATGCGGCCGGAGCACGGCGCCGACCTCTACCGCACGGTACGCGAGGCGTGCCGCATCGCGCGCGCGGGCGTACCGGGGCCTGTGTTCGTCGAGGTGCCGGCCGAGTTGTATCTGCTGACGCACGATGACGACACCGCGCCGCTGTTGTCGTTAGGCGCGCCGCCGCCGCAGCCGCAGCACGAGCTCGTGGAGCGCGCCGCGGCACTGTTGGCCGGCGCGCGCCGGCCGATGCTCTACCTGGGGTTCGGCGCCCGCGGCGCCGACGTCGTCGCGCTCGCCGAAACGCTCGAGGCCCCGGTCGCGACCACGATTCACGGCAAGGGCGTGTTCCCCGAATCGCACCCGCTCGCGGTGTGGCCGGGATTCGGCGACGCCGCACCGCCGTTCGCGCGCGCCGTGGCGCGGGAGTGCGACGCCACGCTCGCGATCGGATGCCGCTTCGGCGAGGTCGCCACCGGGAGCTACGGCGCCCAACCGCGCCGGCCGCTCATCCACGTCGACATCGGGCACACGGCGCTCGAGCGCAACGTCGAGACGGATCTCGCGATCGTGTCCGATGCGCGGGCGTTCGTCGACGCACTGCTCGCGCGCCTCACCCACCGCCCGATCGACGTCGCCATGCGCGCGGCCATTCGCGACGGCCACGCCGCCGTCGAGCGCGAGTGGCGCGAGAACGCGAGCGCCACCGGGGTCACGCCGCACGTCCTTCTCGACGGCCTGCAGCGCCGCTTCGGCCCGGCCACGATCTACACCGCCGACAGCGGCAACGGGACGTTCCTCGCCATGGAATGTCTGCGGCTCGAGCGCGCCGGTCACTTCCTGGCCCCGGTGGACTACTCGTGCATGGGCTACAGCGTGCCCGCGGCGATCGGCGCGAAGCTCGCGCGCCCCGAGACGCCGTGCGTCGCCATCACCGGCGATGGCGCGTTCCTCATGACGGGACTCGAGCTCCTCACGGCCGCGCACCTGGAGGTGGCCGTGGCTGTCGTGGTGCTCCGCGACCACGAGCTCGCGCAGATCGCCCAGTTCCAGTCTCTTGCGTTAGGCAGGAAGAGCGCGAGCGAGCTGCCCAATTTCGGCCTCGAGCAACTCTGCGCCGGCATGGGCGTCCAGTACCTGCGGCTCGATCGCGACGTCGAGATCACCGACGTGCTCGACCAGGCGGCCGGCATCACCGAGCGCGGAGGCCCGGTCGTCGTGGACGTCGCGATCGACTATTCCCACAAGACTTACTTCACCCGCGGCGTGGTCAAAACCAACTTCGGGCGCCTGCCATGGGCCGACCGCCTGCGCTTCGTCCTCCGTGCCCTCGGCCGCCGCGTGACCGCGGCGCGCCGCCCGCAGCCCGTTCGTTAGGCAGCCGGCCCGAACGGTTGGTCGAGCGACGGGCTGCGCGGCGTGAGCAGCTCCGCCCCGTCGGCGGTGATGTGCATGTCATCTTCGATGCGCACGCCGAACTTGCCGGGGATGTAAATGCCCGGCTCGTCGCTGAACATCATGTTGGGCTGCATCGCGAGCGTGTTGCCCCGCACGAGATACGGCCACTCGTGCCCATCCATCCCCATCCCGTGGCCGAGTCGATGGCTGAAGTACGTGTAGTCGGGACCGTAGCCCGCGTCGACGATGACCTTGCGGGCGGCGGCGTCCACCGCCTGACACTCGAGCCCCGGACGAGCGGTCTGCAAGGCAGCCGTCTGCGCCCGGTACACGATGTCGAACACCGTCCGCATGTCGTCCGTCGGCGTGCCTAACACGAACGTCCGCGTGATGTCGGAGGTGTAGCCTTCGACCTTGCAGCCGCCGTCGATCATCACGATCGTGCCGTCGCGAATCCGCTGCGGCGTGCGCGACCCGTGCGGCAGCGCCGAGTACTCGCCCACCTGCACGGACGCCTCGCCGGCGAAGCCTTGCTGGCGATGTCCCGCCGAGACCAACGCGCTCACGTCCTGCTGCGTCATGCCTTCTTTGATCGATTGCCACGTGGCGTGATACGCGCGCAGCGTGACCGCGGCGGCCAGCCGCATGAGCGCCACTTCGTGATCTGTTTTCATCATGCGGCATCCGGCGGTCACCGGCGTGGCGCTGGCGAGCGACATGGCCGGCAGCGCGTGCGCGGCGCCATCGCTGAACAGGTAGCGCACGGTTTCCTCGATGCCTAACCGACCGGTCGCGAGGCCGCGCGACTGCAAGCCCTGCGCGACGAGCGCGTACGGACTCTCGTGCTCCTGCCACGTCATCACGTCCGTGCCGGTGTCGAGCGGGCCGGCAGCCACCTGTTCCATGGCGCGCGCACGCTCGAACGCGGGGGTCACGAGAAACGGCGTGCCGCGCACCGGAATCACGGCCGCCAGCAACCGCTCACTCAACCCCCACTGGATGCCGGTGAAGTAGTCGAGCGATGTGCCGCCCGTGAGCATGAGAGCGCTCAGGTCGTTGTCGTGCATGAGCGCACGCGCGCGCTCGATGCGCGCGCGCCGTTCGTCGACGGTGATCGGTTGGGCCTGTCCCTTCGCGGAGGTCAGCGAGGCGATCGCAGGAGGGAGCGCACCCACGTCGGTGGCCGGCTCGGGTGTGGTGCGTGCACCGGATGCGTGACACGCCGTACCGGCGACGGCCACAGCGGACACACCAATGAATTTCCGTCTCGACACCATGACGTCCTCCCGGGGCACACGCTGCGGCGCGCGGCCGGAGAAGCCCGGCGCGCGCCGCGAGACTCGCGACGCGGCCGGTAAGTTGGTGTCGGGTGCGCGCGCGCGGAAGAGCGCGTCAGCGCTCGGCGCCGTTCAGGATCTGGCTGAAGAGATCGATCGCGCGCGGATCGCCGCTCTGGCCGAGCCAGAAGAGCGCCTTCTTCCGCAGCTCCGGATCTTTGTTGGTGCGCGCGACGCGGATGAGCACCGGCACGCTCTCATCGTGCGGCTGCTGCGAGATCGCGAAGATCGCCTCGCCGCGCACCGCTTCGTCGTCCGACTCGTCCGTGTCGTGGTGATCGCCGAACAGCGTCGTGCCGGTGACGCGCGCCGCGGCGGCTTGGCCTAACCAGAAGGTCGCGCTCTCGCGCGTGTCGTGCGACTGAGCGGTGCGCGCCAGCGTGATGAGCGACGGCCACGGCGTGGTGCTGTCCGCGAGCACGGCCGCCAACACCGCATCGTCGCCCACGCGGTGCGATGACCCGCCCGCGAGGTCGAGCAAATACTCCACCGCGTCGTGCGCCGACACCGTGCCGAGATCGTGGACGTCGCTGCCGCTGTCGCTGCCGCCGATGTTCACGCTGAGGCGTTCGACCGACGCGTTCGCGGTGCGAAGCACCACGCGCACCGGACCCGGCTCACAACGGCGCCGCCACTCCCCGGCGTCGTCCGCGGACCAGTTGCCGCGCATGAAATTGCGATCTCCGCCGGAAATCGTGCTGCGTCCGTCGCCGCACACGCCGGGGCGCGACGCGAAGCGCAGCTGGACGCGGCCGTCGCCGGCGCTGCGCACACGCTGCGCCAGCGACTGGCCCGCCGCGCGCCCTGCGCCTAACGCGAGCGCGGCCGTCATCAGGATACCGTAGCGCATCGGGCCGCCCTCAGTGCTCGAGGATGTCGGCGAGAAACTTCGCCACGCGCGGATCGTTCTTCTGGCCCAACCAGAACATGGCCTGCTTGCGCAGATCGTGTTCGGGATCGGAGCGCGCGATGCGCATGAGCGCATCCGTCGCCGCCGAATCGTCGCGCTGCGACAGCACGAATATCGCTTGGCGCTGCATCGCGTCGTCGTGCAGCCGGCCGTACAGTGCGGTGAGATCGGACGTCTCGAGCGCCTCGCTCTGTCCCGCCCAGAAGAGCGCCTGCTTGCGCACCTCGATGGGCCGTGCGCTGTCCGTCACGATGCCCAACAGCCACGCCTTCGCGCCGGGCCCGCCGTGCTGCGCCACGCCCATGAGGACGCGGTCCTGCAGCTTCTTTGTGCCTAACGCGTCGAACTGGCGGCGGAGGAATGCCTGGTCGTCCGGCGAATCGTGTTGGCCGAGCACGAACACGGCCTGCGCTTTCACCTCCTCGCTCACGCCGCGGTCGGTCACGAGCTGTCGAAGCGTTTGGCGCGCGCCCGGATCGTCCACCTGGCCGAGCCAGAAGGTGGCCTTCGCCGCGAGCCACGGCTCGGCGTTCGAGCGCGCGACCCGCGTGAGCGCCGGCACGCCTGCGCCATCGGGCAGCTGCGACAGCACGAACACAGCCTGCTCGCGCAACCGCCGGTCTTCGGTGGTGTCATCGGCGATACGCTGCACCGGTGCGGTCACATCGCTCTCGTCTACCTGCCCCGCCCAGAACAGCGCGTTCTTGCGCACCTCGATCGGGCGCGAGCGCTCGTTCGCCAGGCTCAGCAAGTCCGGTGCAACCGTCACCGAATCGGCGAGCGCGACGGGCGTCACGGCTTCGCGCGCCACCGGTACGTCGGCGCTGCGGGCCAGCGACAGGAAGTACTGCACGGCATCGCGGTCGCCCACGGCGCCGAGGTCCGTTAGGCCGGCAATCTCGCGGTGGCGGCTGCCGACGAGCGTGTGGATGGCCCGCACCGTTCCGTTGTGCACCGTGAGGCGTACGCGGACCGGGCCGGGCTCGCAGTGCCAGGACTCGTCGGTGCCGGTGTCATGCCGCGAGCGAACGTTCACCGACCCTTCACCATCGCCGCACACGCCGGGGCGCGCGGCAAACCGGATCTCGACATCGCCCGATGCGCCGTGCACACGGTCGGCGATGGTCTGGGCGCGCGCCGTAAGCGGCACCACGGTGGCGAGCATGGCCACCGCGGCGCACGCCGCACGCGTCGCGCGATCAAATCGAGTCATTGGTGATCAGCTCCTCCAGAAGTTTGCGGACGCGCGGGTCATCCCGTTGGCCTAACCAGAAGATCGCTTTCTTGCGCAGCTCGATGTTGCGGTCATGCCGCGCGATGTCGATCAGCTTGTCCGTCGCCTCGCGCTCGTCACGCTGCGACAGCGCGAAGATCACCTGCTCCTTGAGCGAC
>DASVAC010000217.1:0-15937 GCA_036376535.1 Gemmatimonadaceae bacterium | reverse complement strand
GCAGGCGTGCCCAACGTGGTCGAGGTGAACCCGCTTCCCGGGATTCTTCCCGATCCCGCAGACAACTCGTGTTTTCCCAAGGCTGCGCGCGCCGCCGGGATGAGCTACGACGAGCTCATTCAGACGTGCGTGCGACATGCCGCGGACCGGCAGGGCGTTTCCCTGCTGAGCAACGCTGCACGTCGACGCCGGACGAGCGTCGCACGTGCGGCGGCCTCGAGCTGAGGTCGCATGCGAGACCGCGCCGATTGCGGCAGTTGCGCGTCATCCCGACGCGCCGCATCCGGCGCATCTCGGCGGCTGACGCTCATCACGAGTTGGAGGAGCGCATGAAGATAGCCCTGTTATTCGATGGACCATCGGCGCTCGGCAAGTCGGCAGACCTCGCGATCCTCGAGACGCTCGAAGCGATCGAGGCCGTGCTCGTTGCCGACGGCCACCAGGTGACGCGATTCCCTGCCCAACCGGACGGACGCTGGGTCGAGCGCATGCGCCGCGGCAAGTTCGACCTCGTGTTCAACATGTGCGAAGGACTCGACGGCGTCGCCGCACTCGAGCCAGCAGTGATCTCCGCGCTCGAGGTACTCGCAGTGCCGTTCACCGGCTGCTCGTCGTGGACCGCAAGCCTCTGCTTGCGCAAGCACGTCGTGAACGCGTTCCTCGAACGCGCAGGCCTGCCCGTTCCGACGTTCGCGGTCGTGCACCGCGGCGCGCCCGTGCCGGCCGTCGGCTTCCCCGCGATCTGCAAACCCACGGCGGAGGATGCGTCCGTCGGCGTCGAGCAACGCTCGGTGGTTCGCACCAATCGCGCGCTCGCCGCTCGCGTCGAAGCGATGCATGAAGGCTGGGACGAAGTACTCGTCCAACGCTACATCGACGGACGCGAAGTGAACGTCGGCATCGTCGGCAACACCGTGCTGCCGATCTCGGAAATCCGATTCGACGGATTGCCGAAGCGGATGTGGCGCATCGTTTCGTATCGATCGAAGTGGGTCGCCGGCAGCGACGAAGATGTCGGCGCCGTGCCGATGTGCCCCGCGGATCTTCCGGAGTCGCTCACCGGCAGAATCAAGGAAGTCGCGCTCGATGCGTGGCGACTCGTCGGCGGAACCGGCTATGGCCGCGTCGACATGCGCATCGATCAGGACGGTCAGCCGTGGATTCTCGAAGTCAACGCGAACCCCGACATCGCGTCCGATGCCGGACTCGCGCGCATGGCGGCCGCCTCCGGTCTCGACTACGGCGCGCTGATCCGCACGGTGTGCGATGACGCGATGACGCGCAGCGGCGTGAATGTCGATGCACGGTGGGCGTTGGCCCAACGGCTGTCCGGTGTCATCCCCGAGGTCAGTGACGCTGCTGCGCTGCAGCTCGTTGCGGTTGGTCAGCGCTGACCCATGGACGTTCCCCGAGGTAGACGGGACTCGATGCGCGCTGCCCGGCGTCGTTCGCCGGTCGCGAGTGCGGCATCGAGTCCTCTCACCTCCCGACTCGCTCCTCGGCGCCTTCACCCCGGAACGCGAGTCGATTCCCTTCTCTCTGCGCCGTCGCCGTACCGGCTGTCCGTCGCCCATGCGACGTCCCTAGCCATCGTCCGGTCGCGACGCGTCCTCACTCCCCGAGGTCGATCGAAGGCGTCACGCAACGTGTGCCCACACTTCCTGCATTCCATCGACCCCGACGCACCACCACGATCATCACACGCTCGCCAACACGGCGGGGAGCAGAATCACCATGAGTGAGTGGCAACGCATCCTGAAGGAAGACAGCATCGCCACCTTGGAGCACTTGGCCGACCGCTTCGGTCGTGACGTGATTGACGTAGAGGCGCTCAGGCCCGCCTTCGACAACTTCCAAATGCGCATCACGCCGGCCGCGCTCGAGCAGATCACCGCCGTCGGCGACCCGATGTGGAACCAGTACGTCCCCACCGTGCAGGAGCTCGACATCCACGACGGGATCATCGACTCGCTCGATGAGGACGCCGACTCGCCGGTGCCTAACATTACGCACCGCTATCCGGATCGCGTGCTGTTTCTCGTGAGCCCGGTGTGCGCGTCGTACTGCCGGTTCTGCACGCGTCGCCGCAAGGTGGGCGACCCGGAAAAGATTCCGCTCAACCAGTACGAGTCCGCCTTCGCCTACATTCGCGCGCATCCCGAGATTCGCGACATCGTGATGAGCGGCGGCGATCCGATGATGCTGTCCGACCGGCGGCTCGAGTACCTGATGCAGAATCTCCGCGCCATTCCGCACGTGGAGATCATCCGCATCGGCAGCCGCGTCACGTCGCACTTGCCCGAGCGCATCACGCCCGAGTTCTGCGAGATGGTGCGGAAGTATCACCCGGTGTACATGAACACCCACTTCAACCACCCGCGCGAGCTGACACCCAAGGTGGTCGAGGCGCTGGGGCGGTTGGCCGACGCCGGCGTTCCGTTAGGCTGCCAGACCGTGCTGCTGCGCGGGGTGAACGACGACGTGGGCGTCATGAAGGAGCTGATGCAGCGCCTGCTCAAGGCCCGCGTGCGGCCCTACTATATCTACATGGCCGACCAGGTGGCGGGCGGCGAACATTTCCGCACGACGGTGCAGAAGGGCCTGGAGATCGTGCGCGCGCTCCGTGGTTGGACGTCGGGCCTGGCCGTCCCACATTTCGTGATCGACTCGCCCGGCGGGGGCGGCAAGGTGCCGCTCCTCCCCGAGTACGTCGAGGAGATCACCGACGACGAAGTCGTGTTCCGGAACTACGAGGGGAAGCGCTTCGTGTACAAGCAGCCGCGCATTCCCGTTCCGGCGGCAGCCTGCGCGTCCGACGCGGACTCGCCGGATATCGTGCCGATCGAGATTGGCAAAGCGCCGCGCCGGAAGCAGCCGGCGCGGCACAGAAAGTCGGTCAACGGCTGACCGCTTGCGTAAGGCGCGGCCCTCCGCGCCTTACGCTTCCACCAGCTCTTCGGGCTTGGCGGAGTCCGCGATGATCCGCTGCGCCGCTTCGGCGGGAACCTCCTCGTAGCCACGGAAGCGGCGCGTGAACGTCGCGTAGCCGTGCGTCATCGAGTTGAGGTGCGTCGCGTACAGGTGCATCTCCGCTTGCGGCACCACCGCCTTCACCACCGTGCCTAACCCGTCCGCGGCGGGCTGCGAGCCGAGGATCTGGCCGCGGCGCGACGAGACGTCGCCCATCACGTCGCCCAGGAACAAGTCCGGCGTGCGCACTTCCAGTTCGTCTAACGGCTCGAGCAGCACCGGCTTGCACTTGGGCGCGACGACACGGAACGCGAGGATCCCCGCCATCTTGAACGACATTTCGTTCGAGTCGACCGAGTGGTACGAGCCGTCGAAGCACTCGACCTTGAAGTCGACCATCGGATAGCCCGCGAGCACGCCGCGGGCCGCGGCTTCCTGAATCCCCTTGTCGACAGCCGGAATGAATTTGGACGGAATCGCACCGCCGACGATCTGGTCGTCGAACATGTAGCCCTCGCCGCGCGGAAGCGGCATGAGGCGCACCCAGCAATCACCGAACTGACCGCGACCGCCCGTCTGCTTCTTGTGCCGTCCCTGCCCTTCGCCTTTTCCTCTGAGCGTCTCACGGTACGCAATGCGCGGCTTGGTGAGCTCGGCGGTGACGCCGAATTTCCGCTTGAGCTTCGCCATCGATACCTCGAGATGGCGTTCGCCAACGCCGGCTACGATCGTCTCGTGCGTCTCGGGATCGTAATGCGTGGTGAAGGTCGGGTCCTCATCGTGCAACCGATGCAGGCCCTGTTGCACTTTTTCTTCGTCACCGCGCGCGGACGCGTGCACGGCGAAGGTGACTAACGGCTCAGGCAGCCGGATGTCCGGCAGACGGATCGGCTGCTCGCGTGTGGACAGCGTGTCGTTCGTGTGCGTGTTCTTGAGCTTGGCCACGCAGCCGATGTCGCCGGCGTGCAGACGCGGCACTTCTGTGCGATCCTTGCCCTGCGACACGCTCAGGTGGCCGAGCTTCTCCGAGATGTTGCGGCTGGCGTTGTATACCTCCTGTCCGTTAGCCACGGCCCCGGAAAAGATGCGGAAGAACGAAACGTCGCCGACGTGCGGTTCGGTGAGGGTTTTGAACACCGAAGCCGTGAATGGCTGTTCGTCTCGGGCGTGAATCTCGATCGTCCGATCGCCAACCGCGCCCGTGAACGCGTGCAGCTCTTCCATCTCGTACGCGGAGGGCATGAGCTCGACGACCTTCGTGAGCAAGGCGCGCGTTCCATACGTCAGCTCCGCCGACACGCAAAAGAGGGGGAACAGCTCGCCTCGCTTCATCCCTTCCTTCATCGCCGCGATCGCTTCGTCTCGGGTGATCTCCGTGCCCTCCAGGTACCGCTCGAGCATCGAGTCATCGGTCGACGCAATGGTCTCGATCAAGTCCTGGTAATACTTGTCGAACTGCGCCCGATGGTCGTCGGGCACGTCCACTTCATCGTACTCGCCGCTCTTCGTGCCCTTCTTGTAATTGTGCAGTTTGCGCGAGAACAGATTGATGATCCCGTTGAACGCCGCGCCTTCGCCCACCGGAATCTCGACCGGGATCACCTTGTTCGTTAGGCGGTTCTTGATCGACTCGTAGACGCGGTCGAAGCTGGCGTTTTCTTTGTCGAGCAGCGACACGACGAACAGCACCGGATCTTTTCGCTCGACCGCCTCACGGAACATCTTCTCGGTGCCGACCTCGACGCCCGCCGTGGCGCTCACTACCACGAGGGCGCCATCCGCCGCGGCAAGCGCGGAGATGGCGTCACCGTGGAAGTCGAGATATCCAGGCGCGTCGATCAGGTTGATCTTGGCATCCATCCATTCCGCATACGCGCAGCCGAGGTTGATCGAGTACCTTCGCTCGATTTCCTCGGGCGCAAAATCCGTGAGTGCCGTACCATCACGGACCGATCCGTGACGCTTGCTGGATCCGGAAACAAAAGCGAGCGCGTCGACCAGGGTGGTCTTCCCGCTCGCTCCGTGTCCAACGACCGCCACGTTGCGGATCTCCGAGCTGCTGTACTCCCGCATGGTAGGCTCCTCCGCTGTCGGTCCCCTCACCGCGCCGGCAGCGCCGGAAACGGTCATGGTGATGGCGCGCCGGGCTCGACCCGGTCACGATCTCTCCCCTTCGCTATGCTAGCCCACGGTCCCGGGGCGTAGCAAGGGAGCCCGATTTTTCCTAGAGGACCCCGATGCGCGGTGCCCGTCCGAGGAGACCGCGGAGGTCGTCGACCGTCGCCTCAACCAAATGAAACTCCGCCGGGCATGCGATCGCGCGCGGCGCTTCGCGAGAGTTGCCGATGCACGTGAAGAGCACCGCCTCGCCGCCTTGAGGCGTAAAGGTGCGACCGGCGCTCCAGAGCCGGCCCACGTCATCCTCGAAGAGACGCTCGACCCCGGAGGAACGGCGGGCAGGTCGGCGCCCCGATGAACTCGTCATGGTCCACCTCCAGCCCAACCCTGCCTGCTGCAACGAGCGTCGTCAAGGGAATGGAGTGCCGCGCGATTGCGCGGTACGCCGCGAGTCCGATACAAACACGACGGGGTCGTCCCGAGGGACGACCCCGCGCCGCATGCAGCGGCCACTACGGTCTGACGGAGAACGGTGCGTTAGTCACCCTCGTACTCGTAGGTTAGTCCATCCGACTCTCGGAAGACATCGAGCAGCTCGTCGATCTTGCTCAGCGCGCCCCGCGCCGGTTCCGTCACCGGTTCCAACGTGATGCTGATTGCGCGCCACGCTCCTTCCGGCCAATCCGGCATCGACAATCCCGCGACGAGACGCTGCAGCGCGGATCCACATTGGCCCAACACCTGGTGGGCAACGCCCCGCAGCACATCGAGCGGAATGTTCAGGTCTCGCGTGACGAGTTCGCCGGTCGTCTCGTCGCGCCAGGCTGTGTCTCCCACAGCCCCACGCTCGGGCCACACCCCGAGGTGGCGGAACGCTCCCGAGCCATCGTCCGTCGTTCGACGACTCTCCATCGCCGCCGCGATTGCGAGCGCAAGCGATTCGGTGCGCGGCGTACCGTACAGCGTCACGACATCCCGCTGCCGGTTCTCTGGCGTCATCTGCGCCGGCACAGAATCCACTCGCGCCAAGACGGGCGTCGAGTCGGAGCATTCCTCGAGCATCACGAGGAAGTCCATCATCCCTCCAGTGAGCGCGAGACTTGGAGTGGATGCGCCAACGCACCGATGCACTCGCATCTCGACCACTCGGTGACAACAGTAAAGCAAGAGCGGGGCCGTTCCTCTAACGACCCTCGTCTTACGATCCAACACAGTGCGCGTACGAAAGTTCCGAGTAACACACGCACCTTCTCGTAACGCGCACCACGTGATCCCTGTTTCGATCGAGCGACATGGGTGTTGCGGATCGCGACGGATGCTGCGGAACGCCACGTCCCACGCAGCACGCGATCGCGCCGGATTATGTGTCGCGCGTCACGTTCTTGCGGGCGGAAGAATAGTCGGTGCGCATCATCGTTCAAGCCGACTGCTTGGCTTTGGGTGGCCACGAAGCTATATGTAAGCACTATGACCGAGCATTCGGACGGAATTCCGTCAGTTCTCGTCGTCGAAGACGATCGCGACCTGCTGTCGGTATTACAACGGATCCTCAGCGGCGAGGGATTCAACGTTCGAAGCGCGCAGGACGGTGAAGCCGGCCTGCTGGACGCGCTCGATCATTCGCCGGACCTCGTCATTCTCGACATCGGTCTCCCTCGGAAAAATGGGGTCGAGGTCGCTCGTGAGCTGCGCGCGCGTGGATTCCGCGCACCGATGCTCATGCTCACGGCCCGCACGTCGGTGTCCGACAAGGTGAGCGGTCTGGATGCCGGCGCGGATGACTACCTGCCCAAGCCGTTCGAGTTCGCCGAGCTCCTGGCCCGGGTGAAGGCACTGCTGCGACGGTCAAGCCTTACGGCGGAAAGCGCCGTGATGCGCGTGCGCGATTTGTCGCTCGACCCGATTTCCCGGCGCGTCGAACGCGCCGGCAAGGAAATCGAGCTCACCCAGAAAGAGTACGCGCTGCTCGAGTACCTCATGCGCAACATGGGCCGCACAGTGTCTCGGCAGATGATCAGCGAGCACGTGTGGCGCCAACAGATCGATCCGCTGACCAACGTGGTCGACGTCTACATCAACTATCTGCGCAAGAAGCTCGAAGAAGATCGCGAGCATCCCCTCATCCACACCGTGCGTGGATCGGGCTACGTTTTGCGGGATGACACCGCCTCTGCAGCGCGGCAGGAGTAGCAACCTTCCGGATGATGGATTGGAAGTCGCGGTTCGAGACCGCGTTCACCTTCGAGCAGTACGTCGCGACGGCGCAGAAAAATCAGGATCTGTGGCGGGACGTCTATCGATTGGCCACCATTCCGCCATCCGCGGTCGAGCGCGTCAACGCGATCCGCTGCCCCCGCCATGTGCTCGTGCTGGTCGAAGACTGGTGCGGCGATGCGGTCAACATCGTCCCACCTATCGTACGCCTCGCCGAGCAGGCCGACCGGTTAGACGTTAGGCTCTTGGGACGCGACGCCAATCCGGACATCATGGACGCGCACCTCTCCAACGGCTCTCGCTCGATTCCGGTCGTGATGGTCCTGGACGACCAATTCGCGGAATGTGGCTGGTGGGGACCACGTCCGCGCGAGCTCCAGCGTTGGGTGATCGACATCGGTCTCGGGATGCCGTCCCCGGAGCGCTACCGCCACATTCGCGCGTGGTACGCGCGCGATCACGCCCACACGACGCTCGATGAGGTCGTGTCGCTCATCGAGCAGTGCACGCCGACGTCAGTCGGGTCGTGACGACGCCGCCTCGAGACTAACGACGATCGATTTGGACGCAGGCTGGTTGCTCTTGTCGGCCACGCTCCGAATCGGGACCAGGACGTTGGTCTCCGGGAAGTAGGCCGCCGCGCACCGCAGCGGGATCTGATACGGCACCACCTTGAACCGCGCCGCCCGGCGCGTCTCCGACTCGAAGTGGCTCACGATGTCGACCCACTGGTCGCGCTCGAAGCCCAGTCGATCCATGTCGGCCGGATTGAGAAACACCACGCGACGCCCATTCGAGATGCCGCGGTACCGATCGTTCTCCGCGTACACCGTCGTGTTGAATTGGTCGTGGCTGCGGATGGTCATGAGCAGCAGTTGATCCGGCGCGAGCTCGTGGTGCGGGATCGGATGGACCGTGAATCGGGCGCGGCGCGACGGCGTGTTGAACCGCCCCTGATACGGTGCGTTAGGCAAATAGAAGCCGCCGGGCTGGCGCACGCGCGCGTTGTACTGGGTGAATCCCGGCACGACGTGCTCGATGTGCTCGCGGATCCGGTCGTAGTTGTCGGTGAGCGCCTCCCAGTCGACTGTCGTGCGATCGCCTAACGTGGCCGTCGCCAGGCGGCCGATGATCGCGGGCTCGCTCAACAGCAGCTCGGACGCCGGTTCGAGCACGCCCTTCGACATGTGCACGACGCCGGCGGTGTCCTCGACCGTCACGAACTGTTCTCCGCCAGGGCGGACGTCGATCTCGGTGCGGCCAAGGCACGGGAGGATCAGCGCTTGCTCGCCCGTCACCAGGTGCCCCCGATTGAGCTTCGTCGAGATCTGGACCGTGAGCGCGCAGCGCTGGATCGCTTCCGACGTGTAGTTCGTGTCGGGCGTCGCCGCGAGGAAGTTGCCGCCTAACCCGACGAACACCTTCACCTGGCCGCGGTGCATCGCCTCGATCGCGCACACGGTGTCGTACCCGTGCTTCTCGGGCGGCTGGAAATGAAACTCGCTCGCCAGACACGCGAGGTATTCCGGGCTCATCTTCTCCCAGATGCCCACGGTGCGATCGCCCTGCACGTTGCTGTGCCCGCGAATCGGCGCGACGCCGGCGCCCCGACGCCCCATGTGCCCGCGCAGCAAGGCGAAATCCACGATCGTCTGGACGTTGGCCACGCCGTTCTTGTGCTGGGTGATGCCCATCGCCCAACAACAGATCATTCGCTCCGATGTGATCGCGACGTCCGCGGCCTCGCGGATCATCTCCCGCGATACGCCGCTCTCGTCCACGATGCGATCCCACGACTCGTTGCGAATGTCGGCCGCGAACGCTTCGAAACCCTCGGTATGATGCGCGATGAAGTCGTGCGCAATCACGCGTCCGCCGCTGCGCTCGTCCGCTTCGAGCATCTCCTTCATGATGCCTTTGAGCACCGCGACGTCGCCGTTGATCCGCACCGGGACGAACAGACACGCCAGGTGCGTCGCCGCTCCGAGCAGATTGAGCGGCTTCTGCGGATTCTCGAACCGCATGAGCCCCGACTCCATGAGCGGATTGACGCTCACGATGCGGCACCCGTTCTCGACGGCCTTCTGCAGCTCCGTGAGCATGCGCGGGTGACACGTGCCGGGATTCTGCCCGATGATGAAAATCGCGTCCGCCGCCGCGAAGTCGTCGATGCGCACCGTCGCCTTCCCGAACCCGATGACTTCGCTCAAGCCCGTGCCGCTCGACTCGTGACACATGTTCGAGCAATCCGGGAGGTTGTTCGTGCCGAACTGGCGGGCGAACAGCCCGTAGAGGAAGGCCGCTTCGTTGCTCGCGCGCCCCGACGTGTAGAAGACCGCCTCGTTAGGCGACGCGAGCCCGCGCAGGTGCGCGCCGATCATGGCGAACGCGTCCGCCCACTCGATCGCCTCGTACCGGTCCGACCCGCGCCGCCTGACCATAGGGTGCGTGAGACGGCCCAGGCCATCCAGCTCCACGTCGCGGCAGTCGAGCAGCGACGAGATGCTGTGTTGGGCGAACACCTCGGGCGTGAGCCGTCTTGTCGTCGCTTCGGCCGCCACCGCCTTCGCGCCGTTCTCGCAAAACTCGGCGCGCTTCCGGTGGCCGTCCGGATCGGGCCACGCACAGCTCGGACAGTCGAACCCGTCTTTCTGATTGAGCTTGAGCAGCGTGCGCGTCGCGCGCCGGGCTCCCATCTCCTTGAGGCCGAAGTGCGCCGTCTCGTAGATGGATCGAAACCCGGCCGCCGTCGTGTCGCGACGACCGTCATGCGCGCCCTGCGCTTCTAACGGAGGCTCGGCACCCTCGACGCCGCGTGCGAGGTGCGCATTGGGATCCGTCGGTTTGACGGTTCGCGCCTGATTGGGCGCGCTGTTCTCATCGTGCTCGTGGCGATGCATGACAGGCACCGTGTGCAAGAACGCGGCCCGACAGCGCCGCGGAAACCGCTCAGTTCACACGCCGGCGCCTACTGGTATCCGGCCGCTTGCAGCCGGAACAGTTCGGCATACAGCCCGCCGCGCGCCACGAGCTCGGCGTGCGAGCCTTCTTCCGCGATTTGTCCGTGCTGAAAGACGATGATGCGATCCGCCATCCGCACCGTCGAGAAACGGTGCGAGATGAGCACGGCCATTCGACCCGCCACGAGCTCGGAGAATCGCACGAAGACCTCGTATTCGGCACGCGCATCGAGCGACGCTGTGGGCTCGTCGAGAATGAGCACCTTCGCGTCGCGCATGTACGCGCGCGCCAACGCCACCTTCTGCCACTCGCCGCCCGACAGGTCGACGCCGCCGTCGAAGCGGCGTCCGAGCATCTGCCGATATCCCTCGTTGAATCGCGGCAGCAACACCGACGCCAGCGACTGCTCGGCCGCCGTCGACAGCACGTCGGGGACCGGCTCCGTCGCGTGCCCGTTCTCGCGCGGTTGCCGCAGCGTCGCGGGACTCGAGTCGAACGCCCACTCGGGCGGAACCGACTCGATCGCCACGTCGGTCGAGCCGACACGATCGAGATAGTCGCGGACCCGATCGATGTGCCCAACGCCGATGTTCTCGTCGAAGCGCATGTCGAAGCGCACGAAGTCCTGGAAGATCACGCCGATTGCACGGCGCACCGACTGCAGATCGTACTCCTTGAGATCGAGCCCGTCGAGCAGGATTCGCCCCTCGGTGGGATCGTACAACCGCGCCATGAGCTTGGTCACGGTCGTCTTGCCGGCGCCGTTCTCACCCACGAACGCGAGTCGCTCGCCGGGACGCAGCGTGAAGCTCACGTGCCTAACGGCCCACCGGTCGCTGCCCGGATACTGGAATCCCACGTCCTCGAACACGAAGCCCTGACGGATCGGCTCCGGCACGAGCGGCGCCCCCGGCCGCGACACGATGTTGGGCCGCATGTCGAAGAAGTCGAACATGTCCTTGAGATAGAGACTCTGCTCGTAGATGTCGCTCGCCGAGATCAGCAGGCGCTGGATGATGTCGCGGCTGCGGCCGAACGATCCGGCGAGGAACGTCAGCGTACCGATCGAGATGACCCCGCCAACGGCTCGCAGGAGGATGATCACGTACGCGCCATAGTAGCCGAGCATGCCGAGCACGGAGAGTCCCGTACTGACGATGCCTTTGCGGATCGACAGCTGTTTGTTCTCTTCGTAGAACCGGTCGGCGAGCACGCGATAGCGGTCGGTGAGCCACTGCGCGAGTCCGAACATCTGGACTTCTTTGGCGTTCGTGTCGCTCGCCGCCAGGTAGCGCAGATAGTCGAGCTGTCGTCGTTCGGGCGTCCAGCGGTAGAGCAGCGAGTACTCGAGCGACGCGTAGTGCGTCTCGCCGATGAACGACGGCAAGACCGCCGCCGCGAGCAGCAGCACGAGCCACGGACTGAACACCAGGAGCGCGGTGCCTAACGACGCCAGCGTGAGCGTATCCTGCGACATCGAGAGCAGCTCTGCCAGGAGGCCGATGCGGCCTACGGTCTGGCGGCGCGCGCGCTCGAGCTGGTCGTAGAACGCCGGATCCTCGAACTGTTGCAGATCGAGCGTCGCCGCGTGCTCCATCAATCGCACGCTCGTGTAGTTCGAGAAGAGATCGCCCAACAAACTCTCGATCAACGCCGACGCGCGGGCCAACACCTCGCCTGCGACGACGATGGCGATTTCCAACGCCACCAGCCTCCAGAGTGACGACAGATGGGACGGGTCGCGCCGCAACGCGATGACGGCGTCAATGATGAGCTTGCCGATCCAGAGCGTCGCGACCGGAATGAACGCGCGCGCGACGCGAAGCACCGCCATGGTTGCCGTGAACCCGCGATGCGTCGTCCACACCATGCGCAGCAGCGGCGGGACGTACCGGAGCGCCGCGACGCGCTGACCCCACGTCGGGTTGGTGCTCCGCTCCGGAGGGAGGCGACGAGCTGATCCTGCCATGTGCTGAAAGCTAACCGGCCTGGAAGGCGTGATACCCACTGCGGGACAAACGTCGGCGCATGGCCATGCGGTTCCACGTCTGCTGTCCCTGGGCACGTCTCGCGCGGAAGCCGCGGCCCCGCGCGGCGCTCCGGGATCCGACCGCCGTCAGTAGTGGAAGATCTCCTTGATGGCGCCGATGATGCGGGCGCCTAACGATGGACCGCCGTGGTCCGGGCAGTACATCGTCGGCTCGGTGCCTAACCGGAACCATTCGAGCTGCGTGTGGGGACACCAGGCCGTGGCGAGGTCGCCGTTGTCCGCGTCGATGAGCCGCGACACGAGGCCCGCCGGCGGCCGCCATGGTGCGTCGCGGGCGCCCTGCGGCCACCCGCGCTCGTAAAACGCCGCCCACGCGGGCGCCGCCAGCCGGCCGCCGGTGGCCCCGTCGCCTAACGAACGCGGCGTGTCGTAGCCGAACCAGACGCCCGCCACCAAGGACGGCGTGTATCCGATGAACCAGACATCCGCGCCGTTGTTCGTGGTGCCGGTCTTCCCCGCGATCGGCCCGCGCGCGCCGAGCGACCGGACCTCGCGTCCGGTGCCGTCGTTCACCACCGACTCCAACATCGACGTCAGCTGAAACGCATCGCGCGGATCGAGCGCCGGCACCGGCGCTGTCGCATCGTTCGACCACAACACCTTCCCGCCGGGTCCCTCGATGCGACGGACCAGGCGCGGCGTGACCCGGTTGCCGCCGTTGGCGAACGGCGCGTACGCCGTCACCAGCTCGAGCGGCGTCACCTCCAATGCGCCTAACGCAATCGACGGCACGGGCGCCAACCGGCTGGTGATGCCGTTGGCCCGCGCGAGCGACACGATGTGCGTCTCGCCGACGGCGTGCCCGAACCGCACCGCGGCGGCGTTGGACGAGTGCTCGATGGCGCGGCGCATCGTGATGCGGCCCTCGTACTCGTCCCCGAAATTCGCCGGCGTCCAGTCGTGCCCATCCTGCTCGACGTCCACCGGCGCATCGTCCACCAGCGTCGCCGGCGTGTAGCCGGCGCCTAACGCAGCGGCGTAGACGAACGGCTTGAATGCCGAACCAGGCTGCCGGCGCGCCGCCAGCGCGCGATCGAAGGCCCCGTTCTGGTAGCGCCGCCCGCCCACCAACGCCCGGATGTCGCCGGTCCGCGGGTCGAGCGCGACCAGTGCGCCCTCCACGCGATCGCTGCCGTCGTCCCCCACCTGGCCGGCGATCGATGCGGCCTGATTGCGAATGGCGCGCTCGGCCGCCCGTTGGGCCCGGGCATCGATCGTGGTATAGATGGTCACGTCCCCGTGCACCTCGGCGCCGCGGCCTAACGCCGAGTCCAGCACCGCCCGCGCCGCGCCGACGACCCAGGAACCCGTGTCCTCGGGACGCCACTCGTTGTCGGCGACTTCGATCGGCTCGCGCGCAGCCGCCGCAGCGTGCGCCGCGCTCACGTAGCCCTCGCGCACCATGAGCGACAGCACCAGATCGCGCCGCGCACGCGCACGCTCGAGATCATGGCGCGGCGTGTACACCGATGGCCCTTTGGGCAGCGCCGCCAGCAGCGCGCCCTCGGCCAGCGTGAGGCGCGACACGCTCTTGCCGAACAGATCGCGGCTCGTCGCCTCGACGCCGTACGTGCCGTTGCCCAGGTAGATGACGTTCAGATACAGCGCGAGAATCTGATCCTTCGTGAGATTCCGTTCGAGCAGGCGCGCCATGCGCAGCTCGAGGAGCTTCCGGCGCAGCGTTCGCCCCGCGCCCACGGACGCGAAGCTGTTTCGGGCCACCTGCATCGTGATGGTGCTGAACCCCTCGCGTACGCCTAACGCTGCCGCGTCGCGCACGGTCGCACGCGCGAACGCGTGCCAGTCGAGGCCGTTGTGATGGTAGAATCGGCGGTCCTCGGTCGCGACGAATGCCTCGCGCACGAAGCGCGGAATGCGCGTGAGCGGCACGTCGATCCGCCGGACATCCTCGAGGCGACCAATCAGTCGTCCCGAGCGGTCCAACACCCGACTGCCTTCCGGAGGTTGGTACGCACGGATCTCCGCGCCCGAGGGACAGCCGTCGAACCCACACGTGTACAGCCACGTGTCGCCGACCACGATCGCGAGCGCTGCGAGGCTCGCGAGACCGAACGCGCGCCAGTGGCGTCGCATCCATTGCGGGTCGCCCGACCCGCTCTCGCCACGCGTGCGCGAGAACAAGGCACCCCACCGTTGCTTCATACGGGACTTGATCTTCATACCATGCAGCACCGACAGGCGGGCCCGGCCCGCGTTCATTTTTCACTACGACAGCCAAAGTCTGCGGTTTCCAGGCAACACGTCTCATCGTAGACTTCTTTGACGGCAGCGAATATCCTTCGCGCCCCTACGGACCAGCCTTACCATGTATTCGGCACTTCGCCTTGCGCTCGTGGTCGCTTCGGCATTCGCCGGCGGAACAGCTCCTGGCACTCATCACCATGCCAAACCGCCTCGCCACGCCAACGAGCTTGGCCGGATTCCCATCCTCGAGTATCACGTCATTGGAGATTCCGATGCTCGCTGGACTGTCGAGCGCGGACACTTCAAGCGGCAACTCGAGCTTCTCTATGAGAGAGGCTACCGCCCCATAACGGTTGCCGAGTTGATCGACCGGAAAATCGCGTTGCCGGCGGGAATGTCGCCGGTCGTGTTCACGTTCGACGACGCGTCGCCATCACAGTTCCGCTACATCGATCATGACGGCACGCTCGAAATCGATCCGAACAGCGCGATCGGTATCTGGCTCGAGTTTCACCGCACCCATCCGGATTGGGCGAACAAGGCCACGTTCTGCATGCTGCCCGGTGCGGCTGCCGGCCACGCCTTTTTTGGTGAGCGCGGCATCGAGGGTCAGAAGAGCGCGTGGCGAAGAATCAAGGTGAAGTTTTTGGCAGACCAGGGCTTCGAGTTGTGCGACCACACGCTCTGGCACGCCAACCTGTCGAAATACTCGGACGAGGTCGTGCAGGAGCAAATCGCGCGCGGCGCGCTGGCCATCGACTCGGCGGTCCCTGGCTACCGCGTCCGGACGTTCGCGCTTCCGCTTGGCATCTGGCCCAAAAACCACGAGTTGGCGCGCGCCGGATCTTGGCGCGACCCGAGGACTGGGCGAGTCGTCACCTATCGGTTCGACGCGATACTCGAGGTGACCGGTGGTCCGGCGCGGAGTCCGTTCGATCCGAAGTTCGACCCGCTTCGGCTCCCGCGCGTCGAGGTGTTTGGTGACGCGTTAGAACGGTTGTTAGACCAACTCGATCGAAGCGGCAGCCGGTATGTGGCGTCTGGCCAACCGATGCGAGACAGTTCGGCGACGGTTGGAGGGGGAGGAGCCTCAGGCGGATCGAGTGGTCTGGAGCATTGAGCAGCACACACAGTGAATAGAATGGCGGACGAACGGCGCGCGCGATGCGAGGGGTGTCGCGCTGTCGTCTTTTTATACAGTGTCACAAAAGCTCTGCGTTTTCGAGTTGTTCGCGGTTAGGGCTCAGAAATTTGTCCTAAAATGACCCCTCGATGTCCTAAAACTGTGCTTGCTTCAGCCGATACTCGGAAGCAAGTTGGGCGTCGCACTTGGCAGAACGACCGACGGATTGGAGGAAAGTGAATGGGACGCTCACAGGTGAAGCTCCCTCATTACGCATTCTTCGAAGCGCTGGCGCG
>DASVAC010000216.1:0-2649 GCA_036376535.1 Gemmatimonadaceae bacterium | reverse complement strand
GGGGTCAGAGTCGATTGAAACCCAATCGACTCTGACCCCTTTGGTCTTTGGCCCGCTCTTTACAGCATGCCATGACCGGTGCGACACTTGAGCCGCTCGACGTCGCGCTGGTTTCCACTCTCGGGATGCGGAACCCGAATGGCTCGCTCGTACGGCAAACCGTCGCTGGTGCTGCGGGTTGGCGTGGTCGGTGCGATTGCCGTCGCCGACGATCAGCGCGCCAGCCTGCATGCGCGATTGGCGGAAGTATTCCACGTGCTGGCCGCTCAACTCCAGAAGCTGTCGCCGGGTGCGGCGCCATCCAGCGACGTGCCCGGGATCGCATCGTGGTATGCGGAGCCCGGCCCCGTGCTGCGCGTCCTGTCCGGCCTGGCGGATGGCACCGACCAGATCGCGTTCGAGGCGCTCGCGGATTTCGCGGGCGACGTCCCGTCCGGCACCAGCCCATCGCTCGGTCATACTCGCCTCGAGCTCGTCGCCGTGCTGCCGTCCGACGCCTCGTCCTACCGCGACAACAGCGAAGTCCGGAACAAGGCGACGTTCGACACTCTCCTGCAGCGATGCGACAGTGTGATCGAGCTGGACGGCGACTGCGCGCCGCGGCCGCCGGAGTCAGATCAGCCTGACCTGCTCACTCGCGAGCGGCGCGAACGCGCCTTCCGCGTGCAGGCAACAGTGCTGCTGCGCCAGTGCGACCTGCTCATCGCGGCGGCCGATCCGGGCGCCGAGGGTGGCATTGGCGGCACCCGCGCGACGATGGCCGACGCACTCGACCTTGGCATACCGGTCATCTTTCTCCCCTGCGCGCCGCGACCGGATGACGCCGGCGTCTCGCTGATCGGGAGCATGACCGATCTCGAGAAGACGTCGGCGTGCTCCGGCGCACACTGGCACGAGCACGTCGCAAACACCGTGAATCGGATTCTGGCCGATCCGAGTGCCGCCCGGAGCGGCACATCATTGAGGTCCGACGACGCCACCGTGGCGCTGTCCCCGGACGAGCGCCGATTGCTCGGCGAGTTCTTTGACGGGCCGACGATCGAGACGAGTGTGCGCGCGAGAATCTCGGCATGGGTAGAGCGAAGATTCGCACACGGCCCGGTGAAGACGTCCGCCGACGTTCCCCTCGATGCATTCCAGCCGTATCGCGAGCGCGCCCGCGCGCTGAGTACGTACTACACGGGCCTCTACCGCGGTGCGTTTCTCGTGAACTATGTGCTGGCGGTCATCGCCGTCATCCTGGCCGTGTTCACGCTCGTGTATCTGATTGCGCTCGCGCACGGCGTGGCCTCGGCCAGGACAGGCCTCACGGTGCTCATTGCACTCGCCGTCGCCAAGCTCGCGGTGCTGGTCATCATTCTGCTCAACACGCGCCAGGGCAACCGCGAGGCGTGGAACGCGCGCGCCGTTGATTATCGCTATCTCGCCGAGCGGCTGCGCACGTTCTATTATCTGCCGCTCGCCGCGAGCCTGCGCCCCGCCCCGCCGCGCGCCGCCGCGTACGCCGCCGCCGCGCTGCGGCAGAGTGTGGTGGACTGGCTCTTTCAGGCCATCGTGCGACAGGCGCCGGCGTACACCGGTCTGCAACAGGCCGCGCAGCCGCGCGTCTTCGGCCCTGACGCGCTGCACGGCTCCGGCACCATCAGGACCAACTGGCTGCAAACGCAGATCGACTATCACCGCGCCACGAGCCGCACACAGCTCGCCATGCACGAGTGGATCGAAGCGTGGGTGCAGCGGCTCAACGTGAGCGTCATCGCCATTGTCGCCGTGGATCTCGCGATCCTCGCGGCCGTGCTGGCGGGCGCGGATGTCTCCTGGATTCGCGCGGCGCACGAGTACAGTCCCATTCTCGTGTTCTTCGCCGCCGTATTGCCGGCGATCGTGGCGGCGCTCAACAGCATTGGCTTTCAGGCCGAGTGCCTGCGCATTGCCGAACGCTCGGCCACGATGGTTCGCATACTGGAGCGCCGCCGCGCCGCGTGCGAGCAGCTCGAGTCGCGAATCACGACGGCGCGCAGCGGCGGCGCGGATCCCGGCGCATGGACCCTGGAGACGCTGGAGTTCGCCGAGCGCTGCGCACAGATCGTGACGGACGAAGTGGCGGAGTGGTCGGTGCTCTATTCGAGGGACCTTCGCGAGGTATGACACCATGAAGCGGATACTCACGCTGGATGGCGGCGGCGTGCGCGGCATCTTCACGCTGCAGGTGCTCGCGCGCATCGAGGCGCTGCTGCGCGAGGAACAGCACCGGCCCGATCTCGTACTGGCCGACGTCTTCGACCTCATCGCGGGCACGAGCACCGGCGCCATCATCGCCGCGTTTCTTTCGCTGGGCAAGCCGGTGGCCGACATCGAGAAGCTGTACGTGGACTTCGGCCCGATGATGTTCCGCCGCGAGCCCTGGTACAACCAGTGGAAGTTCAAGTACCGCGCCGAGGCCGTGGCGGGATTCTTCCGCGAGCACTTCAGCGAGGGCGATGCACGGGGTACGCCCGCGCTCATGGGGTCGTCGCGCCTCAGGACGCTGCTTCTGATCATCATGCGGAATGCGACCACCGGGTCGCCGTGGCCCGTGTCGAACAATCCGGCATCACACTACAACGATCGGTCGCGCGAAGACTGCAACCTGGACGTGCCGCTCTGGAA
>DASVAC010000215.1:0-10042 GCA_036376535.1 Gemmatimonadaceae bacterium | reverse complement strand
GTCCGTGTCCGGCCTCGTCCGCGTTCACAGGCGTGAGGCTTTCAACATCGTCGGAGGCGGATTCGGGAGACGCAGCAGGTCTCACGCGTCCCGAGTCGCTCAACGGCCGCGCCCGAATCGCACGAAACTGAACCACTACTGAACGATGACATGCGAATGCGAGGGCAATCGGGGCGGATGCCTGTGTTCGCGGGGTGGGCTTGACGAGTTCGGTACCCGCCACCACTGTTGCGCTCGGCGCTTTTGCACGGACAAATGCGGGCCTTTTCGTGCTATCGCCATCGCGGTGTTCGCCACGACGTTCCGGTTCGCATGTCCCGCCCGTTAGGCACGCCGCCGCCCGTCCCATCGCGTGTTCCCTTCTCGCCGAGGTGTCATGTTCGGTCCCGTATTGCGCCGTACCGTCCGACGTCTGCCCATTGCCATCGCCTGCATCGCCGTTGTCGCCTGGGTGCGTGCGCCACGCAGCGCGGTGCCGGTGGCGCCGGTTCGCGCCGCCGCGCCCAAGGGCACGCTGTTCATCGTCGGCGGCGGGGAGCAGCCGAAGGAGCTGGTCCAGGCCTTCGTCGATCTGGCCGGCGGGTCGCACGCGCGCATCGCGGTGGTACCGACCGCGACCGAAGAGTCCGCCGAAGCCGGTAAGGAAAAAGTCGATGAGCTTCGCGGCTACGGCGCGCAGGCGTTCGTGGTCGATGTGTCGCGCAAGCAAGCGCAGTCCGATTCGGTGGTGAAGCTGATCGGGACGGCGACAGGCATCTGGTTCGGCGGCGGCGACCAGGTCAAGCTGGCCGATTCGTTAGTCGGGACCGCGGCGCTGCGCGCCATGCTGGCGCGGTATCGGGCGGGCGCGGTGGTCGGTGGGACGTCGGCCGGTGCGGCGGTGCTCAGCGATTCCATGATCACCGGCAACCAGAAGCGTCCCGAAGCGGACAGCGTGGGCTACTACGGCGACGAGTTCCCGAACATCGCGCGCGGTGCGATCCAGATCTCGCCGGGGTTCGGCTTCATCACGAACGCGATCGTCGACATGCACTTCATTCGCCGCGAGCGGGCGAACCGCCTCCTTGAGGCGGTGCTCGAGCGGCCTTCTCTGTTAGGCGTCGGCATCGACGAGGGCACGGCGGTGCGCGTCGACCCCGACGGCACGTGGACGGTGCTCGGCCGGAGCGCCGCGATCGTCATCGACGCGCGGGACGCGCGCGTCACCGGCACCAAGGCTCCACGGTTAGGCGCGTCCGGCATTCATCTGGCCCTGCTGCCCGCAGGCAGCACGTACGACCCGCGGACCGGGCGAGCAACGCTGCCCACACCCTGACGCGGCACCCCTTTTCGTTTCGCGGCGGGACGTCCCCTGTTCCCGCAGCTTCACCGTCACTCCCATGGGGAGGAACATCGATGAGGCGCTTCACTCTCACCCGGGCAGCCGCCGTGCTGCTCGGTCTCACGTTGTACATCGCCGGCCCCGCCGTCGCCGGGGCACAGCAAACGGCGACGATTCGAGGCACCGTCACCGATTCGGTGTCGGGCCAAGCGGTGACCGGCGCGCAGATCACGATCGCGGGTCAGCCGCGCGGCGTGACCAACGATCGCGGCACGTATTCATCGAACGTCGCGCCCGGGACGGTCACCGTGCGCGCGCAACGCATCGGGTTCTCGCCCGCCGAGCGGCAGGTCACGGTCGCGGCCGGCGACACTCTGCGGGTCGACTTCGCGTTGCACAGTGTCGCCGTCACGCTGGCACAGGTGATGGTGATCGGGTATGGAACCGAGAATCGCGCGCGCGTGACCGGCGCCGTGTCGACGGTCAACTCGAGCGATGTGCAGAACCAACCCGTGGCCGGCGTGGACGCCGCACTGCAGGGCAAGGCGCCCGGCGTGCAGGTGACCCAGAACGCGGGCGACCCGGGCAACGGCATCACCGTGCGAGTGCGCGGCGCCGCATCGGTCTCGGCGTCCAACCAGCCGCTCTACGTGGTGGACGGCGTCCCCGTACAGTCCGGCGATTTCTCGCAGCTCGGGCCTAACGGACAGGGCGTGACCGGCGTGACGGGTCTCGACCCGAGCGAGATCGAATCGATCACCGTCCTCAAGGACGCCGCGTCGGCGGCGATCTACGGATCGCGCGCATCGAACGGCGTGGTGATCATCACGACCAAACGCGGGAGCGCCGGCACGACACACTTCACGTTCGACGCGAACACCGGCTGGCAGCAGCCCGAGCGCTACCTGAGTCTCATGAACGCGAAGCAGTACGTCGCCTTCATGAATCAGGGCGCCGAGAACGATGGCGAAAGTGACCCGTTCACCGCGGGTGTCGATGATGCGCACTCCACCGATTGGCAGCGGGCCATTTTCCGCACCGCGCCGGTGGGCAACGTGCACCTGGGACTGAGTGGCGGCACCGATCGCATCAGGTACTCTCTCGGTGGCTCGTACTTCGGGCAGAACGGTATCGTGCTCGGCTCGTCGTACAGCCGTGCGTCCGGCCGCGCCAACATCGACTTCGACGCGACGCCTAACTTTTCCGTCAAGACGTCGCTCGCCTACTCGAAGGAGCTCGACCACCGCATCCCCGGCGACAACAGCCTAACGGGCGTGGTGACCAACGCGATCGGCGAGGCTTCGATCTATCCGGTCCGCGCGCCCGACGGACAGTTCGCGGGCAACGACTACAACCTGTACTACGCCAACCCGGTGGCCATCGCGGATCTGAACAATCTGCCCACGACCACCGATCGCTTCCTGGGCAACGTCGAGGGCACGTACCACTTCATTCCCAGCCTGTCCCTCACGGGACGGGTCGGTGTGGACATGCTGACGATGAACGAGCTGGAGTGGGATTCGCCGCTCGTCGACGGCACGTATGCGGCGCAGGCGCGCGGCGTGGCCAAGAGCGGCTACAGCACCGGCAATCAGTACGTGATGGAAGGATTCCTCACCTACACGCACGAGAATGCGGACGCCTCGAGCCTGAACCTCGTGGGTGGCGGCAGCGTGCAGTACAACACCAATCAGCTGAACTTCGTGCGCGCGGAGGGCTTCAGCAGCGATCAGTTCCACTACGTGCGGAATGGAACGGTGATCACGAGCTTCGATGGCTTGCCCACCAACCACAATCTCGAGTCGGCGTTCGCGCGCGCCAACTATTCGTGGAAGGACCGCTACCTGCTATCGGCCAGCCTCCGTACGGATGCCTCGACGCGCTTCGGGCCGAACCACCAGTGGGGCGTGTTCCCGGCGATCTCCGGCGGGTGGGTGATCAGCGAGGAGCCCTTCATGGGCAACTTCGACCAGAAGTTCGGCAAGCTCAAGCTGCGCGCCAGCTACGGCGCGACCGGCAACCAGGATTTCGCGGACTTCTCGTACCTGGGCCTCTACGGTACGTCCAACTACGGAGAGAACCCCGGCATCGCGCCGACGAACTTCGCCAACCCGAACCTCAAGTGGGAGACGACGCACGAGTTCGACGGCGGCATCGATTGGTATCCGTTCGGCGGCCGCCTAACGGTGATCGCGGACTACTATCACCGGTTGACGTCCGACCTGATCGTGGACCGCCCCATCCCGGCCACGACCGGCTTCTTCGAGTATTGGGACAACATTGGCAACGTGTTGAACCGCGGGTTCGAGCTCGGATTGAGCTCGGCGAATTTCCGCTCCGACGACAAGGACGGATTCTCGTGGAACACCGACTTCAACATCTCGTTCAACCACAACGAGGTGACGGCGCTGTTCCAGAATCAGCCTTTCGGCGACGGCGAGAACTTCCGGCCCATTAGCCGGGTGGCCGTTGGGCAGCCGATCGGCGAGTTCTACGTGCTGCACTTCAAGGGCGTGGACCCGCAGACGGGCGACGCGATCTACAAGGACGTGAACGGCGACGGCGAGATCACGTCGGACGACCGCGTGGACGCCGGCAGCCCGCAGCCCAAGTTCTTCGGCGGCCTCCGCAACACGTGGTCGTGGAAGGGCTTCTCGTTAGGCAGCTTCCTCGAATTCAGCTACGGCGCCAAGGTGTTCAACCTGATGCGCATCTTCGCCGACGACGGCGGCTACAACTACGACAACAAGTTCACGTACGCGCTCAACGCCTGGACGCATCCGGGCCAGATCACCAACGAGCCGCGCGCGAGCTTCGACGGAACGTCCGGCGCGCGCGAGATCTCCGACCGCTTCATCGAGAACGGCTCGTACCTGCGGATCTCCGAGATCACGCTCAGCTGGCGCATCCCCGAGAACCTGATGCCCGTGCGGTCGCTGCAGAACACGACGCTCTACGTGACCGGCCACAACCTGCACAACTTCACGAAGTACACCGGCTACGACCCCGACGTGAACAGCAACGGCGAAACGTCCAACATTGCGTTAGGCACCGATTATTACGCCTATCCGCGCGCGCGGACGTTCTCCATCGGTCTGTCCACCAACTGGTGAGCCCACTCCAGGCATCCGGGACCTTCGCATGAGGATGACACCACACATGAGAACCCGATTCTTCCTGGCGGCTGCGCTCATCACCGCGGCGACCGCCTGCAATAACCCGCTCGACGTCAAGCCCGCGGGATCCATTCCCGAGTCGAGCGCCATCACCGATGTCGTCGGCGCGCGCGCCGCGTTGTTCGGCGCGTACGGCGGACTCCAGAGTCTGTCGTACTACGGCCAGGACTTCCCCATCCTCCTCGACCTGTCGTCCGACAACAGCGAGCACACCGGCACGCTGACGTCCTTCGGCGACGCCGACCTCAACCAGCTGCGCGCCGACAACGAAACCATTGCCGGCATCTGGATCGCGATCTACGACGACATCAACCGCGTCAACGAGATCATCGCCAAGGTGCCGCAGGTGCCCAACATCGACCCCGATGAAATGCACGAGATCATCGGCGAGGCGTACTTCCTGCGCGCGCTCAACTACCACAACCTGGTCAAGCTGTTCGGCGGCGTGCCGCTCCGGCTCACGCCCGCCACCTCGATCAACGACCCGAACGGTTCGACGCGCGCGACCGTCCAGGACACCTATACCCAGATTCTCAAGGACCTCGACTCGGCGCAGGCGTTCATCTCCAACCCGAACCAGACCACCCAGGCGTCGTTAGGCGCCGTGATGGCGCTGCGCGCGCGCGTGCTGCTCTACGAGGGCGACTACCCGGGCGCCCTGACGGCGGCCAAGGCCGTGGAAGACCTGGGCCAGTATTCGCTCGCGCCTAAGTTCTCCGATCTCTTCGCCGAAGATGGCTCGCCGACGCCGGAGGACATCTTCCGGATCATCTTCACGGCGCAGCAGTTCAACAACCTGTCGTACTACTACCTGTACGATGGACGCTACGAGGTCGCGCCCACGCCTGACCTCATGCACGACTTCGACCCCTCGTTCGATCCCAGCGCGGATGTCGCGACCTACAACCCGACCGACAAGCGCGGGCAGTGGTCGATCTCCATCGAGTCCGACAATCAGGAGGGTACGAAGTTCCGGTCGGTGCAGGGCACGGAGTACCCGCACGTCATCCGCTTTGGCGAGGTCCTCTTGATTCGCGCCGAGGCAGAGGCGCGGGTGGGAAGCCTCGATACGGCGCGCGTGAAGGTGAACGAAATTCGTGCGCGCGCGGGACTCGCGCCAATCGGCGCGCTGTCGCAAACGGACATGATCAACACGATCATCGACGAGCGCCGCAAGGAGCTGGCGTTCGAGGGCGATCGGTGGCCGGATCTGGTACGACTCGGGTTGGCGACGAGCGTGCTCGGCATTTCGGCGCAGCAGGCGCTGTATCCGATTCCGCAGCGCGAAATCGATGTGACGCCGGGATTGACGCAGAATCCCGGATACTGATCGCACCGTAGTGGGTGGTGCGACGCGGCCGGCGGGGGCACGTGCCCTCGCCGGCCGTGTCGTGTAAACCATCCCGGTTGACCGGGTGTCTCACGCAGGCGACGCGGACGAACCGCGTTCCATGAGGAACTCACCATGGCCAACCTGAAGCTCGCCCTCCGCACGCTTCTCAAATCGCCGTTCGTCACCTTCGTTGCCGTGTTGTCGTTGGCCCTCGGCATCGGTGCGAACGCGGCGATCTATTCGATGTTCGACCAACTATTGCTGCAACCGCTTCCGGTGCGCGAGCCGGGACGGTTGGTCAACCTCGGCATGGTTGGGCCTGCACCGGGATCCAACTCGTGCAATCAGGCAGGCGACTGCGACGTCGTCTTCAGCTATCCGATGTTCCGGGATCTGGAGAAAGCGCACCCGGGATTCACCAACGTGGTCGCGCACCGCGCGTTCGGGGTGAACGTCGCATATCACCGGCAGACCTTGAGCGGCGACGGCATGCTGGTCTCGGGCTCGTACTTCCCGACGTTGGGTCTCAAGCCGGCGCTCGGCCGGCTCATCGGTTACGACGACGACCGTGTGCTCGACCAGAATTACGTCGCCGTCCTCAGCTATCGCTATTGGGCGAACGATCTCGGCTCCGACCCGCACGTCGTGGCACAGCAAATCGTGGTCAACGGCCACTCGATGACGATCCTCGGCGTGGCGCCTGAAGGATTCGAGGGGACGACGCTCGGTGTCGAGCCGAAGGTGTTCGTGCCGATCACGATGCGCAACGAGATGATGCAGGGTTGGACCGATGCGATGACTAACCGGCGCGCGTACTGGATCTACCTCTTCGCGCGGCTCGCACCGGGCGTGTCGATGGAGCGGGCGACCGTGCTCGCCAACGCCGTCTTCCACCCGATCATCACCGACGTCGAAGCGCCGCTGCAGAAGGGCATGAGCGACGCGACGATGAAGCGCTTCCGCGCCAAGACGCTCACGCTCACCGATGGACGGCGCGGGCAGAGCTCGATGCACAAGGAAACGAAGACGCCGCTCACGCTGCTCTTGGGGACGACGGGCATCGTGCTGTTGATCGCGTGCGCCAACATCGCAAACCTGCTGCTGGCGCGCGGCGCGGGGCGGTCGCTCGAGATGGCGGTGCGTCTCTCGTTAGGCGCGACGCGGTGGCAGCTGTTGCGGCAACTGCTCACCGAATCCTGTCTACTGGCGGTGATGGGCGGCGCCGTGAGCCTCCTCGTGGCGTACTGGACGCTGCACCTCATCTCCAGTCTGTTGCCCGCGGACACGGCGACCACGCTGCACTTCGGGCTCCAGGGCTCGGCGATCGTGTTCACCGCCGTCCTGTCGGTGGCCACCGGCGTGCTCTTCGGCATGTTCCCGGCGTTGCACAGCACGCGGCCGGATCTCGCCTCGACGATCCGTGCGGGCACGGGCAAGCACTCCGGCGCCCGCTCGGCGGCGCGCTTCCGGTCGTCGTTAGTCACCGCGCAGATCGCGTTGTCGATGGCGCTCCTGATTTCCGCCGGGCTGTTCGTGAAGAGCCTGCGCAACGTGAGTCAGGTCGCCCTCGGCATCCGCGTCGACAGCATGGTGACGTTCTCGATCGAGCCCGAGCTCAACGGCTACGACCACCCGCACTCGCGGCAGCTGTTCGCGCGGTTGCACGAGCAATTGGCGGCACTGCCTGGCGTGACGGACGTCACCGAGGCGCTCGTACCGCTGCTCGCCGGCAACAACTGGGGCCAGGACGTGAACGTGGAAGGCTTCAAGAAGGGGCCCGACACGGACGCAAATTCGCGATACAACGAAGTGGGCCCCGGTTACTTCAAGACCGTGGGCATCTCGCTCATGAGCGGCCGCGAGTTCCGGCCGTCCGATGAATTCGGCACGCCCAAGGTCGCGATCGTGAATCAGGCGTTCGCGAAGAAGTTCGGGTTAGGCAGCGATGCGGTGGGCAAGCGCATGTCGGACGGCGGCGACACGCTCAACATGGAAATCGTCGGGCTCATCCGCGACGCGAAGTACAGCGAAGTGAAGCAGGAGATTCCGCCGGTGTTCTTCGAGCCCACGCTGCAGGACACGAGCCTGGGCTTCTCGTACTTCTACGTGCGCACGTCGCGCAGCACGCAGCAGCTGCTCGGCGCGATTCCGCGCGTGGTGAAGTCGCTCGATCCGAATTTGCCGGTGGAGCAGCTCAAGACGATGACGCAGCAGGTGAAGGAGAACGTGTTCCTTGACCGGCTCATCAGCACGTTGTCGGCGGCATTCGCGATGTTGGCCACGCTGCTCGCCGCGGTGGGCCTGTACGGCGTGCTCGCGTACTCGGTGGCCCAACGGACACGAGAGATCGGCGTGCGCATGGCGTTGGGCGCCGATGGCGGCAAGGTGCAGCTGATGGTGCTGCGGCAGGTCGCGCTCATGACGCTGATCGGCGGCGTGATCGGTATCGCCGGAGCCGTAGCGTTAGGCAAAGCCGCGCAATCGCTGCTGTTCGAGCTCAAGGGCCACGATCCCGCGGTGATGGTGATGTCGGCGGTCGTGCTCTCGGTCGTAGCGCTGGCTTCGGGCTACATCCCCGCTCTTCGCGCGTCGCGCATCGATCCGGTGCAGGCTCTGCGCTACGAATAGCGGGTCAGTCGTCGGCGGCGGGCGCACGCACGCGCGCCGGCCGCCACGACACCTGCGTGAGGATGACGGCCGCGAGCACGATGCCCATGCCGGCGATCACGCGCGCGTCGATCTGCTCGTGGAGCAGCATCCATCCGAGCAGCACGGCTACGGCGGGATTGACGTACGTGTAGGTCCCGACCACGGTCGCGGATGCATGCGCGAGCGCGTAGTTGTAGGCGCTGTAGCCCAACAACGAGCCGAACACGATGAGGTACGCCAGCGAGCCGGCGCCCGATGTCGTGAGATGAAACCGCGGCCCCTCGCCCACGGCGAGACCGAGCGCCGTGATGGCCACGCCTGCGACGATCATCTCAACGGCGGCACCAAGGTAGGTCCCGACCTGGGGATGGCTGCGGCTGTAGTACACGGCGCCGGCCGCCCACAAGACCGTGCCTAACGTGAGAATCGCCGGGCCGCGCCAGTCGGCATGCGCGAGGTCGGCCGGCGTGAGCCCCACGAGCACGATCGTGCCGAAGAGGCCTAACACGAGCCCGGCGATGATGCGTGGCGAAAGGCCCCTCGCGTGGCCCGCGGCGAGCGTCTCGAACACCGCCGTCCACACCACGGCCATCACGACGAACACACTCGCCACACCGGCGGGCGTGAAGCGCTCGGCGACCACCACGCACGTATTGCCCGAGAGCAGCAGCAGACCGACGATCGCGAGATCGCGCCAGTCGCGCGGCCGCGCGGGCAGGCGTTGGCCTGCCGCGCGCGCCCCGATGAAGAGGATCACGCCGGCGATCAGGAATCGCACGCCCGCGAACAGCAGCGGCGGCAGCGTACGATCGCCGATCCGAATTGCGATGTAGGTGGAGCCCCAGAGAATGCAAACGACGATGTACGCGAACAGCACGTTCCCACGCAGCACAACGGATCTCCCACGAACATGTCCACGAGCACAGATTCCGGCGAACCGTTGTCGCCGCCGCACTCGAACAGGTAGGCCCAGAGTGCGGCGCGGACAAGCGCCACTCTTACAAGCTGTCAGATGGCCAGTCTCGTTCCCATTGCGCGCGATCTCCGCCGGGATACTGCCCAACTCGAGTTCGGGTCGCCCGTCGCGTACGTCTATCACCCGCTCGATTACGCCTGGGCGCCGCACGCCGAATATCTGCGCCGATACGGGTCGAAGGCGCCGCGCGATGTGATCCTCGTGGGCATGAATCCTGGCCCGTTCGGCATGGCGCAGACGGGTGTCCCATTCGGCGAAGTCGCGATGGTGCGCGACTGGCTGGGCATCGAGGGCCGCGTTAGGCAGCCGGCGCGCGTGCACCCGCGGCGGCCCATCGCGGGCTTCGCCTGTACGCGCAGCGAAGTGAGCGGCCGCCGCTTCTGGGGGTGGGCGCGCGACCGCTTCGGCACGGCGGACCAGTTCTTCGCGCGGTTTTTCGTCTGGAACTACTGTCCGCTCGTGTTCATGGAAGCGAGTGGACGCAACCGCACGCCCGACAAGCTGCCGGCGGCCGAGCAGCGCGCGCTCTACGCGGCGTGCGATCGTGCGCTCGCGCGGTGCATCGACGCCTTGTCGCCGCGCGTCGT
>DASVAC010000214.1:0-6055 GCA_036376535.1 Gemmatimonadaceae bacterium | reverse complement strand
GGGAGACCAAGTTCAAGGCGATTCCATCGCCGGACAGCCAGCGCGCGTACATGCGCCACCTCACGGCGAGACCGCACCACGTGGGCTCGCCCTACGACAGCGCAAACGCGCAGTGGATTCTCGCGCATTTCAAGTCGTGGGGACTCGACGCGCACATCGAGCGCTTCGAGGTCCGGTTCCCGACGCCGCGCGAGCGCTTGGTCGAGCTGGTGGCGCCCACGCATTTCCGCGCGTCGCTCCAGGAGCCGACGGTTGCGGGCGATCCGACGTCGTCGCAGCACGCCGAGCAGCTGCCGACCTACAACGCGTACTCGATCGATGGCGACGTGACCGCACCGCTCGTGTACGTGAACTACGGATTGCAGGAAGACTACGACACGCTCGAGCGGCACGGCGTATCGGTGAAGGGCGCGATCGTCATCGCGCGCTACGGCAACTCGTGGCGCGGCGTGAAACCGATGGTCGCCGCCGAGCACGGGGCGGTGGGCTGCATCATTTACTCGGATCCGGCGGATGACGGCTACGACCAGGGTGACGTGTTTCCCAAGGGGCCGTATCGTCCGCGCGAGGGTGTGCAGCGCGGCAGCGTAATGGAGATGCAGTTGTATCCGGGCGATCCGCTCACACCAGGCATCGGCGCGACGCACGATGCCAAGCGGCTGTCTCGAGCCGACGCCCAGACGATCACGAAGATTCCGGTGCTGCCCATCTCGTACGGCGACGCCCAACCGCTGCTCGCTGCGTTAGGCGGTCCCGTGGCGCCGCCGGAATGGCGCGGCGGACTCGGCGTGACGTATCACATGGGCGGGCCCGGCCCGGCGCGCGTGCACCTCGTCGTCAAGTCCAACTGGGACTTGAAGCCGGTGTACGACGTGATCGCCACCATCCGCGGCGCCACCCAACCGGATCAATGGGTGGTGCGCGGCAACCACGAGGACGCGTGGGTGAACGGCGCCGAGGATCCCACCGCGGGACAGGTGGCGCTGATGGAGGAAGCGCGGGGGTTAGGCGCGCTGCTCGCGCAGGGTTGGCACCCGCAGCGCACGATCATCTACGCGGCGTGGGATGGCGAGGAGCCGATGCTCCTCGGTTCGACCGAATGGGTGGAAGAGCACGCCGACGAGCTGCGCCAGAAGGCGGTCGCGTACATCAATAGCGACACGAACGACCGCGGCTATCTGTTCGCCGGCGGGACGCCGTCGCTCGCGTCGTTCATCAGCGACGTGGCCAAGGATGTCGAAGACCCCGAGACGCATCTCTCGGTGTGGAAGCGTCGCAAGCTCGCCGACATCCGCTCGGCGCGGTCGGACGACCAGCGGCGCCAGATGCGCGCGAGCGACGTGCTGCGCGTCGGTCCGTTAGGCTCGGGCTCCGATTACTCGGGATTCGTCGACCACATCGGCATCGCGTCGCTCAACATCGGCTTCGGTGGCGAGAGCGAAGGTGCAGGCGTGTACCACTCCGTGTACGACGACTACTACTGGTACACGCATTTCAGCGATACGTCGTTCGTGTACGGCCGCGCGCTGTCGCAGGTGGGCGGGACGGCGGTGATGCGGCTCGCCGATGCGCAGGTGCTGCCGTACGATTTCGCCGGTCTCGCCTCCACCGTGCAAGGTTACGTGTCCGATCTGCAAAAGCTGTTGCAGACGGAGCAGGACGAGGCGGCGGAGCGCAATCGCGAAATCCAGGAGGGCGTGTTCGCGGCGACGTCGGATCCCTGGCACCCCACGAGTGCGCCCCCGGCGGAGCCGGTGCCACCGCATCTCGGATTCGCGCCGCTGCAAAACGGCGCCGATTCGCTGACGCACGCCGCCGATCGCTACGCCAAAGCGTTTGCCGCGCTCGCGGCCGACACGTCGTACGGCGCCGGTGCGCCGGCGCCGGTGAACGCACTCCTGGTCCAGGCGGCGCGCCGCCTAACGGACAAGCGCGGGCTACCCGGGCGCCCGTGGTACACGTTCGAGCTCGAGGCACCGGGCATGTACACCGGCTACGGCGCGAAAACGATGCCCGCTGTCCGTGAGGCGATCGAACAGCGCAAGTTCCCGCTGGCGCAGGAACAGATTCAGATCGTTGGCGCCGTGCTCGATGCCGAGGCCGCGTTGGTCGATTCGGCAGCGCGCATGCTTGGGCCGAGGTCGCCGTAAGGCGCGCTCACTCCTCCGGCGCACCGCCGCTTCGCGCGACCTGATCCGCGCGAATCTTTGCCGCGTCGAAGCGGCGCGCGCTGCCGAGCATCTTGTCGATGGTTTCGTCGAAGTCGGCTTCGCCGCGCTTGAAGCGCAGCGGGTTGATGCGCGCCACGACGAATGCGCGGAGATACGGGCTCTCGAAGCCGCGCGACTTGAGGCTCGCGACGGCCGCGGTTACGGCGTCGTTGAGCTCGAGCAGCTTCGCGGCGCGCTCGCGTCTCACGTCCAGTGCGCGCGGCAACTTCATCGAGAGGAACTTGTCACAGCGCTTGAGCACCGGGTGATACGCGCCGCCGGCGAAGCGTCCGTTCTGCTCGTAGCAGAATCCGAGGGTGATGAGCGCCGCCTCCTCGAACTCGATGGCGTAGTCGCGTTCGGGACGGTCATCGAGCTCGGCGAGTGCCACAGCGAGGCGCGCGACCTCGAGCGCCTTCTCTCGCAGATTGTGCGCTTTCTCGGTGTTGAGCAGCAGGATCCGATGCGCCACCTCCGCCTCGGGGATCACGAGCGCGACGATCGCCTTTGCGCCTAACCGGCGCATGGCGCCGAGGCGGTGGTAGCCGTTGGGCGTCCAGTAGAGGCCATCTGCCGTGGGGACCGCGGTCACCGGATCCACGTATCGGTCGAGCCGGTCGATCGCGTCCGTGAGGCGGCCGACGTGCGAGTCGGAGAGGTCGCGCTGGAACGGCGTGGGCTCGACCTTGTCGATGGGGAGCGCGGCGAGGATCTGCCAGTGGCTGCCCAACGGATCGCGGTAGATGCCCAACACGGCGCCGCCGTCGCTCGCGATGCGCTCGGCGAGCTCATCGACCGCGGCGGGGTGCGCGGCCGTGGCGAGGCGGCGGGCATCGAGGCCGCGCGACTGGGGTTCCGCCTGGGCTTTCGTGCGCTTCGCACGGGGCATGGGGCGCGCCTAGTTGAGGTGCAGGTGATACGCGGCGATCGCATTGTCGCGCATCACCATTCGTGCCACCTGCTCGGCGCGGGTGCGGTCGATCTCGCCGTCGCGCATCATCCCGGTGAGCGCCATGGCCAGCGCGCGCCGCGCCGTGTTCGTGCCTAACAGAGTCGATTCGGCCCAGCCATACGTTGGGCTGTTGTCGAACGCATCGGTGCCGAACAACACCTTCTCGGGCCACTCGCCTAACCATTGCCGCAGCACGCGCGCGAGCGCGGCCGGCTCGAGGATCAACGTCATCGCCGACATGTCGGTGTAGACGTTGGGCTTGGCGAGGAGCGTCTGTGTCTCGCCGACCAGCGGCCATCCGCCGTGAATGAGGATGATCGTCGTGCCGCGCAGTGTCGAGTCATCGAGTGCCGGCTCGAGCAAGTGCGGCGCGCTGCCGGCAGCGTCATAGAATCCGCCGTAGGTCTCGAGGCAATGGATCTGCACCGACATGCCCTGCTGCCCGGCCTCTCGCACGATCACGCGGAACAGGTAGTCCTCGAGCGCCTTGTACTCGGCGTGCGTCGGCGTGCCGCCGGCGGCGTATCGTGCGTACACGCGGCGCGCGAGTGCAGGATCAGGATCGTCGAAGTCGAGCGGCCGCAGATACGCAGCCTCGAACTTGATCGACACGGCGCCGCCCGTTTTTTGCTTCTCGAGCGTCGGCACGACGATACGCGCGATGTACGCGTCGAGCGAGCGCGGCAACGTAGCGACGCCGAGGTCGCGCATGTAGCGGCGGAGGAGCTTGGACTCTTTGGGATAGAGCGAGCGCGTGTCGGGCGTGCGCGCTTCGGCGCGCGTGTCGAGCGGGAGCATGAGCGCATCGTCGAAGGCCACCCAGCGAAAGCGCGGCGGTTCGAGGCCCGGACCGAGTGCGATGCGGTTAGCCATCATGATGTCGATGCCGGCCTGGTCGAGTGCCCATGACGGGAACCGCATGCCCTCGCGTTGGGCGACCCTTCGTTGGGCGAACGCGAGCGCATCGCGATACGCGGCGCCCGTGTCGGTGGACGCCACGCCATAGAGCGCGCGTTGGGCATCGCGCCATTCCGCGTTCTCGGGGCGAAGCCGCGCCTGGAGCGGGAAGGGCGGGACGCCGTCGAGCGGCAGCGCATCGAACTCCGTGTCGGGCGGCGCGCCGGGCGCAACCGGCAGCATGGGGTGCGCGTGGCTGTCGATCGCTTTGATGCCATTGATGTATGCTGCGAGCGCGGAGTCGACCGGCGTTTGCGCGGGCGACACGCGTGCGGCGAGCACCGAGCATACCACCAGGACGAGCGTGCGATTCATCATGAGGAACGTGTGAAAGGTGAGACCGCCGGCGCGCTCTGCCGACGCGGCCAGCGATGAATCTCTCGCGGCGGCGGCGGTCCGCTAGAGGCACAGATTGGCACGAGATCGACGCATCTCGCGCGTCCACCCCCGATTTCTGGCGCGCATCTACGAGTCAATAGCGGACGCAGCCCGGACAGAGGCGGACAAGGCGATCGATTTTTGAACCGCTCGAGACTCCATCCTCGAAAGACAAAGGGGTCTTTGTTTGTCCGTTCGTGTCCGGCTTCGTCCACTAACACTGTCGTAAGCCTTTCATGGCCTTCGGAGGCGGATTCGCGAGAGAGCCCCCTTGACGTTCTATGGGAGAGAGTGTTTCTTCCCAAAGTCGTTCTAGGGGTGTGCACGACACGTCGCGCACCGACCATTCACCTGTCGCGCAGGGACTGTCATGGCATCGGAATCCGATACGGTCGAGCTGCTGCAAGGCACGCTGGACGTGCTCGTCCTCAAGGCCGTCTCGTGGGGACCGGCACACGGCTACGGCGTCGCGCGATGGCTGCAGGACGTGACCGACGACGCGTTGCGCATCGAGGAAGGATCGCTGTACCCGGCGCTGCACCGTCTCGAGAAACGCGGCTTCGTCGAGGCGACCTGGGGTTTGTCCGAGAACAATCGCAAGGCCAAGTACTACCGGATCACCTCGCGCGGGCGCCAGCAGCTCAAGCAGGAAGCGTCGTCGTGGTCCGCATTCGCATCGGCGGTCGCGAAGGTGCTCACGAGCACCAAGCGGCCAGCCATGGCGTAGTCGAGGCGGACCATCGCCATGTCATCGAGTCCATCGAATCCCGCCTGGTTTCGCTACCTCACGTTCTGGCGACGCGACCCGCGCGCCGAGCTCGACCAGGAGCTCGCGTTCCACTTCGAGGCGCGCGTCGAGGAATACATCGCGAGCGGCCTTGACCCCGCTGCCGCTCGTGCGCTGGCCGTCGAGCGCCTGGGCGATCTCACGCGGGTGCGCGACGACTGCCAGCGCATCGAAGCGCAATACGCGCGGAGGCGATCCATGACCGACTCGGTGTCCGGCGCGTTGGGCGACCTGCGACACGCGCTGCGGCAGCTCGCGCGCCAGCGCGCCTTCGCGGCGGCGGCCATCGCCTGTCTCGTGTTAGGCATCGGCGTCAACACGGCGATCTTCTCGGTGGTCGACGCCGTGCTCTTCCGGCCGCTCCCGTTCCGCGATCCGGGGCGCCTCGTGATGGTTGGTGAGGCGCTGCCCGTGATCAGCGACCAGAACATGGGTACGATCTCGACCCCGGATTTCGGCGACTTCGCCAAGCTCAACGGGTCGCTGTTCGCCTCGTCGAGCGTATTCGATCCCATTTCGTTCACGCTCACCGGACGCGGGTCCGCCGAGCGGTTGGCGGGACTCGAGGTGTCGGCCTCGCTCTTCCGCGTGCTCGGCGTTAGGCCTCAGTTAGGCGCAACGTTGCAGGATGGCGACGACGCACCCGGGTCCCCCGATGCCGTGGTGTTGAGCGACGCGCTGTGGCGCCGGCAGTTCGGCGGCGACCACTCCATCGTGGGCCGCACGGTTCTGCTCGACGGTCGGCCGTTCACCGTGCTCGGCGTGATGCCC
>DASVAC010000213.1:0-50735 GCA_036376535.1 Gemmatimonadaceae bacterium | reverse complement strand
CGCGGGCCGGCTCGGACAGGCGGTAACAGCATGGGAAACCGTGAGAGAGGCGCGGGCCGGAATCGAACCGGCGAATAGCGGTTTTGCAGACCGCTGCCTTACCACTTGGCTACCGCGCCGTGACTGCGACGTAAGGTATTGCTACCGACGAAGATGAACAAGCGGCGATACGGCTAGGTGCCTCCCGCGCCCAGTCCGGCTGCCCCGCGGCGCCCGCCTAACAACTCGCCCCGCGCCTCGCACCCCGCGCGACGCGCCACCACGAACCCCACGGCGATCGCCGCGCACTGCGTCAACAAATCGGTCACGTCGAACACCCGGTTCATGACGACGATTTGCCCAACCTCGAGGACAGCAGCCAGATAGAACCCCGGCAGCACGTTCGCTACCCATCCGCGATACCGCAGCGGCCACGCGGCCAACACCACGCCGATCGACACGTACAAGAAGAACTGCTCGGCCACATCCATGACGCCGAACAGGTCCGACGTGGTACCCAGCACGCCTAACGGAGTGAGATGCGGCGCCGTCACCTGCGACCGCACCGCCTGCCACGACACGCGCGGCAGGAACGGACGCCACGCCCACGCCACCAGCAGCACACCCAGCGCCGCGGCGAGAACGCGCGCCCGCTGCCGCTCGGTTCCTCGCGTCGTCGCCGACGGCCCGAAGGACCACGCCAGCACGGCGCCCAACGCGATGCCGAGCGTGTGCGCGATGATCGCGCTCACTTCGATCGGTTGACCCGCGATCCCGTGCGCGATCTCGACCCCAAAAGAGAACACCGCGCCGGCGACGGCCACCAGCCACGCCGCCGCACCGTTGCCCATGCCGAGCTCCACCAGCGCACCTTGCATCACGGCGCCACCCGGGGCGAAGAGTGCGATGTCCGTCAGCGACACCCGCTCCACCGTGAATGGCCTCACGTACCGCAGCGCGTTCGCCAGCCGATTCGCGATCGACCCGCCGGCCCACGGGTTCATGCCGTGCCGATAGAACGGCGAGAACATCTCGGCGCCCATCGCGCACCAGTACGACAGCGCCACCGTCAACAACGGGACGCCGGTGACCGTCTCCCGCCGGCGCAGTCGCGCCAGAACCTGCGTCATCACGACGACGCCCGCCGCGCCTAACAGAGCGCCGAGCGTGTTCGTCGTCACGTCGTTCACGCTCGAGGTGCGCGACGCCGAAACGAGCTGCGCGGTTTCCACGCACACACTCAGCAGGCACCCGACGAACGTGATCCATGCCACCTCGCGCCATGGATGCAGGCGCGGCGATGTCACGAGCCACACGGCGCCGAACCCGGCGAACAGCAGCACGTTGCGCGCGGCGTCCACCACGTCGGAGCCCGATGTCGCGAACACGAGCGCCCGATGCCAGCGCCACGACACCATCGCAGGATCGGCATCGAAGTGGAAGTCCGTGAGCGTCGCGAGCAGCACCACCAGCACGTAGCCGCTGCGCGCCGCGGTGCGCACCCAGCGGTGCGCCGTGGGGTCGAACGTCACGTCACGGGGTGTGCACGCGCCGGCGCGGCCGTCCGCACGCGCCTAACGCAAACCGCCGGCACCCGGCGCACCGCCCGCGCGCTCAATGATCGCCGATCGAGATCCCGACGCCGACCAACCAGTTGCCGCCCTTCAGGAACACGCGCGAGAGCGCCACGTTCGCGGTGAACCCGTGCGCCAGCATCCCCACGCCGGCCGCAAACAGGAACTGCAGCCCAGCCTCGGTCCCGCTGTCGGGCGACACGAGCCCCACGCCCACGCCGGGCGCCACGTACGGGACCAGCCGCAGCCCGCGCGGCGCCGGGACTAACGACACGGGCAGCGACAGCGATCCCGACACCAACGTCGTGTCGCTCGGCTTGGCGTACCCGAGCTGCGCCGTCAGCCCGACGTCGAACGTCGCCCGCTGATCGCCGCGCCCCGTCGGAATCGCCACCAGATTCTGCGCCACGCCCAACGACGCCATGATGTGCGAGTCGCACGCGTTGTCCGTACAGTTAGGCCAGTAGTAGCCGCCGGTCGCCGACAGCGACGCGCTCCCCACCGGCACCACCACGCTCAACCCGAAATCGTGCGTGTACTCGTGGGAGTCGAAGCTCATGATGCCGTAGCGCACCGCGACGCTCGCCGACCGCGCCCGCTCGCCGGTCACGCTCACGTCGAACAGCGGGCCCAGAGCGCCCGAGGGCGTCTGCGTCAGCGCGCGATACGCCGCCGAGTCGCTCGCGTCCTGTCCCCGTGCGGCCGGACAGATGACGGCGGCGCACACGGCAAGACCCGCAAAGCGACGAAAAAGGCGCGACATGAGTCCCCGGATGATCGAAGGCGCCGCGCCGAGGGTGCCCGATGGCGCGAAAAGTCTCTCAAGATGCCCGGGGCCGCGATACCGGGGAAGCCCTCGCTCCGCAGGGCGTGGCGCACCCGTTCTGGTCGCTAAAGCACTCGACCGGGCATGTCCAAGAACGGCCATCCTGCGTATCTTGGTTGTGGCCGTCGGGAGACGGTCGTCTGCCGCTGGGTACGCAACCTCCGTCCCACGTTGCAGACAGTCGGAACACCTCGTCTCATTCTGCGGTCGTCCGTTGTCGATTCACCAGCGTACTGGACGCATGATTCATCCGCGTCGCTGCGCCCCGCTGACGCCCACGAGAGCCTCGAAGAGCGCGTGAACGCCCCGGCCAAGACCTGCCCGCAATGCGGTCAGACGTACGATTTCGAGCAGCGCTTCTGCCCGCGCGATGGCTCGACACTGCGTGCACCCGCCGGCAGCAATCTCGTGGGCTCCGTTCTCGCCGACCGCTACCACATCGTCCGACGCATCGGCGAGGGCGGAATGGGACAGGTCTACCTGGCCGAGCACGTGAAGATGCGACGCCGCAGCGCGGTCAAGGTGCTGCACCAGGGGATGGTCAACGACCCCGACGCGATCGCCCGCTTCAACCGCGAAGCCTCCAACGCGAGCCAGATCCAACACCCGAACGTCGCGGCGATTTACGACTTCGGCGAGACGGACGACGGCCTGATCTATCTCGCCATGGAGTTCATCGATGGCGAGCCGCTCCGCAAAATGATCGAGCGACAGGGAGCCCTCACCGCGGTGCAGGCCGCCGATATCACGCGCCAGGTCGCCGACGCCCTCGAGGCCGCGCACGAGATGGGCATCGTGCACCGCGATCTGAAGCCCGACAACATCATGATCGCGCGCGGCCGCAACGGTGAAGACGTCGCCAAGGTCGTGGACTTCGGCATCGCAAAGGCCACCACCGGCGACGATCAGAAAGTCACGCGCACGGGCCTCGCGATCGGCACGCCGGAGTACATGTCGCCCGAGCAATTGTCCGGCGACTCCCTCGACAACCGCACCGACATCTATTCGTTAGGCCTGGTGGCGTTCAACATGCTCACCGGCCAGCTGCCGTTCCCGGCGGTGTCGTCGCGCGAGGCCATGATCGCACGCCTAACGGAACGCCCGCGCACCCTCGCCGAGATCAAGGACGACGTCGCGTGGCCCGCCGAGCTGCAAACGGTCATGGACCGCGCGCTCGCCGGCCACCCGCAGGAGCGTTACGCGCACGCGAGCGATTTCGGCCGCGAGCTCGTGCGCGCGGTGGAAGACATGCCGGAGAGCGCGCTGTCGAGCACCGGCACGCTGGCCATCGCCGTCCCGCACCCGAACGCACCCACGGTGCAGCGCCCGATGCAGACGCCGACGCCCGCCGCGGCGCCCGCGACGGCTCCTACTCCGCCGGCGGCCACGCGGCAGATCGGCCGCCGCCCCACGCCGCTCATCGCCGGCGCGCCCACGCAGGTCGACAGCGCCGGCGCGGGTCGCGTCGTCCTCACCGCGTTCATCGTGCTGGCGATCATCGTCGGCGGCGGCGCGGCCTGGTTCATGTTCACGTCGCGCAACAAACCGGCGCCCGCTCCGGTCACCTCGGCCGCCGCGCCTAACGGAACGTCCCCGAACGGAACCTCGCCGAGTTCACCGCCGGCGAATCCCGCCGAGGCGAAGGCGCCAGCCGGCACGGTTCGACCCGCTGGGGGCTCGGCCGCCCTCGCCGCCGGCGACAGCGCACACCACGATTCGACGGCCGCCCGCTCCGACAGCTCGAGCAGCAAGCCGGCCGTTACGACTGCCGTCGCCAACTCGACAAGCGCCGCCACCACAGCACCCGCCACAGCCCCCGACTCGGCCGCAACCCAGGCCGGCCCCCCGCCGGCCGACCTGGATTCGGTTCTCTCGCCCATCCGCGACAACATCGAGGTTGGCCGGTCGCGCATGTCCGACGGCGAGTACGAAGGCGCCCGGGTGCGATTTGCCCAGGCCACAGACCAGATCCGCCAGTTAGGGAAGGCGTACGCAGCGACGTCCCAGGCCGCCGCGCTCCGCCGCGATCTCTCCCACGCCATCGACGCCAACCGCGCCGCCTGCCGCGCCGAGAAACAACTCGACGAACGCCGCGGCCAGACAGGACCGGATTGCCCCTGATGCCTATGCGCCCACCAATTGGTCTCCGCCTCACGCGCCGCGCGCTCGCCGCCGGCGCATTCCTCATCGCCCTGCCTGGCCTTCCCGCGCTCGCACACGCCCAGTCCGCGAACGCCTACTCGCTGTCCGACATCACGGACCTGGTCAAGAACAAGGTGCCGAGCAAGCGGGTCCTGTCTCTGGCCAAGCAGAACTGCGTCTCGTTCAGCTTCGATGACGACGCGAAGAGCCGCCTTCGCCGTGCGGGTGCGACGTCATCGCTGATCAACGACCTGTCGGCAGTCTGCGGCCCCGACCACCCCAAGCCCTCGGCGGAAGACAGTGCCAAGGCAGCCACGCCGCCCGCGCCGGTCGTCGTTGCACCGCCTCCCGACACGACGTTCCCCGTGAAGATTCGCGCCGCCGTCGTCGGCTCCGACCTCACGGTGCACCCGGTCCCGCAGATGGACCTCTACATCATCGGTCCGCACGGCGATACCACGCGCACGTCCACCGATCTCGATGGCTCGGCGGACGGGTCGTTCAAGGAAGGCGTGTACCGCATCGAGAGCGCGCACAGCGTGACGATGGGCAACCAGCGCTATCGTTGGGCATTCTACCAGACGTTCTCGAAGGACATGCGGGCGATCGAGCTCACACAGCGGAACGCGATGATCGACACGATCACCGTCGCCACCGCGCCGCCGGCCGCCGCGACGCCCACCGGCGGCGCGACGACGGGGGCGCCGGCCACGCCGACGACCGCCGACAGTGCCCAGCCCGCGAACAGCGCCGGGCCGACCGACAGCGCCGCGTCGCCCAAGACACCGGCGAAGCCCGTTAGGCACGAGAACGTCGAGCGCGAAATCTTCGCCAAATACAAGAGCGGCGTGTTCACCGTGTTCGGCGCCGCGCGCGGCACCGGATTCCTCGTCGACTCGACGGGGCTCGTCGTCACCAACGCGCATCTCGTCAAAGGCGCGGACGAGGTGCGCGTGCAGATCGACTCGGCCACCAAGGTCTACGCCAAACCGCTCGTCACCGACGACGACAAGGACATCGCCGTCCTCGCGATCAACATGAGCCATTGCGGCGCGTGCGCCGTGCTGCCGCTGTTCGACAGCAGCAAGAGCACCGCTCCCGCCGCGGGCGACCGCGTGCTCGCGTTAGGCTCGCCGCTCAACCGGCTGTCGGTGCTGTCGATCGGCATCGTGAGCTCGGCCGACGACCATGCGATCGTGAGCGACGCCGGCGTGAATTGGCTCAACACCGGCGGTCCGCTGATCAATCTCGATGGCTACGTGATCGCGCTGAACAGCACGCGCGAAAGCCAGTTGGCGCTCTCCGACGCCGGCGCCTTACCGCGCGTCGCATCGTCGACGCCGGTTGCGTCCATCGCGGACGCCGTGCAGCGCGCGCACACGGCGCTGTCATCGTTAGGCGCGGCGGCGCCCACGGATTCGATGCTGCCCGTGTTGCCGCCCGATCCGTTCCCAAAGGCGCCGATCGATGCCGTGAGCGCCCTGCCGCGACTGGACCTCGACGTGTATCGCACCGGGGGCGGCCCGTTCCGCGTGCTGGTCATGACGCCGCAGGTCATGGCGTGGCGTCAGGTCCAAGCCGACAAAGCGCTCGCCGCTCGCAAACACGACGATCCGCGCAAGGCTGCCCAATGGCGCCGCATCGACCCCATCGAAGGATGGCGCGACTGGCGCGATTATCTGGACGACCGCCGCGCCGTCGTCATCGTGAACGTGATGCCGGAAGCGGCTGCGTTTCCGTTCTACGAAGCCGACAAACTGCAGACGTTCGACGGCGGCAACTTCAAGTCGATGGTGATCACGCGCGACGGTGTGCCCATCGTGCCTGTGGAGATGGTGCGGATTCCCGCCGTGCTCAATGTCGATGAAATGCGCGCGAGCGGACGACAGGTGCCCATGCAAGGCATCTACGTGTATCGCATTCGCGACTTCGCACCGCGCGCGGTGGGAACGACGGCTACCTATGCGGTGCGCATCGTCGGCGCGGCCCAATCGGACAAGCCTGTATCCATTCCTATCCAGCCTGCGATGATCGAGCAGCTCTGGAAGGACTTTACGCCCTACCGCTTTCCGTGACATCGAGGGCGACGGGGGGTGTTCGTGCTCCCGTCGTCCTCTTGCCGTTACACAATCGGTCTAGCGCGGTCCGGCACTGTCGTGTCTTGTCCGCCTTTTAGAAGCGCGCGGTTGCGCCGTTGCTCGACGGGCCGTTGCGACGCGCGGCACCCCGGGCTTCGCCGCCCTTCCGCCCGATCAGCGACATATGATCGCGATCGCGGCTCACGGCCATACCGCCCTTGCGTCCCGCTTCGCGTGCTTCGTCAGGCGAAAACTCGTGCGCGGTTCCCTGCGCGTGCGCCGCGCGTCCACCCTTGCTCGCGATCTCGCGCTGCTTCGACGTGTCCATTGCCGCGAAGCCCCGATTGCTCTTGGTCATGTGACTGGTGCTGGCCATCGTTGATCACTCCTCCAAGTAGGCTGTCCTCTGATCGCCTTCGCGCAAATCGCCGCGCCGACGTCGTCGACATTCGTTTCGAGTCGACTCCCGCATCCATCATCGGACTACACCGCGCGTGCAATGCAGAGGCCAACTTACTCTATGGGAGCCAATAAGGTATACGGACTCGGCCATACAATTTTCTTTGTCAAAGCGACCGGTTCGACGCGTGTGTTTTTTTACAGGTGCATGCCCAACGAAGCGTGTCACAAAGAAGTAAATGCACCGCGCGCATCGGTGGTGACCCGAACGCAACCCCAACGGTCCACTACTCGGAGATGTCGCGTTCTCGCTCCGAGGGAGGGCCTATGTCGCTCCGCGCCACACCGTCGCGCCGTCCATCGCTCCGTTTGTCTCGCATCGCTCGAGCGCTCGCGACGGCCCCCACGCTGTTCGCCGCAGTCGCCTGTCACGATGCCACGCTGTCCGGCGGCGCATTGCGTGTGATGACACGCACCACGGGCGTCGATCTCGCCGTCGATCCGTACACCGTGTCGCTCGATGGCAAATCGCCCGTGTCACTCGGCGATTCCTCGCTCTACGCATTCACCACGGTGGAACTCGGGCGCCACAGCCTCGGCATCGGCAACCTCGCGGGCAATTGCTTGCTCGACGGCGCGAGTCCGGTGACGGTCGGCGTCGTCCCCGTTGGCTTCGATACGGTCACGTTTCACATCACGTGCGCGGCGCGGCCGCTGACGTTCGTATCGGAGCGCACGGGCCCCGATGAGATGTACGCGATCGAGAGCGACGGCAACGGCGTCTCTCGTGTGAGCGACGGCACCGCGAGCGATCTCACGCCGTCGTGGTCCGCCGATGGCTCCCGTGTGGCGTTCGCGAGCAACCGCGGCGCCGGCGGCAACTACGAGATCTACGCCATGAACCGCGACGGCACGGACATCCACGCCATCACGAGCGCGGGCGGCTTCAATTGGTTCCCCGCGTGGTCGCCCGACGGCTCCCGCATCGCGTTCGAGTCCGCGCGCGACGGCTTCCTCGCGATCTACGTCGTCAATGCCGACGGCACCGGCCTAACTCGCCTAACGGCAAACGCCGCCGGCGACGAGCACCCCAGCTGGTCGCCCGACGGCACGCACATCGTCTTCGCCAGCGCGCGCGCCGGCGCGGCGCAGATCTATACGATGGCGCCGGATGGGTCCGACGCCCACGCGCTCACGCAATCCGCGGACCCGGCCACCGGGCCGACGTATTCTCCCGACGGATCGCGCATCGCGTACGTCGTCGTCCCCGCCAGCGGCAATGCCAAGCTGCACGTGATGGCCGCCGACGGCACGGGCGACGTCACTGTCACCGACGGGACCGACTTCTCGACGTTCCCCACCTGGTCGCCCGACGGCCGCAAGCTCGCCTTCATGGCCCAGCACGCGGGCGCGTGGCAGGTCTACATCATCGGCGCCAACGGCGCGCGGCGCACCGCCCTCACCAGCGACGCCGGCACCAACGTGTTCCCGGTCTGGAGGCCCGCCGCGCCCTGACGATGCACGACGGCCCGGCGCCTAACGGTGCCGGGCCGTCGCTGGACGCGGATCCCGCGCCCCATCACTCTTTGGTGGCGTACCCGTAGTAGGTCGCGTAGCCGTAGGTGTCGTACAACGGCACCTGCTCGTTCGGATCGTTGAGCACCGCACCAAGGATGCGCGCGTCGACGTCCTGCAGCTGCTGCACCGCGAGCTGCGCGGCGCGACGGTCCGTCTGCCCCGCCCGCACCACCAGCAGCACCCCGTCCGAGAGCGACGCGAGAATCGCCGAGTCCGCGACCGGCAGCACCGGCGGCGTGTCGAGCACGATCACATCGAACGTCTCGCCTAACTTCTCGAGCAGGGCGCGCATGCGCGCGCTGCCCACGAGCTCCGGGGGATCAGGCGGCAGCGGACCCGCCGTAATGAGCGACAGGTTCTCGACCGGCGTGCGCCGCCCCGCGCCCGGGATCAACTCGTCCGACGTCAGCAGGTCCGTGAGGCCGGGCCGGCTCGAGACGCCGAACACCTCGTGCTGCGTTGGGCGCCGCAAGTCGCAGTCGATGAGCAGCGTCCGCATCCCGTGCTGCGCGAAGGTCGTCGCGAGATTCGCGGCCACCGTCGACTTGCCATCCTGCGCGAACGGGCTGGTCACCACGATGGTCTTGAGCGAGCTCAGAGCCCGCGAGAACAACAGCTTCGTGCGCAGCGTGCGGTACGCCTCGGCCCCGACGGAGCGCGAGTCGTTCACCGTCACGAGCTTGCCCGAGACCTGCTTCGTCGCACCGTTCGCCGAGCCGTTTGTGCTCGACGTCAGCGCCTTGCGGACGCGCGTCGGCAGCATCGCGTTGTCGAGCCGCGGAATCACCGCGAGGCCCGGCAGCTGGAGCGACGCTTCCACGTCGTCGCGGCCGCGGATCGACTGGTCGAGGTGCTCGATCACCAACGCGAACCCGGAGCCGAAGAACAGGCCGAGCAGCACGCCGAACAGGATCTTGGTGCTGGTCGGCGTCCCGATCGGCGTGCGCGGCGGCGGCGCCACGTCCACGATCTCCACCGAGCCGACTTCGGCGGCTTCGGCGAGACGCGCCTTCTGGAATTCATCGCGCAGCTGGTCCGCGATCTTCTGGTACGCTTCCTCGCGTTCCGTTAGGCGCGCTTCATCGGCGTCCGACGCCGGAATCGTCGCCAGCACGTCCGCGCTCGTCGTCTTGAGCCCTTGCAGCGTGGTCAGGCGCTGCGCCAAGGCGGTCTGCACGCCCTGCAGCACGGAGCCCAGTCGCCGCACGGCCGTTCCTTCCAGGTCGTCGATGCGCCTGACGTCCGGATTGGTCGGCGCCACGCCCATCGTGAGCAGCGAGTCGCGCGCCGTCTGCAACCGCAGCAGCGCCTGATACTGATCCGTGATGATCGGACTCGCGGCCGCGCCCTGCGCCGACAACGCCGCGCCTAACTGCTGCAGGCTCTCCCGTCCCTTCCCCTCCTGCAGCTGCTGCAGCACCGCCGCGTACATGCGCTGCTGCATCTGCACGTCGCGAATCTGGTCCTGGACGCGCGCCACATCGCTCGCCTGCGCCTGGAATTTCTCGCGCGCGCTGTACGCCTTCTCCTGCGAGCGGAATTGGCTCAGCGCGATCCGCGCCATGCTCAACAGCGAATCGTTCTGCCGCAGCTGTCCTTCGATGAATTGACGGCGGAGCCGGGCTTCCTGCGCCGCATCTTCGATGCTGTTTTGCTGGAAGACCACGATCAGCGTATTGACGACGCGCTGCGCGAGCCCCGGATCCGTCGACGCGAACGACACGTCGATGACGTCGGTTTGCTCACGCGGCTTTGCATGAATGCTCTTGACGAGTCGGTCGACGGCATCGTCTCGGCTCATCACCACGAGGTCACCGTGTTTCGACGCCTCGGGTTTCCCGCTCACGACGAACTGCACGTCACCCACGTGCAGCATCTGGCCGTACGGCGCTCGCACGGGCGCCGCGCCATCCGTGCTCGCTGTCGCCGCGTGCGAATCAAAGGCGAGCTTGATCGTGGGCAGGCGGCGGATGCTGCTGCCGGCGGGAAGACTGAACTGCTGGATGACCCGGCGATTGAACCCGTCGGTGCGCATCCGTAAGCTCGCGATCGAATCCACGACCTGCCCCACCACTTCGCGGCTCATCAGCACGGCAACCTCCGACAATACCGGGTCCGAGCTGGGCCGGAGCGGTGCCGTCGGTGTCGCGTCTACGAGCCCGCCCGTGAGCTGCCGGCGCGAGTCCGTAAGGCGAACAGTCGCCGTCGCCTCGAATTCGGGCGCGGTCGTCAGCGCAAACCACGTGGCCAATCCGCCAAACGCGAGCGTGATCCCGACGATCAGCCAGATCCGCTGGCGCAACATGACCAGCATCTGGCGCAGGTCCATCGGCGCGAGTGTCGCTTCGTCGTCCATGCTGCGGTCGGGCTCACGCCGGGCCGGCGGCGCCGTATACGCGCCGGGAATGCCGCGTCGATTTGAGGGGGGCAAGTAGTGAGGCATCGTTGTGTGCTGCCCGTCCAATGAGTCGTGCGGCGGCGGACCGGCGGGCCTCTCAGCTTACCACCGAGTGGCGTCTCCGGCAAACTTCCGCGAACGCGGAAGACTCGACCTCCGGCCCTACGCTCGTGCTGCCGCGGCGCGAGATTGCACGCGCGGAGCCCGTTCCCGCCGCGTAGGCGCGCTAGGCGTCTGGGCAACCGCCATGCCTCGGAGCGGCGCCACGCATTCCGGCACAAGCTCGCGTAGGGTGCTCAAAGCCGCCGTTGTATCCCCGGAATTCATCACGGCGAGCAGGCGGCCTACAGTCTGTTGCACAGTCGCCCCATCGACTTCGTCGGTCTGCACGACGCTCACCTTCTCGAGCCCGGTCGGAACGGCTTGCTCCACGTCCGACATGAGCTCCTCCTTCAGCTTCTCACCAGGCCGAAGGCCGGTAAAAACGATTTGTACGTCCCGGTATGGCTCGAGCCCGGATAGTCGCACGAGGTTCTCCGCCAGATCCAGAATCCGGATCGGCTTCCCCATGTCGAGCATCGTGATCCGTCCAGCGGCGTCGTTCAGCGTCGCGGCGTGCAGCACCAACTGCGCGGCTTCGGTGATGGTCATGAAGTAGCGCTCGATCTCGCGGTGGGTGACGGTGAGCGGCCCGCCCAACGCGAGCTGCCGCCGGAACAGCGGCACCACGCTCCCTTCACTCCCCAGCACGTTCCCGAAGCGCACCGCATAGAACTCGGTGCCCGACGACCGCAGCGACGGCCAGCCTAACACAATGCGTTCGGCGACGCGCTTGGTCGCACCCATCACGCTCGACGGGCGCACCGCCTTGTCGGTGGAAATCAGGACGAACTTGCGCGCCGCCCACCGCGCCGCGCACTCCGCCACGTAGAGGGTGCCGAGCACGTTGTTGCGAACGGCTTCCCGGACGTTCGCTTCCATCAGCGGCACGTGCTTGTAGGCCGCGGCGTGATACACGTGCTCCGGTTGGTACTGCTCGAAGATCCGCTCGAGCGACGGCCGGTCCGTGATGTCCGAGACAATGGGCACGACCTCGATCTCGGGATGCGTGCGCCGCAGCTCCAGGTCGACGTAATAGAGCGGACTCTCGGCTTGCTCGACGAGCACCAGCTTCGCCGGCTTCGCCCGAGCCAATTGCCGCGCGAGCTCCGAACCGACCGAGCCGGCGCCGCCAGTGATCATCACGACGCTGCCGCGCACGTCGCGCGACACGCGCTCCTCGTCGAACGTCACCGGCTCGCGGACCAACAGATGCTCGAGCTCGATGTCGGCGAGCGCGCCCGGCTTCGCGCTGCCTTCCAGCATCTCGCGCATCGACGGCAGCCGCTTGAACTCGACTTTCACCGCCAGACAATGCTCCACGATCTGTCGCATCTGATCGGGCGTCGCGCTCGAGATCGCGATCACGACGAGCTGGATGCGGTGCTGCACGACGATGTCGGGCAGATCGCGAATCCGGCCAGCGACGCGAATCCCGTGGAGCGACCGACGCTGCTTGCCCGGGTCGTCGTCCACCAGCGCCACGACCCGGAGCGCACGGTCGGCATCGTGGTTCAGTTGTCTGAGCAGCCGCTCGCCCGCTTCGCCCGCACCGACAACCAGCACGCGGCGACACGTCGTCGAGCGCTTGTTGAGGCGGCCTTCGAGCGAGTATCGCACCGCGAGGCGCGTTCCGCCTAACAGCATCAGCGTCAACATGCCCTCGAGCAGCACCACCGACGACGGCACCGCGCCCAGGTCGCCCAACGCCCACAGTCCGGCGCCGAAGCAGATCGTGCCTAACCCGACGGCTTTGCCGAGTGTGATGAGATCGTGCAGGCTGAAATGCTTCCAGAACCCGCGGTGCATGCCGAACAGCGTGAACAGCGCCAGCCGCATGGCAACGAGCACCAGCACCGTGTCGCCAAACGTCTTCACCGCCGCCGATGGCACCTGGCCGTCGAACCGCAGCGCGAACGCCGCCGCGTACGCGATCGCCGTCAGCGCGGCGTGCGCGCTGAAGACGAGGGGCCGGCGATAGCGAATGAGGGACGGTGGCAGCATTTCGGGAGGCGGTTCAGAGGAGGGAGAACGTCTAACGGCCGACGGCCGATCGCGCCATCGACCCGTGTCCCGCATCGTCGCTCGGCGGCGCCGATGGCGAGTGGACGTCGCTGGATGGTCCGGGCGCGAGCAGGGTGCGCACCGTCGCCCAGATCACGCCGATGTCGGTGCGCCACGTCGCGCGCGCCGCATAGGCGAGATTGAGTCGAATCTTCTCCGGCATGATCTGATGGACGTACGTCCGCTCCGGCTCGGCCGACGCCGCGAGCTGTTCGCTCTCGTCGCGGTAGCGAAGGGATGCCGGATCCGTGATGCCCGGCGTTAGGCGCAGCACCGCGCGCTGCTCGGCGGCGTAGAAGGCCACGTAGCGTGGGACCTCGGGCCGCGGACCCACCATGCTCATCTCGCCGCGCAGCACGTTGAGAAGCTGCGGCAGCTCATCGAGCTTCGTCCGCCGCAGCAGGGCACCCACACGCGTCACGCGCGGATCGCCGCCCACGGTGAGGTGGCGGCCGCTCCGTTCCGCCCCGACGATCATCGTCCGGAACTTCCACATGCGGAACGTGCGGCCGCCGCGGCCGACGCGCTCTTGTCGAAAGAACGGCGGACCGCCGTCGCCTAACGTCACCGCCGCCGCGATCACCAGCCCGAGCGGCCACAACAATGCCAGCGCGAGCGCGGACACCGTGACATCGACGACACGCTTCATGTGCGTCACCTACGATACGTACGAACGATGTCGAGAACGGCCTCGATGACGTCGCCGACGTCGGTCGACGTCAACCGGGGGTTCAACGGCAGGCTGAGCATACGCTCAAAATTGCCCACCGCAACGGGGAAATCCTGTTCGTCGTAGCCGTACCGATCCCGATAATACGGATGCAGGTGCACCGGAATGAAATGCACCGACGTCCCGATGTTGCGCGCCGTGAGCTCATCGATGAACTCGTCGCGCCCGATGCGCAGCGCTTCCGTACGAAGCCGCAACACATACAGGTGCCAGGCGTGCCGCACGTCACGCCGCTCGACCGGCAGCTCCAACGCATCCTCGTCGGCGAATGCGGCGTTGTACGTGTCGACGACTTCGCGGCGACGCCCATCGAAGCACTCGAGCTTGCGCAGCTGGCACAATCCCATGGCGGCCTGAATATCCGTCATGTTGTACTTGAAGCCCGGCGACAGAATCTCGTAGCGCCAGCTGCCGCCCTTCGCATAGCGGCTCAGCGCGTCGCGCGTCATGCCGTGCAGGCTGAACGGGCGCGCACGCTCGAGGAACTCGTCGCTCCCCGTGAGCATGCCGCCTTCGCCGGTCGTGAGATTTTTCGTCGCGTAGAAGCTGAACGCCGTCGGATTGCGGCCCGCGCCGATCATCCGGTTCTTGTAGCGCGCCGGGAGCGCGTGTGCCGCATCTTCGATCACGAACAGATCGTTTTCGCGCGCCAGCTCCTCGATCGCATCGAGATCCGCCGGGTGTCCGCTGTAGTGCACCGCGACAATCGCGCGTGTCCTCGGCGAGATGGCTTGCTCGATCGCGACCGGATCGATGTTGAGCGTATCGGGCTCGACATCCACCAGCACCGGCCGCGCGCCGACGTGCTCGATGACGTTCACGGTCGCCGCGAAGGTCATCGGCGTCGTGATCACCTCGTCGCCGGGGCCGATGCCTAACGCAGCCAGCGCCGTGTGGAGGCCTGCCGTGCACGAGTTCAACGCCAGCGCGTCGTTGGCACCGACGTAGCGCGCGAAATCCTGCTCGAAACGGCGCGTCTTCGGACCTGTCGTCAGCCAATCCGAGCGCAGGGTGTCCACCACCGCGTCGATCTCTTCCTCTCCGATGAGCGGCGGCGAGAACGCGAGGAACTGTTCACGAGGCGTGTACGTGGACGACGAGATTCTGCGAACGCGCTGCGGAACTTCACGATATGTGGCGATCTGCGCCGTCCGGTCGCTCCGGCGATGCCCCGGCGCAGCTGGACCCGCCGGCGTGGACCGTCCTTCCGTCGTGTTCGAACCAACGTGAACCTTCGAGTCCGACGAATACATCCGTATGCGCTCCAGGTCCGGTGAAAAAAATCGTTCCGAATCCCCTGGCATCCTCGGCAAACCAAGGGCCGATGTCTTAGAGTGCTCTAACGCGAGAGCGGACACACACTATGGGCGACGTATGCATGGGTCAATGCAGCCGAAACTGCCGAGACTTACGCGTTACGCCCCTGTAGGCGGGATCAATTTTGAGGGTGGAGACCGACGGTGGCATCGATGCGCGAACTGTTGTGGCATCGCCACAGCGAGTCGCTGCTTCACCACTAGCGTGCCATGCGGCGTAACGTCCCTGCGTAGTGGGTGCACAGAAAGGGAATGGCGGATAAGGCCGCTGCCACCGTCCACATCCGGGGTGCGATAAACCGCGCGACCGGTGGCGCGAGCGTGACCCGGCGGACGTCGAGCTGCCATCCCGGATACAGCCGTGCCAGCTCGCGACGATCCACGCCGTGCACATCGCGATTCCTCGGATTGTCGACCAGAAAGTCGTACCACAGCACCACACCGTCCGGCCTGAGCACGCGCATCATCTCGGCGGCGATTCGTTCGCGCACGGTCGCGTCGAGCACCGACGTCAGTACGGTGGACTGCAGGACAATGTCGAACGCGCCGTCCGCGAACGGCAGGGCCGCGGCACTCGCGGCGGCGAGTCGCACACCCGGCGCACACCGCGCGCGTGCATCGCCGAGTCGCTCGGCGATGAGATCGATGCCGGCGAGATGATCGGGCCGCACGCCCCACTGTACGAGCTCCCGCAACCAGTGCCCGCTGCCGCACCCGATTTCGAGCACTCGCATCTCATCCAACCGCGACATCCCGGCGCGACGGAGGGCGTCGAGGAGCGCGCGTGCTGCGCCGTGCAGCATGAGCTGCTGGCCACTCGAGAACCACGAGTACTTGGCCGTATCCGTCCGACCCGCGTAGACGGTCCGGATGCGCTGTTCTTCGTTGCGCGCGGAGGATTCGCTCACAGCGCCGCCTCCAACGTGTCGATGAAGCGTGCCGCGATGCCGCTCCGGTCGAAGAACTGCACCGCCGCCCGCCGGCCGTTCTCGCCTAACGCACGGCGCTGCGCCGGATCGTCGCGCAGCGTGCGCAGCGCCGCGGCGAGCCCGGCGACGTCGCCGGGTTCCACCACCAGGCCGGCGTCGTGCTGGCGCACGATGCTCGCCGCTTCACCGGTGGCGACGAGCACCACGGCCCGTCCCGACGCCATCGCCTCGTACAACTTGGACGGCACGGCACCCGGGATCGGCATGCCTAACGGCACCAGCAGGATGTCTGCCGACGCGAGCAGCGGCGGCAGCGCGCTCGGCGGCCGGGCATCGAGAAAGCGCACGCGCGAGAGCCCGCGCGACGCGGCTTCGCGTCGCAGATCCTGCTTCACGGGACCATCGCCAATGAATGTCATGTCCATCGGCGCGCCATCGCCCTCGAGCATCGACGCCGCCGCCAGAAGCTGCGGCAGACCCTGCGCGATGCCATGGAGGCCGGCGTACAAGGCCAGACACGATCCGTCGCCATCACTGCCCAACGCTGCGCGCGCCTCACGGCCGGCGTGCTCGGGCCCGAACTCGCTCACTTCGACGCCGTTCGAGAGATGATACGTGCGGCAGCCGGGGTTCCGCGCCTCGATGTCGGCCACGATCTCGCGGCTTTGCCCCGTGATCATCCACGCGCGCCGGTAGCACCACCGCTCGAGGCGCGCGCTCGCACGGTGCACCACGCTCCCCTCGCGCACTACGCCTAACCGAACCGCGCTCTCCGGCCACAGGTCGCTGACGTTCATGATCAACCGCGCCCGCTGCACCCGGCTCAACCACGTTCCGCTCATGCCGAGGAACAGCGGCGGACTCTCCACCAGGAGATAGTCGGCGCGGCCCGGCTCCAGCGCGGTCCCGATCGTCGCCGACGAGCCGACGAACGAGAAGTAGTTGGCCAACCGGTGTGCGTAGGTCGTGCGCTGCGTCGGCACGATCCACGTCCGGAGCACGGACACGCCATCGATCGTTTCGCGCCGCGCTGCGCCGCCGTAGCCCGCGTAGATCTCGCCGCGCGGATAGTTGGGCATCGCCGTGAGCACGCGCACCTCGTGTCCCGCGCGCACGAAGTGTCGCGCCAGGCTCGACAGCCGGCGCTGCGGCGCGCCGATCTCGGGTGGGTAGTACTGCGTGAGGATCGTGAGTTTCACGTGCGCACGGCGTTGGCGCGCAGACGCGCGCGCTCCGATTCCGGCAGCTGGCAGACGACCGCTCGCAGCTTGCCGTTCGACGTACGGGGAATCTCGGCCACCTCGTCGATGGTCACGTCGATGTCGCCTAACCGATCACGGATCCGCGCCGCGATCGCCATACCGTCGGCGGACGTATAGCCGTCCGCCGGCACCAGCCGCACGCGCACGCGGTCCAACGCCTCCTGAACGATCTGGGCTTCGCGCACCGGCGCGCGGCTCTTGAAAACGGGATCCATGCGTCCCACCGCGCGTCCATCGCGGGTGAACAGCGTGTCATCGGCGCGTCCCTCGAGGCGCGCAATGCGCGGCAAGGTCCGCCCGCATTCGCACGTCGACAAATCCGAGTCCCACGCGCCGCGATCGCCGACGCGATAACGCACCAGCGGCATGTCGTCGTTCAGAAGACCCGTGCACACCAGATCGCCCACCGATGCGTCCTCGCCCAACGCCCCATCACTCGACACGCGCTCCACGACACCGACCTCCGGCCACTCGTGCAGCCGACCGGCCGCGCACTCGCTCGCGGCCGTCACGATCTCCGCCATGCCATACGTCTCGCGCACCGGGCACCCGAACGCCGCGGCGATCGCCTCTCGCTGATGCGGAAACAGCGGCTCGGCGTTCGTCGTCACGACGGCCAAACGCAGGTCGGCCGCGCCCCCCGCGCCCGCGCCTAACGCCAGCGCGTGCAGCGCCGAGCTGTAGCCGAAGAGGTGGCGGATGCGGTACCGCCGCATCGCGTCCAGGTAGAACGGCACGAGATCAGGCGCCAGATGATAGGCCGAGAGATACAGCTGCCGCAGCGCGGGATTCCACACCCAGAACGGCGGCGTGCGCCGCGCCACCGGCGCCACGAGCTGGCCGCCAATGATCGCCCACCGATCATGCCGCGACACCCCGTACCACCGGCGCCACCGCGCCTCGAACAGCGCGTACCACGCCCGCACCGTGCGCCGGCTCCACCACAGATCGAGCGACGTGCCCGTCGTCCCGCTCGTGTGCTCGTGAAACATCGTCCTGCTGTCGCAGTCGTCGGCCAGCAGCGCGATGCCTAACCGACGCACCGTCTCCTTCTCGAGAATGGGCCAGTTCTCGAGCAGCTCCCACGATGCGCGATCCCCCGCGCGACGTCGCGCCGACCACTGGTCTCGATAATAGGGCACGCGCGTCGCCGCACGCTCCAGCACGCGGCCGAGTCGCTCGCTGCGCCACGCGGCCCACTGCGCCGCACTCCACCGCTCGCGCTCGATCGCTTCGTCCGCCATGCGATCCGTCTCCGGACCGTAGCGCCACGCGCGGAGGTACAATCCGCGCATCGCCGCCGCCGCACTGCGCGCCGGCGTCGGCAAACGATGATAGAGACCCAGCAGCCGTCGATTCACGCGCGGGCCGCCGAGACATTGTCGAGAATCGACTCCCATTGGGGCAGGACCGCGCTCCAATCGAATGCTTCCACTTTGGCGCGCGCGCGACGCGACAACCCGGCCGCCAGCTCGGGCTCCACGACGATCCGCCTCACCGCCGCCGCCATCGCGTCCGCGTCACCGTTAGGCACGAGGAGGCCGTCGCGCGTGTCATCGAGCAGAAACGGCATGCCGCCCACCGACGTGCTCACCACGCACAGGCCGCAGGCCATCGCCTCGATCACGCTCACCGGCGTGTTGTCGATCGTACTCGTATTCAGGAAGACGTCCGCCTGTCCGAGGACGGTGGGCACATCGGCCTTGGGCACGCCGCCCCGCAGCTCCACGTGCGCCCCCAGACCGGCCTCGGCGATGGCATCCCGCGTGGCCCTGTGCGTGCCGTCGCCGGTGTCGGATCCCACCATCGTCAGATGGACATCCGGGATCTCTTGCGTTAGGCGCGCAATCGCCCGCACGGCCAGCGTCGGATTGTAGACGCGATGAAAGGCGCGCAGCCACACCAGCCGCGGGGCCGCGCGCGTCCGCTCGCGAAAGCGGTATGAGCCGAGCTCGATCGCGTTCGGGACGAGAGCGAGGTCGTCGCGCACGTGTCGCAGACGGTCGCGGAGATACAGGGATGGCGTCGTGACCGTGTGCGCACCGTGCAGCAACCGCCGAACGCGCCGCGGCCAACGCGACGCGAATTTCGGCAGATTGCCGCCGTGCAGCGTGAGAACGTACGGGCGCCGTGCCGCGCGCAACGTCGCCGTCACCGCCTCCGCCCAAACGAACGCGGCGCCCGAGTAGACATCGACGACTGCCACGTCGTAGTCGGCCCGACGGCGCCAGACCGTGCTCACCATGTCGGCGAGTCGCGCGAGACGCGGCCGCTTGCCCGATGTCGTCAGTGTGGTCCAACCCGCCGAAGCCAATCGCGAGGCCAATGCTTCGCCCACTGTCAGGCTCGCCCTCGAGCTCGACAGGAAATTTCCGACGAAGAGAACGCGTGGAGTCATCGGCGCGGGACCGCACAATGTCATGACTCACCCTGAATAGCCAGAGGCGACTTCATCATTGCACCGCAAAGACGATCGCATGCGCAACGCGTCTTACCACACCACTCCGATCATCATTTCCTGCACGTGAAACAATTCGTGGCCGGCGTAACGTTTTCTCGCGCCGCGACCACCGTGTAAGTATGTGAATTTCCTTATGGTTACGCGACCAACAGACAGGCGTCTCCGGAGAGCAGCACCAACTACACAATCGAAACGAGGCACGATCGCACGTCCCCTCCCCGAGGGGCCGCGACAACGGCAAACCCGGCGAAAGCCGGCGACGCAAAGCTACGAGGCTACCGCGCGTTCAAAGACGCGTCACGCCAGTCGGGCCGCCGAACGGATCCTTCACGGAGGGGTTTGGCATGCGTCCCCATCTCGGCGTAACATCAGCGGCCGTGTTCATCCTCACGCTCGCCGCCGTCGCCTGTCTCGACACGTCCTCGCCGCAGCTCGACGTCCCTCACGACGTCGCGGCCATCCGGATGCAGCCCACCTCGGCGAGCGTGCCATTGGGCGGCCATGTGTCCTTCCAAGCCGTCGCGGTGGACAACTCAGGCGATCCGGTCTCGAGTCAATCCGTCACCTGGTCCAGTCAGGACACGACGGTCGCCGTTGTCGACGAGAACGGCAACGTCTCCACCAAAAAGATTGGTTCGACGCAAATCATCGCGGCAGGCGCATCGAAGGTCGGCACTGCGTCGGTGAACGTCATGCCGCCGGCCGTCGCGTCGGTGCAGCTCACCCCGTCGAGCGCCGACATCCTGGTTGGCGACGTGCTCCAACTGGTCGCGACGCCGCGCGACGCAAACGGCAATGCGCTCACCGGCCATACTATTACATGGGTGAGCAGCACGCCGGCCGTTGCCTCCGTGTCGTCGTCGGGCTCGGTGACCGGTCTTGCCCAAGGTACCACTACGATCACGGCTACCTCCGAGGGCATCACCTCGACGTCGGACATCACCGTGTCGCCGCTCATGCCCGACACGGTCGTCGTGTCACCGGCGTCCGTGTCGATCCAGCCGAAGCAGACCGCGCAGCTCACCGCGAATGTGCGTGACTCGCACGGACAGCCCATGTCGACTACGGTCTCGTGGTTGTCGGGCGATCCATCGCTCGCCTCGGTCAGCGGAACGGGGTTGGTCACGGGTGTCACCAGCGGCACGACCACCGTGACCGCGTCCGCGGGCAAGAAGAAAACGAAGATCAGGGTCACGGTCGCGCAGGCGGCAGCGGCCAGTGTGGCCGTCGCACCGTCATCGATATCGCTGACGCAAGGCGCGACGTCGCAACTCAAGGCAACCGTGAAGGACGATAGCGGCAACGTGCTGACGGGGTCGATCATCGCATGGTCGACCAGCGACACGAGCACCGCTTCGGTGTCCACCACGGGTCTGGTAACGGCACGCGGCGCAGGCAACGCAACGATTACCGCCACGAGCGGCGGCGTAAGCGGCACGTCGTCGGTCGCGGTTCAGGCGCTGGCCGCTCCGGTTGCGACGGTCTCCATGAGCCCAACTTCGGCATCCATGGTGACCGGCGACACGATCACCTTCACCGCGACGCCTCGCGACTCGACCGGCACGGCGTTAGGCGGTCGGACCATCACCTGGTCGTCGTCGAATGCGGCGATCGCGAAAGTCTCGAGCGCCGGGCTCGTGACGGCGGTCGCCGTCGGCTCGGCCACGATCACGGCAACGAGCGAAGGCAAGACCGGCACCGCCGGCGTCACCGTCTTCGTTCCGCCGGTGGCGTCGGTGGCCGTGAGCCCGCACTCGGCGACCGTTGCGACTAACGGGACGGTTCAGTTGTCGGTCACGCTGCGCGATGCAAGCGGCAACGTCCTCACGGGACGCACCATCGCGTGGACGTCCAGCGACAGCAGTACGGCGACGGTGAGCGGCAGCGGTCTCGTGACGGGTGCGACCCCAGGCACGGCCGAGATTTACGCCGCGAGCGAAGGACACACGGATTCATCGGCGGTCACGGTCACCGCGGCGGCGGTCGCATCGGTGTCGGTTGCGCCGAACACGGCGACGCTCAGAGTTGGCAACACGTCGCAGCTCACGGCGACCGTTCGCGACGCCGGCGGCAACGTGCTCACGGGTCGCACCGTGACGTGGGCGTCGAGCGCGACCGCGGCGGCAACGGTTTCGACGTCGGGTCTGGTGACAGCACTGGCGCCCGGTTCGGCGACCGTCACCGCGACGAGTGAAGGCAAGAGTGGAACGTCGGCGATCTCGGTGACGCTGGTGCCCGTATCGACCGTGGCGCTCGCGCCCAAGACCGACACGCTCGCGGTGGGCGCCAAGGCGCAGTTGAGCGCCACGCTCAAGGATTCGGCGGGCAACGTGCTCACCGGTCGCACGATTACGTGGGGCACCTCGAGCTCGAGCGTCGCGACGGTGACGACGTCCGGCAGCGTGACGGGTGTCGCCGGCGGCAATGCGACGATCACGGCCACGAGTGAGGGCAAGGCGGGCACGTCGACGATCGTCGTGGACGCGCCGCCACCGCCGCCGCCACCGCCGGCGAACCACGCCGGGTGGTACGTCGCGCCTAACGGAAGCAGCGGGGCCAACGGCAGCGCGAGCGCGCCGTGGGATCTGACGACGGCGTTGTCGGGCGCGTCCGGTCGCATCCAGCCCGGCGACACCGTGTGGCTTCGCGCCGGGACCTACGGCAGCGGCGAAGGCAACTCCGACTATCACGCAACGCTGAACGGCACCGCGTCCGCACCGATCATCGTGCGGCAGTACCCGGGTGAGCGCGCGACGATCAACGGCGACATCGCCGTGGATGGCAGCTACACGTGGTACTGGGGATTCGAGCTGAAGAACACCAACACCACGACGCAGGACATCCAGGGCATCAACTCACACTGCCCCGGCTGCCGCTTCATCAATCTCGTGGTGCACGATCACTCGGGCGACGGCATGGGACTCTGGGCCGAAGGGCCTAACCAGGTCGCGTACGGGAACCTCATCTACAACAATGGCTTCCACGGGTCGACCAGCACCAGCTACGGCCACGGCATCTACACGCAGAATCAGACGGGCACGAAACTCCTGCAGGACAACGTCCTGTTCAACCAGTTCGGCTACGGCATCCACGTCTACGGATCCGGAAACGCGTTCCTCAACAACTTCACCGTCGACGGCAACGTCTCGTTCAACTCGGGTGTGGGCGACGGCATGAACTACACGTTGGGCGGCGGCTCGCCGCTCATCAATCTCGTCGTGAACGGCAACATGGCGTACTACAATCCCGATCGCATGGGCAACAGCTTCCGGATCGGGTACAACTTCGGCACGACCAACACGAACGGCACGATGACCAACAACTACATCGTTGGCACCACGTTCGTGAGTCAGTGGACGTCGGGCTTCACGTTCACAGGAAATACGGTGATCAACTCGAGCGGCCTCGTGGTGCTGGTCGACCAGGACGTGCCGACCAACAGCACCTGGGACAACAACACGTACAGCGGCTCCGCGTCGACGCCATTCAGCGCGCTGAACATCGGGTACAGCTTCTCGCAGTGGCGATCGAATTTCGGCTGGGACGCGCACTCGACGATGAGCTCCGCGACGCCGCCCAATCATATTGTCGTCGAGCCAAACGCCTACGAGCCGGGTCGCGCCAACATCGTAGTGTTCAACTGGACCGGCGCCGGCTCGGTGACGGTGGACTTGTCGGGCGCACTGAACATCGGCGACCATTTCGTCGTCATGAACGCGCAGGATTTCTATGGCACGCCGGTGATGTCTGGGGTTTACGGTGGACCGATCGCGCTGCCGATATCGACGGTGTCGCCGCCTGCGGCGATAGGCGGTCACGCGATGCCAGCGACATCGACGCAATTCCAGACGTACGTGGTCTTGAAGCAATGACGCCTGGCTGACCGCGCACGACAGTGGCGGTCAGCATCATTAGGCGCTTCACACAATGAGAGGGCACCGGCGACGGTGCCCTCTCATTGTTTTGTGTCGATTGTAGCGACGTCCCATACAATTTCCGCAACGAGTTAGCTCGAGCGAGCTAAATCGACACGAATCTGCATACAATCCTGTCTGACCGAACAGTCAGGACTTCGATCGCGCGCAAACTCAGTATTGAGCGTCACCGCCGCGATACGATAATTGTCCGCGTCAGCAGTTGCGGGACCGCGCCATACGATGTTGGTGCGACGACTCGCGATGGTTTTCACGAGTGGACTACTAGGCACGATCGCTCGGCCCTCCGGGGTCACCGCGACAAGGGCAAAACCGGCGAAAGCCGGTGACGCAAAGCTTCGAGGCTACAGCTTCCCGTTCATGGGAGGCTACGCTCGTCGGGCCGCCGAACGGACGCTGTATATCCCGGGACCCAGCCGATGCGGATTTCACGATCCCACCTCGCGTTTGCGTTTGGTTGCGCCGCTGTTGCGACCGCCGCAGCCTGCTCCGACACCGTAGCGCCTAACTCATCGCCCCCACTCGGCGTGGAGGGCGCGACCACTACCACGACCACCGGACCGGTGGTCGTCTCCAGCATTTCCGTCGCGACCGGGAAGACGTACGTCGCGATGAGCGGCACGATGGCCGTTGGCGCGAAAGTCTACACGGACCGCACGTACAAGGTCATGTCGCCGCTGCCGTCGATCGTGCAGGGCGCCACCTACATCCAGACCGCGAACAACGACAAAGTGGCGAAGCCGGGAAGCACGTCGTTCCTGAGCTTCAACGTCGACCGCGCGGTCACGGTATACGTCGCGCACGACAACCGTATTGCGGCGCCAAAGTGGTTGACGTCGACGTTCACGAAGACGACGTCCGTCATCACCAACTCGGACTTCTACGGACAGCAGCACCTCACGCTCTTCAAGCGCACGTTCGCGCAGGGCAAGGTGACGCTGGGCAGCAACGTGGATCGGACGGGTAATTGCAACATGTACATGGTAATCGTTGTCGGCTCCGGCTCGACGACGACGGTGGCCGGCCCAACGGTGAAGATCACCGCGCCCACGTCCGGTGCATCAGTGACCAACGCCGTTACCGTCAGCGCGAGCGCGACCAGTACGATTCGGGTGACCGGCGTCCAGTTCCAGGTGGACGGCAAGTCGATCGCGGCGACGGATACGACGTCGCCCTACAGCACATCCTGGAAATCCACGACTGTCGCCAACGGCACGCACACGCTTACGGCGATCGCCACCGACGCCCAGGGACATTCGAGCAAGTCGTCGGAGCAGGTGACCGTCAAGAACACCACCGGCTCGACCGGCGGAGGGTCGCCGCCACCCACCGGCACGCACGCCGGCTGGTACGTGACGCCATCGGGCAGCAGCGGTGGCAGTGGAAGCGCGACGTCGCCGTGGGATCTGACGACCGCGTTAGGCGGTGCCGGTGGTCGCATCCACCCGGGCGACACGGTCTGGCTGCGCGCCGGCACGTACGGCTCGGGCGAAGGTCGCTCCGACTATCACGCGACGCTCACCGGCACGTCGACGGCGCCGATCGTCGTCCGCGCCTACCCGGGCGAGCGCGCCACGATCAACGGCGACATCGCGGTCGACGGCAGCTACACCTGGTACTGGGGATTCGAGCTCGCCAACACGAACACCAGCACGCAGGACATTCAAGGCATCAACTCGCACTGCCCCGGATGCCGGTTCATCAACCTCATCGTGCACGACCACTCGGGCGATGGATTCGGCCTGTGGTCCGAAGGGCCGAACCAGGTCGCGTACGGGAACATCATCTACAACAACGGATTCCACGGGTCGACCAGCACCAGCTTCGGCCACGGCATCTACGCCCAGAACAACACGGGCACGAAGGTCCTGCAGGACAACATCCTCTTCAATCAGTTCGGCTACGGCGTGCACGTATACGGGTCGGGCAACGCGTTCCTCAACAACTTCACCGTTGACGGCAACGTCTCGTTCAACTCGGGTGTGGGCGACGGCATGAATTACACGTTCGGCGGCGGCTCGCCGCTGAACAACCTCGTCGTCAACGGCAACATGGCGTACTACAACCCGAGCAAGATGGGGAACAGCATGCGGGTGGGGTACAACTTCGGCACGACGAACAGGAACGGTGTGGTGACGAACAACTACGTGGTCGGTACCGCGTTCCTCAGCCAGTGGCTCTCGGGTCTCACGTTCACGGGCAACACTGTGGTCAACCCGAGCGGCGTCGACGTGCTCTTCGACCAGGACATTCCGGTGAGCAGCACGGTGGATAACAACACCTACATGGACGGCTCCTCGACGGCATTCTCGGTGCTCGGCATCGGCTACACGCTGTCGACGTTCCGGTCGGCGTTCGGGTGGGACACGCATTCCACGATGAGCTCTTCATTCCCTGCGAACCACATCGTGGTCGAGCCGAACACCTACGAGAAGGGCCGAGCCAATATCGTCGTGTACAACTGGTCTGGTGCGGGCGCGGTGACGGTCGATCTGTCCGGCGCGCTCAACGCCGGCGATCACTTCGTCGTGGTCAACGCGCAGAACTTCTTTGGTGCGCCGGTGGTGTCGGGCACGTACGGCGGACCGGTCACGATTCCGATGAGCGGTACCTCGGCACCGGCCAGCATTGGCGGGCACGCGATGCCGTCGACGACGTCGCAGTTCCAGACGTTCGTCGTGCTCAAGCAGTAGCTCGCGCGACGCACAACGACAAAGCGGGGCGGGCGACCTGGTCGCCCGCCCCGCTCTGTCGTTGTGCCTGACGAGATCACACCGGCATCGGCGCGCGGCGTCTCCGATGTTGGGCGTGCTCGACGGCACCGTGTATCGCAGTGAGTCGCGCGGCAAGACTGCCGAACGCGTACTGACTTTCGACGCGGCGCCGCCCGGCGTCACCGAGTCTCCGGCGCTCGTCGGCCGAGCGCGACAGGGCGACGAGATGTTCCGTTAGGCGGTCGGCGTCGCCGAGGGCGGTCACGTAGCCCGTGGCACCGTGGTCCACGATCGCGCGGGCGTCTCCCGTGGCCGTGCACAGAACGGGCAGCGAGGCGGCCATCGCTTCGAGCACGACGTTAGGAAACCCCTCGTGGTCCGACGTCAGCATGAACACGTCCGCTCCGCGCAAGAGCGCCGGGATGTCGTTCCGCCGCCCGACGAACGAGACCGCATCGCCCACCAAACCGAGGGATTGCGCCAGGCCCTCGAGCGCCGCACGCTCGGGGCCATCGCCCGCGAGCACCCCGCGCACCGGCGCGCCCTGCGCGCGCGCGGCGGCGATCACCCGGAGAAACACGTCGAACCGTTTTTGCGGCACGAAGGTCCCCACGCCGACCACGACCACCGGATCGTTCGCACGGCGCGGCATCGGCCCGCTGGCCGCATCGAACGCCGACAGGTCGATCACGTTAGGCAGCACGTGAATCGCCTCGCGCGGCCGGCCGAGCGCCTCGGCATTGTCGCGGGCCGCGTAGGAGTTGACGATCAGCGCCGACGGTGCACGCAGCAGCCGACGTCCCCAGCGGCCGTTGTATTCGACCTCGTGCACGACGTCGTTCCGCGCCGCGCCGATGCCGATGGCTCCGGCGAGCGGCGCCGCCATGGCGACGTACAGGTTGGTGTAGAAGTGCGCCGCCTGGACGATGTCCGGACGGAAGCGTCTCAAGGCCGCGGCCAGCACGAGCGTGCGCAGCGGTGGCGCGGGAAATCGTCCGACCCACTCGGGCGCGAGACCGATGTCTTTCAGCGCGGGCTCGTAATACTCGCCGCGGGTCAAGCAGTATACGCGCACCTGCGCGCCCGCATCGCTTAGCGCGCGCGCCATGTACACGAGTTGTTTCTCGGCGCCGCCTTGCCCAAGGGTCCCGGCGACCAACGCGATCTTCGCCGGCGATCCGTTAGGCGGTTGACTCGGCGTCACACCCCGGCACTCTGGGCGGGCGCCTGGCGCTGCACGCGCCGCGCGTCCGGCAGCCGGCGGCGAATGTACATGGCGGCTTCGATGCTGTCGCGCTCGAGGAACACCGTGGCGCCGGCCGCGAGGTACCACAACCCCTTGGACTGGAATTCGGTGGCCAGCAGCGCGGCGAACAGCGCCAGCGCGGTGAGCAGCCCCAGACGCCGGAGCACGCGCTTTCGCGTCTTGAGCGCGCCGTAGGCGAACGAGCCGACCCACGCCGCCATCAGGAGAATGCCGAGTACACCGTTCTCGGCCAACACCTTCACCCAGCCGGAGTGCGCGGCACGCAGCTCGCCGCGCGCGTAGTCGCCCATGTTGTCGTGCCGATCGAGATTCTTCCACGCGAGCTTGAAGCTGCCCGTGCCGACGCCCATCGGATGCTCCTCGAAAATGTAGAAGCCCCCGATCGCCAGGTCGGAGCGTCCGCTCGTGCGGCTCGACAGCGAATAGTTGCCGCTGAGCGGTTGATCGGTCGTGAAGAGCTTGAAGAGCCGGAACGTCGCCCGCTCCTGCATCTGACTGAAGCGCGCTGCCGCGACGAAGATGATCAACGCGCCGCACAGGATCGCCACCGTCCGCTGCCGCAACCCACGCATGGTGAGGAGGAGCACGATGATGCAGCACGCGCCGATGAGCAGCGTACCGCGGCTGCCGCTCAGGAAAATCCACATCAGATTCACGACGGCCAATGACAGCAAAGTTGCCTGGCCGCGCTTCATCGAGACTGCGGAGGGGAACCCGAGGCAGATCGCGAACAGCGCCGTGCACGGAAACATCGCCCAGGCGTTCTCGTTGATCTGCGGCAGATGCATGCGCTGGAAGAACCACGACAGGCCGCCTAACGCCCCGATCAGTCCGGCGATCGTGCTGATCCAGAACCACATCCGCTTGTCCGTGCCGGCACGTACGAAGTAGATCAACAACCCGAACGTGATGAAGATGCCGAGGATCTGCTGCACGCCCTCGATGAGATTGTTGGTGATCGACAAGTCGACGACCAGCAGCCCCACGAATGCCGTGAGCAGGATGCTGTGGCGGTCTCGCAGGCGGATGAGGAACGGCACGTACAACAGCATCACGAGCAGCAGCCAGTAATTCAGCGTGTTCCACCGCAGCACGCCGCCCGTGAGCAGGTACACGCGCGCGGGTCCGTCGATCACGCACAGCATCGTGATGCCGACCATCCCGATGCGCGGGTTGACCAGGCCAAACACCAGCGTGAGAAGACCAACGGCCTCGATGACGGTGAGGGCCACCTGGAAGCCCACGACGAACGACGCCCCCCAGACGAGGACGACGAAAAGCGAGAACAGCGGTCCCCACCACTTGCCGGTCTGGGGTACCTTGGGTGGGCCTAACGGACGACGAGGCCGCGCCGGCGCCTCGTTTGCAGGAACCGGCGGCGGCGAATCCGCGATGGGCAGGGTTGGTGGTGTATTCATGCCTGGAGTCGCCCGTCCGTCATCGTCCATCCCCACTGCGCAGCACACATCGTTCCGATGCGCTCCGCCCACGCCTCGAGTGTTCTGCCTTCGACGTACGCGCGGCAGCGGCGGCGCAATGCACTCCAATCCTGTTGATCCACGAGCACGCGGCGGATCGCATCGGCAAGCGCTTGGCTGTCGCCCGGCACGACGAGCCACCCGCGCTCGCCACGTGTCCCGATCACGGCGGACGCAGCACCGACGTTCGAGGCGAGCACCGGCAGTCCGTGCGCCATGGCGTCCAACCACGCCTTGCTGAATCCTTCTGTAAGGGACGGTTGGACACACAGATCCGCTACATCCAGCGCACTCGACAGGGTTGCGCGGTCCACCTGGCCGGCGAAGGTCACGCGATCGCGACAGCCGACCGATGCGGCGCGTGCTTCGAGAGCGGCGCGTTCGTCGCCATCACCCAGAATCGTGAGGTGCGGCTGCGGAACGTACGGGTCACGGGCGAGGAGGCCGAGCGCATCGATCAATACCGCGACGCCTTTTTCCGGTGAGAGGCGGCCAGCGTACACGAGCCGGGGCGGGGCCGACAGGCCGCGGTCCAGACGCGGCGCGATCTGATCGAGCTCGCGTCGCGCGAGGGCGGTCGAAAACACCCACTCTACGCCTGCGGCGGGCGCGGTGTCGCCATCGCCGGTGGCCAGCATCACGTTGCGGCCTCCGGCGAAGCGTCGCATGCACGCCTTGGTCACACGATTCATGAACGTCGACTGCGTATTCACCACCCACGAGCCGCCGTAGCGCGCCACGACGCGCTTCCGCATGACCAACGCGAGCCACATGCCTAACAATGGGACGTCGCCCGGCAACGGAACGTGCACGACATCGGCGTTCCATGCGCTCGCGGCGATCTTCCAGACGAAATACGGCAGCCGCGCGGCGACCGACAGCTTGCGGCGCAGGTCCGCGCCGCGCGGCGATCGCAGTGGAACGATGCGCGCGCGCAGCGGGAGCGGAATCCCCCCATCGCGCGGCGGTACGCGCACGATGACGAGCGTCATGTCATCGAACAGCGATGCGATCGCGGCCATCTGAAACGGGAAGCCACCGAACGACATCCAGCGCCCCGACTCGTCCTGCCAGCACGGCTTGAACGAGACGGCGCATACGCGCAGTCGGCGACGAGCCCTCGCGGGCGCGGTCACCGACGGCGGAGCAGCGTCACCAGCGACCAGTGCAGTCGTCGCGCCAGCCATTCGGGAATCCCGGGCCGCTCGAAGCGGCGGAGACAAAACTCCTGATACCGATACAGCCACGATGGAGGCAACGGCGGTACGATGCCCCAGTTCCAGATCTTGATGAATGCGTGCGGCCAGGCAAAGGCCTGCGTGCCGACGCGTTCCAATCCCGCCGCGTCGAGCGCCGCCGTGAGATCACGCGACGTGATGAACCGATCCTTCGCCGGTATGGGCCGACCAGCAATCGACCGGAGCACGCGCCACATGACTGATTCGATGCGGAGCGCGAGACATTCCGGGTTAGGCGTCGTGAGATAGAGACGGCCCGACGGCCGCAACACGCGCTGGATCTCGCGCAGCAGCGACTCCTTGTCGATCACGTGCTCGATCACCTCGACCAGAATCGCGAGGTCGAACGACGCGTCGGGGAACGGCAGCGTGCGCCCATCGTACGACTCGAACGAGCACCAGTCGAACCCCAGTGCCTGCGCCTGCGCGATCGCCTCGCGCGATACGTCGACCCCGGCAACACGAACGTCGCCGGTCCGATCCGGGTGCCGTCGGCTGAACAACACCTCGACCGATCCCCGATTGCACCCGATGTCGATCACGCTGCATACCGATGGTTCGGCCATGAGATCGGCGGCGCGCTCGTACTTGCGCCACGTGCCCAGGCCGCTCACCGTGTCGCGATCAGGAAAGAGCCGCCTGCCGCGCAACGCCTCTTGATCGAAGTGTTCCTGAACGGTCTCGGACGTCACGACGACCATTGCGTGGCCTCCTGCCCTACGAGGTCGCGAGGCAACACCGTGCGAATGCGGCCTTGCTCGCGCCAGTCGCGAATGAGGGAGAGCATCTGGTCGAGCAGACGGAGCGACTGCGGATTGCTGTCATCGCTGGCCGAGTGCGGGTGGCCATGCAGCGTCCAGAGCCCGCCGCGATCGAGGTGGCGCTCGACGATCGCGCGCACGTCCGGTGTGAATCCGACAGGCAAGTTGAGGCGCACGCACGCGATGCCGCCGATGTCCTCGAGCAGTCCGGGCCGGCGCGGCAAGCGACCGCGCACGACCTCCACGACGCGCTCGGACAGCGGCCGATAGGCGAGGCGACAGAACCTGTACCCGGCTTCGTTGAGCGACGCGCACAGTCGGCCGACATCGGTCCGCTCGTGTCGCACGGTTCGACGCTCGGAGAGGCTAACGGATAGGCGCCGCGGATAATCGAACGGTTGGTTGAAGGGCGGGACGAAACTCACGACCTCAGCGCCGATGCATTGTTCGAGCGCATCCTTGCTGTGTCGCACCGTCTCATCGAGCGCGGCGGAATCCAATCCGGGCAGCCACTCGTGTCGGAACGAATGGCTGGCGACCTCGTGTCCGGCTTCGTGAATGCGCCGGATCTGATCGGGGTCGTGATACGGGCGCGAGCCGGGGAGCGCGGCCGCGCCGACGACGGCAAAGCACGCCGGCACACCGTAGCGGGCGTGCAGCTCGAGGAGGGCGTCGGTGTTGGGGAACTCGAGGGCGCCCCAGGTGGGCGCGCCGTTGGGATTGCGGGAGCGGTCGGCCCCCCACTGCGTGTCGTAGTCCCAGAAGATCACGACGTTAGGCACCGCCGGCTCGTGCGCCGTCCCGGCGTCGTTGCCCGCGACGGCGACTCGGGGTTTGCCGCGCGGCGGCGTTGCCTCGACCCGGATCCGGTCCCAGCGCACCACAACCGTGCTGTCGGCGGGCACGTCCCCCCAGACGCACAACCAGTCGCTCCACCGTCGCGAGCCGGTCGCGGGGCGGCCGTTCCACGTCACCGCCTCCGGCCTAACGGATGCCGGCAGCATCACCGTCGCCCCGTGCATCACCTCGCCGGTTGGGTTCGACAACTCGATCGCGCATTCCGAGCGCGGCGTGACGGCCAGGCACTGCATGGTGCGGAACCATCGCGCCAGCTCGCCCACCGGCGGGTTCCACACCCGTCCCGCGGCGACCTCCGCCGTCAAGCTGTCGAGCGCGCGCTCCCACGCCGGCGTGAATCGCGGGTCGGCATGGTTAGGCGAAAACATTCCCGCCACGTACGGCAGCGTGTTGAGCAGGTACGTGTGCGCCAGGTGGAGTCCGCGCTCGTGCACGAGCCGCTCGAACGCCGCCGGCGTGTACGCATCGCGCAGGTGGAGCACCTCCTGCGTGGCGAAGAGGAGTTGGTCATCCGCGCGCACCTGGTGCATGGGAACCGCACGCTCGGGATACACCGTCGCGCCCCACTCGAGACCTTCCGTACGCGTGAACAGTCGCTCGGCGGACGCGCCTCCCTCGCGCGACTGACCGGACGACTCGAAGAGTCCGAGCAGCGCAACGCCGGCCGCCGACCATGCGGCGGCATGGCGACTGGCGAGCGATCCGCCGCGCAGCAGGTACGCGCGCCGCCCAACGCTCAATGCTTTGCCGACCGTGTGGTGCAGAGCGCCCGTGGACCGCGACAGAAACGCCGTTCGCAGGTAGTGTGTGGCAATGAGATAGTTGCGGTTGGCCGCATGTCGCATCGAACCGCGCACGGCGTCGCCCAGGTCCTTTGCGTCGGGCGCAACCAGGTTGAGCGATGCGGCTGCATTCACCGGCGCGTCGTGATACGACCAGAGCGTGGTGATCCCGTTATCGCGGAGCCTGCTCAGAAGGTCGTAGTCGGGATTGTCCGCGCCACCCATCGTGTAGCAATAGAGGAGGGACAACCCGTGATCGATCCACGTATCGGGGCGGTATCGTTGGGCGAGCGCGGCGAGCCCGCGTCGAAACCGGTCGGGCCCGATGTTACCCGATTCGTTGACGCCGTGCGGGGCAATTTCGCTCCCCTCGCCGTGGAGCTCGTCGAGCAGCGCCCGATACGCGGGACGCTCGAGCGTGGGCGCGGGCTTCCGCGGCACCGAGTCGCTCTCCACCGCGAAGACGCTCTTCGTTAGGCGGAGCCCGCGGCCCACCCAGCCGCGGCTGCCGTTGGCGCCGTGCGCGAACACGCGGAACCGCTCTTCCTCGTCGAAGTCGGGATGGTCGGTGATCGTGACCGCCGCTTCGGCACCGAACGGCAAGCGGCCGAGCACGGCCGGCGTAGGCGCCGGACGATCGAGGCGGCGCATCACGAGCTCGACGCGCGACGACCATCCGGCCGGACGCGCCGGTGCAGCGGCCGACTCGGCGCGCCCGGTGGCGAATGACCACCGCGGGTGGAGGGCGGCGGCATCGAGCTGCACGTCGATCGTGAGTACGCCGCGATTCCATCCGACGACCGCGGGGATGCATCCGCGTGCGGACCGCAGCTCGAACACCGGCCCGGACGGATCGCGCCAGCGGAGCACGAACGGCGTGGCCTCGGTCGTGACGGCGCGGTCGTGCACCTCACGCCACCGGCAGTACGCGTCCAGATGGTGCGGCCGACCGGCGCATCGCATGCGCAGCGTGACCCTGCACCGACGGATCGCAGCCGGGTGTTCGGCGACCGCCGTCAGCGTGATCGGCCGCGATGCCGTGTGCTCGTCCAGCGCGAGCGCGCCTAACGTGAGACCGAAGCGCAGCATCTCATCGGCGCAGGACCACCGGGCGGCGCCACTCGGCGCCCACGACGCGGGCGCGCCCCGCGGGACCGAACCGACGTATTCGACGGACGGGATGCCCAACGTCACCGGCGCGCACGCGCTGTTCGGCTCGAACGCCTGGACGATCGTCGACGCGGTCACCGCGCGGATCCCGTGTGGAGGCGGGCGTCCAACCCGGTTCCACCGCCGGCAGCCGCGCCTAACGGCGCGGGCACGCGGTCATCCGCCGGCGCGAAGTCGACGTCGTATTCGCGGCGCGCGGGCGGCTCGTCGTAGCGCGGCGGGTCGGTGAGGCAGCTGACCCATCCGCCGAGCACGCCCCGGGCATGCTGGAGAGGCGTCATGGATGTCGGGTGGGCGGCGAACTCGAGTCCATCGACACCCATCCCATAGACGAAATCGAGCCAGAACGTGATCGAGTCGGCGGCACGGGGTCTCGCATGCCGCTTCCAGATGAAGTACCGGTTGCGGACTTCCATCCGGCCCTTCCGGGCAGCGTTAGGCCGCCCTTCTGGCGCGTGGTTGTGCGACAGGTGCGCATCGCCGCACCAGAGCAGCGTCCACTCGCGGCCTACGCGCAGCGACATCTCGAGATCCTCGCCCTGCGCATAGCCGCTGAAATACAGCGAGAAACGGTGGCGATCGAGCACGGCGCGCCGATACGCGACCGCGCCTCCGGGGACCACCTGCACGCGTCGCGTACCGGTAAAGCGCGGCACGTGCGTGACGGGAAGCGATACGCCGTTGTGCAGGTACGATCCGGGATCCGCCCGTTGGGCGAGGCCCAGCGCGAACCGCAGGCGCCAGCGCCGCGACAACCGGCCGCCCATGTTGTTGATAATGGCCCCGGCGACGGCGCCGACGTTTCCGTTCTCGTCGCGCGCGAACACGTCGCGAATCGCCTGGAAGTAGCCCGCGTCCGGAACGCAATCATCGTCCAGAAAGAACACGAACGCGCCGCGCGACGCATCGACGCCCACGTTGCGTTGTAGCGTTAGGCCGGCCGGGCTCCGGACGTACGAGAGGTCGAAGCGCGGCGTGTGCGCAGCGATCCACGCGTCGAGGGCTTCACCGGTCGCGCGTCCACGGGACCCATCCACGATCACCACGTCGGCGGGCGTATCGGCGAGCTGCAGCAACGCGTCGAGCAGCGTCGTGAGGGCGGCCGGCCGCTCGTAGGTCGGCACGACGAGCGAGCAGTCCGTTAGGCCGCCGCGCGACGCCGCCGCGGCGCGCCATCCCGTCAGGCGCTGCATCGGGCCCGCGTCCAGCGCGGCAGTCACGCGGCGGAACCCGCGCGTATCGGCTGTTCCAGCGCCAGCATGAGGCGATCGATGATCCCGTCCCAGGCGAAATGCGTCGCGATACGACGCCGGCCGGCGTCGCCCAACCGGCGGCGGAGCATCTCATCCTGGATCACGCGGCGCAGGTGCTCGGCGTGCGCGTCCACGTCACCCACGTCCCCGGCAAGCGCCGTTTCGCCTTCCGCGATGACGCCGCGAATGCCCTTTGCACGCGTCGTCACGACCGGCATCCCGCTGGCCATCGCTTCACCGACGACGATGCCGTATCCCTCGAGGTGGCTGGGGAAGAAGAACACGTCGCCGGCAACGAAATAGTCCGGCATCTCTTCGTAGGGCACACCGGGGAGGTGCATGACGCGCTTGTCGGCGGAGGCGAGCTGGGTGACCAGCGCTGCCTGATCTTCCTCGACCGGCTTGCCGATGGCGAGCAGCCGCGCGCCGGGCGTATCGGCAATCTTGCGCCATGCGGCGACGAGGTCGCTCACGCCCTTGCGCCGCGAGAGGACGCCGACATACAGCACGAGCACCTCATCGTGGCCAATGCCTAACCGGGCGCGCACGGCGGCGCGGCGCGGACGGGCGCGGTCGAACCGCGTGCCGTCGATGCCCATCGGGACGATGATGGTGCGATCGTGATCCACACGCGGGCATGCGCGCACAAGATCATTCCGCGTGTCGGGCGAGAGACAGGTGATCAGGTCGCATCGCGGCGGCAGCCACCGGTCGACCATCCGCCAGAACGGGCGATCCTCGAGGTGGAGATACGATCCCCAGATTCGATGGCCGGCGCTCGACGTCACCGCGCCAAGACCAACGGAGTACGGACTATTGAAGCGGATCCAGTCCACCGGCGGCAACCGCTTGAGCAACTGCCGCAGGTCGAGCGCCACATCCATGTTCCCGATGTACGGCAGCCTCTTGCGCAGCCGGCGGCGCCATGTGTGCGGCGTGAAGTTGGGATGGTCCACGATGGGCTCGCCGTGCTCCGCCAACACATGCACGTCGACACCGCGATCGGCGATGCGCGTGAGAAACTCGCGATCGGTGATCGTGCCGCCGAGGACGGACTTCGGCGAGAGGCCGGTCTGCACCGCAACGATGCGCATGAGGCGCCAATCGCTCGTCAGGCCGCGCGCGCCCGCGCGATCGCCGGCGCGTGTTCGGTGACCCAGGCGACGAGCTGCGCCATGCCCGCCTGGACGCCGGTACGAGGCGCCCAACCCAATTCGTCGGTTGCCTTGCGGTTGTCGCTGTAGAACACGCGCTGGTCGCCGGGCCGCCAGTCCGCCAAGGTCCGCGGGATCGATCTGCCTAACTGGCGCTCGAGCTCGCCCAACACCTCGAGCACGCTCGCGCGATTGGCCGGCCCGCCGCCGGCGTTGTAGATCGCGCCGGGCCGGCCGCGCTCCAGGCACAGATCGTAGAGACCGAGGAGGTCGTCGACCCAGAGGAGGTCGCGCACCTGCTTGCCGTCGCCGTAAATCGCGGTCGGCAATCCGAGGACCGACGCGATGGTGAACCACGCCACCCACCCCTGATCTTCGACGCCGAATTGACGCGTGCCGTAAATGCACGACTGCCGCACGACGAACGAGCGCAGCCCGTAGATGCGCGAGTAATCGCGCACATACTGGTCCGCGGCGCCCTTGGAACATCCGTAGGGCGAGTGAAAGTCGAGCGGCTCGGCTTCGCTCACGCCGCTCGGCAGCGACGCGAAATCGTAACGGCCGTCGCGCTCGATCACGTCGTGGTGCTCGAGACCGCCGTACACCTTGTTCGTGGACGCGTACACGAAGCCCGCCTCGGGCGCATGGCGCCGCGCGGCCTCGAGCACGTTGAACGTGCCTAACGCATTGACCTCGAAGTCGTGGCGCGGGTCGGTGACCGACGTCGTGACCGCGACCTGGGCCGCGAGGTGGAGCACCGCGTCCACGCCGCCCGTCTTGGCGAAAGCGCGATCGAGATCCGCGGGCTGCCGCACGTCGCCGCGGATGCACCGCACATCGCCGTGACGCTGCAGGTGGTCCCAGTTGATGTCACTGCCGCGCCGCGACAGGTCGTCGAACACCGTGACGCGCCAACCGCGCTCGGCGTAGTGGGTCGCGGCATGGCATCCAATGAATCCGGCGCCGCCGGTGATGAGCATGGACTTCGCGTTCGTCACGGTGTGGTCCTCGGTTATTCCCAGGTCGTCGCAGCGCCGGCGGTGGCGTGCTCCAGCATCGCAGCCGGTGTGATAGGTCCAGCCGCGCGCAACAGCGCGGCCGTTAGGCGATCGGCCGCGCATCCGTCGGCGCGGCCACATTCGTATTCCACCATGTGTGCGCGCTGCATCCGATCGCGCGCGGGATCGGTGACGGCGCTGTCCATGAACGCCGCCAAATCGTTCCACGACTTCGCGACGCGGAGCCCGCCGCGCTCGACGAGCGGCCGATAGTGCTCGACGCCGTACTCCTCGTACATGATGCCGCGCGGGGCCCGAGGCTCGGTCGAGAAGTCGATGCCGATCACGGGACGATCGAGCAGCGCCGCGTCGAGCGTCATGGTGGACGCGACGTTCACACACATCTCGGCGTGCGCGAGCGCGCTCACGAGACGCGCTTGATCGGCCGGCGTGGCCAGCGTCCAACCGTCCCGATCGGGCGGCCTTTCCCACGCCGTCTGCACCACGACATTGGGGAAGACGTCGGTCACGGGGCGCCAGCGCTCACGCGTCTCGAGCGGGTGGATGCGCACGACGAGCCACAGGTGGCGCAGTGCCGGTGTGTGCTGCATGAGCTCCGCGATCCGGCGCACGAGCTCCGGCTCATCGGGCGCGAGTCCGACGAAGCTCGCGGCGTAGAGCACGTATCGCGCATCGGCCGGCACGCCTAACGCTGCGAGCGTCTCCGTGCGCGGGCGGCGATACGCGGGGTCCCGGTGAAAGTCGAATTGCGGCGTGCCGGTGACGGTCACGTGCTCCGGCGGCGTGTCCGGGTACAGGCGCAGTAGCTGCGCGCGCATGCCCTCGTGCCAGACGAAATAATGATCGTACGGCGGAATCACGCTCCGGCTCGTGAGATTGTCGAAGCTCAGAATCGACGTCACGATCGGAATCCCCAGGTCGCGCGCGGCGAGATAGTACGGAAACTCGAGCGGCGTAACGCAAAACGTCGACCAGACCATGGTCGGCGCCATGCGCTCCAACTGCTCGCGCACCGGCGTGAGATCGTGTGCCTCGCGATAGCGCCGCTCGACGAGGCGGCATAGCCCGTTCAGTACCGGCTTCCGTTGGGCAACGGCGCCGAGCATTTCGATTCCCGCGGCGCGTGCGCGCTGCGCGGGCGTCCAATCGCGCTCGAACCATCGGCGATAGATCGGATAGCTGGAAATGTCGTAGCGCCGATTGAATCCGCTGCGGATCACGGCGTCGAGCAACGCTTTCCCGCGAACCGGTCGCGTCGGCAGCTCGAGCAGCTCGTGGATCTGGCTCGCCGCGGCGAACCGCGCTGCGGCCGGATGATCGGCCGGCGGCGCGCCGTGACGCATCACGAGATGCACGTCCGCGCCTGCCGCGGCGAGCCGGTCCAACACGCCACCGTAGACGACGTTGCGGACGCTCCAGACGTACGGAAGCAGCGCCGCGATGCGCGGACGATCGGGCGTGCGCGTCATCGCGCGGCGTGGTCGGCGCCGGCCACCGGCGCGGTGCTCGCCCACTCCGGAAATTCGCGGCCGAGCAGCTCCTCGAGCGCGCGAACGTGCGGCGTGAAGTCGCGCGCCAACTCGGCGCGCGTCTCAGCCGACATCTTGAGACGCTTGCCGGACTGCAGGAACGGCAAGTACGCCGCGTTCTTGGCGCGCTGGCGGCGCACCGGATCGGACAACAGCCGTTCGATCAACCTGGCGCTCAGATGGTGATACGCACCCGCGATCGGCCTAACGACAGGCCACCGCGCCCAACGCCGCGGCACGTTGGTGTCGCCGGCTTCGTTGTGCCGGGTTCCCGCCATCTCGAGGCCGATGTTCGGGTCCACACCGATGAACCGATACACCGCCTGGAGCGTCTCGCGCGGCGCTTTCCCCATTTGCTCGAGCGTCAAGACGAGCAACCGCTCGCGCGGTATGTGCGCGAGGAAATCGCGCATCACGTCGTCGTAATATCCGCGTGCGCGATACGACAGATGCAGACGCGCGTACGCGCTGCGCGCCGATCGCTCCGATTCCGCCGCTAGCGCATCGTCGAACGGGAGTGCTTCGCGCCCCTCGCCTTTCGCCAATTCATCCAGGTAGTGGGACCACGCCCGCTTCACCGGATCGCGGAGCAGGACGATGAACTTCGCATCGGGCAGCAAGCGCACCATGCGCTCGTGCGCGGGACGCCAGAAAAAGAGATCCGCGCTCTTCTCTCCGATTGCCCGTTGCGCCTCGGCTTCGGTGAACAGCGAGGCGTACTGCTCCGCCGAGTGCGTGCGCTCCCATCGCTCGGCATCGGCGGGGCCGTTGCGCCAGGTGGTCGTCACGAGGATTTCGTCTTCGATGAAGTAGTTCATGTCCTCGCGGGGATGCATGTAGACGTCCGGATGCGCCATCCAATGGCACAGCGCGGTCGTCCCGCTCTTGCGTTCACCCACGATGACGAAATTCGGCAGCGGCATTGCGTTCCTCGTGAACCAAGTCTGAGACCGTCTTCCGGTCTACCGGCGCGGCGCGCGCACGACGTTCCGCGCGAAGAGTGCGGCCGGCGGCATCGCCGAGTCGTTCGTGGCGGCAGCGCGCGGATGGACGCGATCGAAGCGATCGAAGTGCGCCTGCACCATCTCGGTGGTGATCGGATCCACCCACGGGCTGCGCCAGCGTTGGTACGTGAACTGGCGCCAGAACGCGCGTCGCCAGATCCGCAGGGTCACTCGATTCGATATGCCTAACGCAGCCTTGATCCGCGCGCCCGGCCGCCGTTGCGCGGCGCGCCGGCGTTCGGCGCGCAGCACGGCGGCCGACGCGCGCATCACGGCTCGATCTTCGGGCCGCTGCTCCGCGGCCACCAGCGCGTGCAGCTGCGCCGCGCATCGTTCCGCGGACCGTCCGTCGACCCGGAAATACATGTCCTGGAGGAACGCCGTGCGGGCCGCGCGGTGCTCATCGTCCATCGCGGTCTCGGGCGACGCCACGCATTGCACCAGGGACTCATCGAGCTCGTCGATCGACCGTACGATGCGATTCCCTGCCAGGTAGCTCGACGGCGCCGGCACGTGGTAGTGCTCGAACATGACCTCGAACACCGGCTTGCCGAGCATCCACGCTTCGGTCGCGGTCGTCGAGGTGTTGGCCAGGAGCGCGGTGCAGTGGTGCAGGACGTCGCGAATGCGCGCGGTCGACGCGAGCGCAATGTTAGGCGAACGCGCCGCGAGGCCTTCGTAGGGCGCCGGCGTCTCCGCCGGGTGGAGCTTGATGAGGAAGCGCCAGTCCGGGTGGCGAGCGGCCAGGGTTGTGACCGCGGCCGCCAGGTCGTTGAACGCCGTCTTCTCGTCGGCGAGCTGGCCGCGGATCTCCGCCTCCGGCACACCCGATGCGACCGCGCTCTTCACCGTGCTTTCCCGGTCGCGCGTGCGAACGTGATACGTGTTGGTCGCCCACACGATCAGCGGTGTATCCGCGTCGGCCGTCTCGAGACGCGGCGCCAGCGATGCGCGCGGCTCGGCGAGCGAGCGGTACGGCTCGCTGTACGCATCGAACCGTGGGCATCCGACGGTATGGACGGTGGACTCGGGCAGCGCCCGACTCGCGAGCAGCAAGCGCCGCGCGTAGTCGCCCCACACGAGGCAACAGTCGACCAGCCGCTCCGACGCCAGGTCTTTCCCGGCGCGCCGCGCTTCGATCTCGGTGGTGTCTTGCGTGAAGCCGACGGTCGGCAAGAGCGCGACCTTCATGCCTAACGACTTGGCCAGCCGCGCGATTTGCGCGCGCGTGTCCACCCGGTCGAGCACGACGACGTCGGGTGCGACGGCGAGCACCGCATCCTCGAGACCCGGCACGTTGGTGAACATGGCCTCGTGCCCGTGCCGCCGCGCCAGGTGGTACGCGACGAGCGCGTGCCCCTCCAGGTCGCGCTGGTGGTTCGGCACCACGAACAGAAAGCGGTGCGGCGCGATCGACGGTACCGGCGGGCGGATCACTTGCCGCCTCCGGCCGGTGCGCCGGCCACTTCACGCACGATCGCCGCAACGTCGTGCTGCGATGAGGTCCGCGCGCCCCGCGCCGCGCCTCGCATCGCGCGCTCGGCCAGCAGATCCGAAAAACGGCGATAGGCGCTGCGGCTCGCGGCGAGCTGGCGGGACGCGGCGTCAAGCAACGATTGGCGTACGGTGGGTGCGGAGGTCCACGCCTGTTCCATTGCGCGCTCGAGCTGACCCGCCACGTCGTCCGCCGAGAGATCGATCACGGTGCATCCAACGCCGAACTGCGCAGCAAGGCCGAGCAGCTTTTCGCGGAAGTAGTTGGACCGCGCCAGGCACACCGTCGACACGCCCTGCGCGAGCGCGAACACCGCGGCATGGTACGCGCCCGTGACCACGATGCGGCATCGACCGGCCTGCTCGATCAGCGCCTGCGTGGTGTCGAGCGGGCGGTCCATGATCGACGCACCATCCGCGGCGGCGAGCATCCGCCGGATGGTGCTGACATCATCGGATGCCTTGCCGCGCCCGATCGGCAGCGCGGCGAGCGGCGCGTCGTGCGCCGCCGCAAATTCCGAGACCACGCGGCCGATCATGTCGATGTACCGCTCATCCACATCCGCCGAGCGCGCCACGCGCAGATTGACACCCACGCATTGGCCTAACGATTCGGGCCGCTCCGCGTTCGCGAGATCGATCGCATCGTCGCCGGTGACCATCAAGCGCGATGGATTGACGCCTAACGCTCGGGCGATGGACGGCCCGGCGCGGCCTTCGCGCAGCGCGAAGAGATCGAGCGTCGGCAGCACGCGCGCCGCAACACGCGTGAGATCGCGGTCCGTGAGCGGGCCGAGCCCGTGGCCGAACATCGCAGTGGGCACACCGTGCCGGTGCGCGTGCTCGAGCAGCGCCAACACGGGCAGCGCCCACTTGCGCGCGTGATCGGTCACACCGCCGGCGCCGCACACGACCACCGCATCGGCAGCGCGCAGCGCGGTCATGAACGTATCGAACGCTTCGAGATCCGCGGTGCCGCGCCCCAGGCGGACTCGAACGAGTCGTTCGAGCACCGGCTCGCAGTGGCGCCGCATCGCGCCTTCCACTCCGGCTTCACGAAAGAGCGACGTGCGCTGCAGCACGCGATCCGCGCGGCCGAGCAGCATGCCGCGCCCAAACAACGATTGCCGGCCGCTGTGCGAAACGGGTCGCGCACCCGGACAGTGTCGCGCGAGAGCAGCCGGATCGCGCGTGATCACATCGATCGACGCGGTCGGAAAGTGCTCGTGCAAGCGCTGCACGGTCACCTGCAGCATCGCGACGTCGCCCAGGTTACCGAGCTCGTAGTCGCCGCAGTCGACGAGAATGTGTCGCGGTTCCGCGGGACGATACATCGTCACAGCTCCACCGGCTCCAAACGCTCCATCGTGGCGCCACCCATCTGGTATGTCCACAAGCGACGATACACGTCACAGGTCCGCATCAACTCTTCGTGGGTGTCGAAACCCACGAGGCGCCCGTGCTCCATCACCATGATGCGATCGGCATTGCGCAGCGTGGACAGACGATGCGCGATGATGAACGTCGTGCGACCCTGCATGAGGCGCTCGAGCGCGCTCTGGAAGCGCCGCTCGCTCACGGCATCCAGGCTGCTCGTCGCTTCATCGAGGAACAACAGTGGCGCGTTCTTGAGGAGCGCCGCGGCGATACAAATCCGTTGCTTCTGTCCCGTCGACACGCCGCGCGCGTCGCGGGCGCGACCGAGCATGGTTTCGTAACCGCGATCCATGCGCTCGATCTCGTCGTGCACGTTGGCTGCTTGCGCCGCCTCGATGACGTCGTCCATCGACGCGTTAGGCCTCGAGATGCGAATGTTGTTCGCGATCGTGTCGAGGAAGAGGAACGGTTCCTGGAGCACGATCGCGCTCTGGTCCATCAAGTCGGCATGCTTGATGTCGCGCAGGTCGACGCCATCGAACGTGATGCGGCCGCTATTCGGATCATAGAGGCGGAGCATGAGGGCCATGAGCGTCGTCTTGCCCGCGCCCGACGGTCCGACGATGCCGATGGTCTCGCCGCGCTGGATCGTCGCATTGATCGAGTCGAGCACCAGGCGGCCGTCGTACGCGAAGCTCACGTCCTCGAGCACGATGTGATCCGGCGCATGATGGAGCGCTTGCGCGCCTGGCGCATCGGGGATCTCGGCCTTGAGATCCAGAATGGCGCGCGTACGCTCGAGATTCGGGATCACTTTGCGCACGGAGCCGTACACCGTGAGCAGGTTGAGCACCGGCGCATACACCGCCATGATCGCGATGAGGAGACTCAGGAGCGACTGCCACGTCAGCGCGCCGGCGGCGACGTCGCGGCCGCCCACGATGAGCACGGCCACGAGGCCGATGCCCGATACCGACTCGAGCAGCAGCCGCGCGAGGTTGCTCGCGTCTGCCTGCCTAACGACGTGGTGCAACAGATCGTGGCCGATCGCGTCGGCGCGCTCGAGCACGCGCGACTCGCCGCGGTTGACCTTGATCACGCGCACGCCGGACGACACCTGCAGGAAGCTGTCGAACAGCGTGGCGATGGCGCTCCGCTCGAAGCTCGCCGCTTTCGTGATGCGTTGCCCGAGGAAGTACACCGGCAGCATGCCCAACGGAACGGCGATGAGTCCGATGACCGCCAGCTTGGGGCTCAACACCCACGCCACGACCGCCAAGCCGGCGAGCCGCGAGAACGCGAGCAGGATGATGCTGAGATCGAGGGTGACCGTGCGAATGCCCTTGAGATCGTCGTACGAAGACATCACGAGATCGCCCTGGCTGCTGCGATCGAAGAAGCGCACGGACAGCGTGAGCAGCTTGCGCAGCACGTCGCGCATCGAAGCGATCTCGACGCGGTGCGCGAGGCGGACCGAGACCTGTTCGCCCACGTACGTCATAGCGACGCGGATCGTCCACAGCGCGAAGATCACCACCGCACCGCCGAGCACGAGCGATGCACTGCCGCCCTTCCCCTCGCCGAACATCATGAGGACCTTGCGGAGCGCCCACACGATGAGGCCCTGCATCGTGCCCTGCGATATCGTCGCGGCGAGGAGCAAGGCGGCCAGGAGCGGGTGCGCGCGCATGGAGCGCACGCCCACGCCCAGCGCGCCGAGGAACGTATACGGCTTCGCGGCGGTCGTCGTCATGACACGCGGCGGAGCCGCTTGATGAGCGGGAGCTCGCTGTCGTACACGCGCTTGCGGCCGTCGCCTAACGACTCTTCCACGGCGCGGATGTCGCGCACCAGGCGCTGCACGCCCTGCGGCTCGACGCTCGCGGCCTGATCGCTGCCCCACATCGCGCGATCGAGCGTGATGTGCCGCTCGACCATACAGGCGCCGAGCACCACCGACGCCACCGTCGGCACCAAGCCGACCTCGTGGCCCGAATACCCCACCGGCACGCCGTAGCGCTCCTTCAGCGCGGGCACGCAGCGGAGATTGAGCTCCTCCATCTTCGCCGGATACGAGCTGGTCGAGTGCATGAGGATGAGGTCATCGGTGCCCAGCACCTCGACCGCGTGGTCGATCTGCTCGACGGTGCTCATGCCGGTCGAGAGGATGATCGGGCGGCCGTACTGCCGGTGGTGGCGCAGCAGGTTGTCGTCAGTTAGGCAAGCGGACGCGATCTTGTAGCACGGCGGCGCGAACTGCTCGACGAAGTCCACCGACCCCTCATCCCAGCACGAGGCGAACCACGCGAGCTGCTGCTTCTTGGAATACGCGTCGAGCTCCTCGTAGTCCGGCCGCGCGAACTCCACGCGGTGCCGGTACTCGAGGTACGTCATGATGCCCCACGGCGTCTCGCGCATGAGGTTGCGCTGCTCGGGCGGCACGCACAGCTCGGGCGTGCGTTTCTGGAACTTCACCGCGTCGCACCCGTAGCGCTTGGCCGTCGCCATGAGTTGGCGCGCGATGTCGACGTCTCCGTTGTGGTTGATGCCGATTTCCGCCACCACGTAGCACGGCTCGCCATCGCCCACGAGACGATCGCCGATCTGCACTGCCGATGTCATCGCACTCCTCCTCGAGTCGACGCGGCCGCGTCGTGCGACATGGCGTCGCGCGGTGTCCGCGTCGTGAGTATCCAGTCCGCTACTTCGCGCACCGCGCCGTATCCACCCGGGTGCGTCGTCACCAAACGCGCGGCCGCTCTCACTTCGGGCTCCGCGTCGGCGACGGCGATCGGCAAGCCGGCCCAGCGCAGACACGCCAGGTCGTTCACGTCGTTTCCCACATAGGCCACGTCGCTGGCGCCGACGCCTAACTTGGCGGCAAGCGATGCGAGCGCCGCGACTTTGTCAGTGCAGGAGTCGGTGCAGTCGATGCCGAGCTTGCGGCATCGGGCCGCGACCACCGGGTTGGTCTCGGTGGAAATCACCACGACCGGCACGCCGGCCTCGCGCAGCCGTGCGATGCCCCAGCCATCGCCGCGGTGACACGCCACGGCCTCCTCGCCCGACTGGCTCACCACCACGCGGTTGTCCGTTAGGACGCCGTCGAAGTCGAGCGCGAGCAGGCGCACGCGTCCGAGCTCCGCGGCGCTCGCGGGCGCGCGCCGGCGTGATAGGAGATGCTCCACCAGCTCGAGGTCCGACGGCGTGTCCACTTGCACCGACTCCGCGGCGTCCATGAAATGCACCGCGATCTTTCCGCCTAACCGATTGCCCAGCTCGCGCAGGACCCACGGCCGGAAGACGTAGATCGAGCCGTTCTCGACGACGTCTTCGGGCGCATCCTGGCGGCGCTGGCGGTTGCGGTAGTCGTACGTCTGGGAGCCCCACTCGCTGCCGCCGCGCTCCCGCCGCCACACGAACCCGTGCATCGGACACGCGGAAAACAGCGAGTCCGCCTCGTCGTCGAGCAGCGTGCGAATGGCCATCGAGATGTCGTCGGCGCGGCGCAGCGGCGACGTGGCTTGCAGGAACACCACGAGATCGGGCTCGTAGCCTTCGGTGTCGCGCAGATGGTCGAGCGTGTGCGCGAGCGCGGACTCGCTCGTCGCCGTATCGCCGCTGATTTCCGCCGGACGAACGATCGACTCGGCGCCGCATTCGTGGGCGACGCGCGCGATCATGGGATCATCCGTCGACACGACGATGCGATTGATCTCCGGCGTCGCACGCGCGTGCGCGATGCTGTACGACAGCAGCGGATGGCCGGCCAGCAGGCGGATGTTCTTCCGGGGTACGCCTTTCGATCCGCCGCGGGCGGGGATTATGGCCAGACAGTTCATCGCGTGCTCACCGAAGCTCGAGTGCAAAGCGCGCTGGGGAAAGCGCAAGATGTGGGCACGGGACGGTTGCCTTACATCGACCGGCTTGAGACAAATCATCTTGTTGCTGCATAACGACTTAACCTGCTAGATCGCGGAGTTCCTGACGGTATTGCGCCGAGCACTGCCCTACGGGCTGTTGCGACGAATCAACACCGCTGCGCAGGTTCGTCGATGCGCCATCGGCGCCATGCCGCCAGCATCAAGCCGGCTGTAGACGCCCCGCGATTCGGCGCTCGGTCGCCACGTCTGTCGATTGCTTTGCCGCCTCGACGGTTGGGACTGCCCCATCCAGACGGACGATGCCACGCCGGTGCAGCTCTTCGATCGTTCCCCGCGCGGCCTCGAACGAGATCCCGCACTCGGATGCGATGCGCGCGATCGAGCGCGTGCCGTCGATGAGGAACAGGATGTCGAAGAGCGCCTTGTTGCCCTCAGGATTCGTGTAGAAGTCGATGTGCACGCCGAACCGCGAGCAGAAGACTTCACCTTTGTAGACGTTCACCGGCACGACGTTCGTCTCGAGCGCATCGATCATGCGCAGCACGAGGTCGCGCGATTCCGCGAGCCGTGCGTTAGACGTGATCGCCGGCGTGTCGTTCGTGCTGTGATAGCCGCGGTACGGCCAGTCCGGTGCATCCGGGCGCAACACGCGCGAGAGCGACAGCATCGGCACGCGCACGCCGGGCGCGTTGTACTGCCGTTCGTCGTTGCCGATCACCGTGCGAAATGCGCCGGTCCAACCATCTGGATCGCCGGCGCGCAGCGCCGCGGTAAAGCAATCGTCGACGTCCGTGGCGCCGGTGAACGAGAGCTGCAGCGCGTGCGGGTGTTCCAGGCCTAACATCTCGAGGAACAATCCGCCCTTGAGATGCGGGATCAGATCTTCGTTGCGGCTCAGGTACGCCACCGTACCGATCGTCTCCGGAATGATGACGAAGCGGTAGGTGTAGCGGAGATTGCGGCGCGCCAGAAGCGCGCGCATGACATCGATGCCGACGACGACACCGGTGAGGTCATCGTTCACCATGCCGGGATGGCACAGGTGCGCGCACAGCACGATGGTTTCGTCGCTGGCGCCGCGTGCGATCACCTCGCCGGCCTTGAGCGCGCCGAAGCTGAAGCTCGTGTCGATGACGACGCGATACTCGGCGTCCGTTAGGGAATCGCGCAGCGTCTTGCTGCAGCAGAGACCCCAGTCGCGCTCGTAGTATTTGAAGATGAACGGCACCGCGTCGGGCTGCTTCTCGTCCACGTGGAGATGGCGAAGCAGCTCGTCGCGCGACACGACGCCGCGATACGGCAGCGAATACGACACCACGTGGAGCGGGTGGTCGGTGTAGGAGAAGAGCCGGCGCCCGTCGAGCGTCTCGAGATATGCCTCGTGACACGTCCACTTCTCTGGCACGATCCAGCTCCAGCACTCGCTGCCGGTAGGGTACTCGTGCACCGTCATCGGCACTTGCGTGGCGAGCGCGTCGAGCGCCGCGTCGTACCCGTCGGAGATGATGTCGCGCGGCACCTGCCAGAGCGCGTCGATCATCTGCGGGATCGTCGCCGACGCCGGCATGTCAATCTCGAAGCGACGGGGCGGCACGCGCTGCGTTTCGAGTGCGATCGGATCGGCAGCCGGGCCGCGCGCGGTGAACCATGGATCACGCGCGAGATTGCGCAGGATCAACTCGCGCAGCGGCTGGCACGCGGCGGTGCGAATGGCGTCGCGCCCAACGTTAGCCACGCGACAGATGCCCGCGTCGTTCGCCGCCGTCTCCAAGTGCGTCAAGTGCGGCTCGCTCTGATCGCCGAGAATCCTGACGTTGAACACCCAGCCGGTTTTCCGCTCCTGTCCGTTGTCGCGAATCACACCGGTGAACAATTTCTTGAAGCGGAACGGCACGCCCACGAATTCTTCGACGAAGTGCTGGAAACTCGCTTCGCTGAGGCCCACGCCAACGGTGCAGACTTTCCCGCCGGCAGCGTTCAAGCGGTCGAAGACGCTGCCGGGGCCGAAGCACGTGGGCGGGATGTCGCGCAGCAGCGCGGCAGCTATAGGGCCGCGACCGGCGACCGAGTGGATCGGATCGGCCGAACGCACTGTGTCAGGCAGAAGCCGGAAGTACTCGAGGAACGGCGCGTACGTGCTCCACGGTCCACCCTGCGTCGCCGTTCGCTGCACGTCGAACGATTCCTGGCGGCAGAACGAGAACGTGTAGGTGGGCACGAGTACCGTGCCGGTGGGTCCGAGCACGGCCTCGAAGGCGCCCAACAGCATGGCGCTGGTGTCCTGGTCCGTTAGGCAACCCTCGGCGCGGCCGAGCGTGTCGAGGCCGATGTGCGCGAACACGACATCGCCGGGGCCGAGGCCCGATGCGCGGAGCGCGTGGATCAGCTCGTCGCGCGTGTAGTCGAAAGATTGTGGCATGTTAGGCGCTGCGGCTGCTCGCGGTCGGTTGGGCACGCCCGGCGGCCGCCAGGGACAGCATGCGTCCCGTCGGCGGCACCGGTTGGACGGTGATGTATTGTGCGTTCGAGCGCGCGACTTCCGGGTGCTCGATCATGAACGCGAGCACGTCGTCCATCGCGAACGTGGATCCGTACACCGGCGTCAGTTCCTCGATCACACGGCGGATGAGCGCATAGTCCTCGGCGTAGTCGAGCGTCCAGCGGTGCTCGGCGTAGAGGTTGGCCGGGTGCTCGAGGTTATGTACGCGCCGGCCCGCATCCCAGAACCACGGGATGACGTGCTCGCGCTGCATCGGCTGGCGCGCCTGGCGCCACGCGTCGGCGAGCGCATCGATCGGGATGACATCCAGATCGAGACCGTCCGGGAAGGTGAGCGGGCGCCGATTGGTGACGAGGTCGAACTCGCCGCGGTGATCGAGCGCGTACTGCACCATGGCGTCGACGATCGCGGGATCGACGAGCGGACAGTCGGCGGTGATTCTCACGACGACATCGATCCCGGCGCCGCGCGCGGCCTGGTAGTATCGGTCGAGCACGTCGCGCTCGCTGCCGCGAAAGACCGGTACGCCTAACGAAGAGGACACCGCGGCCACCGGATCGTCGCGCGCGTCGTCGGACGTCGCGACGATGATGGTCTCGAGCGTGCGGGCGCGGCCCAGCCGCTCGAGCAGGTGCGCCAGCAACGGCTTCCCGGCTGCCGGCATCAGCACTTTGCCGGGCAGCCGGGTGGAACCCATGCGCGCCTGGACGACCGCTCCGATCATGCGTCGTCCCCGTCGTCGGTGCAGCAGGCGAGACGCGGCGCGTCGGTGTGCAGGCGCCCGCATTTGCTCTGACAGCACCGGTTGAACGGACGGAACACCGGCTTCACCGCTTCACCGAGGAACGAGCGCTCGACCGAACCATCGTCGAGGGCGCGACGGATCTTGCGCATGCCGTGCTGCAGCGCGTCGAGCGTGCGCGCGATTTCTTCGGCGCCATGCGCGTAGGTGATGGTGATCCACGGAATGAGCACCCCCCACGAAATCACTTCCTCGTGGAAGGACGTGTGCAGCGCCGGCCACGGCGTACCGTCGGCGCGCGTGCACAGAATGTATGGGTTGCAATCGAAGCCGATCACACGAATGTAGTCCGCGACGCCCTCCGCCTTGGCGAGCTCGCGAATACCCGACACGAGCTTCGCACCTTGCGACCAGATGTGGTCGCCGACGTTCAGGCGCTGATACTCGTCGAGCGTCGCGCGGCAGGCCGCGAGGCCCACGGTTTCGGACGTATGCGTTTGCGACAGCAGGAACACGCGCTGCTTGTCGTGCTTCAAGCCGCCTAACTCGAGGATGTCGCGGCGGCCGGCGAGGCACGAGAACGAGTAGCCGTTGCTCATTGCCTTACCGTAGCACGCGAGATCGGGATACACCTTCCAGCGATGGTGCGCGCCGCGCAGATCGAACTTGAGGCCGCTGATCATCTCGTCGAAGATCAGCACCGAGCCTTCGCGCCGCGTGAGCTCGCGAAGATGCTCGAGG
>DASVAC010000212.1:0-11220 GCA_036376535.1 Gemmatimonadaceae bacterium | reverse complement strand
CGGCCCGTGGCTCCGATGCGCTGTATCGGTGCGTGACACCCGAGCCCCTTCCACCCCGCCCGCCCCCCGTCGAGATTGCGCGCGTGCCGCTCCGCGCCTATTCCCGACTCGCCGTCGTCATCGCCCTCGCGGCCTGCCGCGCTCCCGCTGTCGCCTTGGGCACCCCGACGGCCTCCGACCAACTCCTCGCGTCGCTCGCCGCGCGCTTCGGCCCCCACGACCGCGACGCCCGGCTCGACGCCCTGCGCCCACGCTTCGCCAGGTCCGCGCTCGTCCCCTCCAAGCTCTTCCATGACAACTCGGCCTGGACGGCCGCGACCGGCAACACGCGCACCCTCGTGCTCTCAGGCCACGGCACCCCGGACCGCTACACCCTCATCGTCGCCGGCGACGCACCGCCTCCGTCCCAGCCCGCTGACTATCGCCGAGTGATGCGCCTAACGCAGGTGGGCGACGAGGATTATGCGTGGAACGTGCGCGACGAGCTCGCCGTCGGGTCCGTCACCGGCAATCAGTTAGGCGCCGCTCTCACCGCGCTCTTCGCCGCCGCCGGCCGCGGCGGCGACACCGCCGCGGCCCGCGCCGCGCTGCACCACGACCTGCCACGCACCACCGCTGCGTTAGGCCGAGCCGTCTCGCTCGACACGCTGCGCCTCGCGCCGAACCGCGATGGCGGGACCGACGTCCACTTGGCCGGCACCATCCACGCCGACCGCCTGACGAACCCCTTCCCGCGGCTCGCCCACTACCTGTCGCACTACGTGTCCCCCACCGGCGGCGAGATCCTCGTGTTCGACGACGCGAACCGCGCCTGGTGGGACGCCGCCAAACGCGGCGACACCTGGTCGCTCGATCTCCGCGTCGCCAGCGGCAACCTCGCGCCGCTCCGCGGCCCGCCGGACCGCATACCCGACCGCCTCCACGTCCGCATCGACGCCGCCACCAAGACCTTCATCTTCCACGTCGGCCTCGCCAACCTCATCGGCGACATCGCGGTCGCGCGCGCGCCTAACGAACACGCCTTCGCGGCCACCTTCCGCAAGCAACCCGACTGGCAGCTGCCCCCGCTCGTCGAAACCATGCTCAAGGCGCCGCTCGAACGCCCATTCCAAGGCGCCGGCGCCAGCCTCACATTCGACATCCGCGACGGCGAGCCCCAGGAATCACCGACCATCATCTTTCGCGAGTACGATCTCACCGTCCGCGAAAGCCGCATCATGCGCTGGCTCGGCGGACTCGGGGATGCGGCCATCGAAGATTTTCGCACCGGCGCGGAAGTGGAGTTCGACCGCTTCGCCGGTGAAACGCTGTCCGCGCTCCGCGCCGACGTCGCGCAGCTCGCGCAAGCTGGCGGCCAATAAAAAGAGCGCCACGGACCACCGCGGCGCTCAGCCAGTCATTCTTCTTACTCCGTCAGATCCGCGAGGGGGACGCCACGCACACCGTCATTGGAACTCTCCGTCCTACCGAACGATGGCGGGCTATTGGACCCCTTCGCAGAGCGGGTGACACCTCCGTCATTGGAACTCTATGTCCTACCGATCGAAGGCGCACGCCGCAGAACTTTGGCTTCCGGCCAGAACTGGCAGCCGGCGTGCCATGGAGCTGAGGGGAATCGAACCCCTGACCTCTGCAGTGCGATTGCAGCGCTCTCCCAGCTGAGCTACAGCCCCGTCAACCACTTGCAGCGATCGGGTCATTAGTGCTCCCGTCTCGCCCCGCTCGTTAAAAACCCCGCGCGTGGCGGGGCCGCAACAAGCTGTCGAATGCTACTCGCTTCGCTAGGGCCGGTCAAGCTTGGCTACGCTGCGTCTCCCCTATGACGCACTGTCTTACGAACGGTCACGATCCTCGGTCTCCTCCCTCTTCCCTCTTCCCTCTCTGTGTTATTCACGTACCATGCCAGAATGTTCCGCGACCTGCGCCCAACCGAGATCTTCGCCGCCGCCCATCGCATCCGCGATGTCGTTCGCCGCACACCGCTACGCCTCTCGCTCGCCCTGAGCGAACGCGCCAATCGCGATATCTATCTCAAGCTCGAGTGCACCCAGATCACCGGGTCGTTCAAGCTTCGCGGTGCGTTCAACACCGTCGCGACACTCGCGCCCGACGTTCGCGCGCGCGGCATCGTCGCATCGTCGGCCGGCAACCACGGGCTGGGCGTCGCCTGGAGCGCGAACCATTTCCACGCGCCCGCAACCATTTTCATTCCGCGCACGGCACCCCGCGTCAAACGCGACGGCATCGAATCACTCGGCGCCACCGTCAACGCCGACGAGCCACATTATGATGCGGCCATGGCGAAAGCGATTACGTTCGCCCGCGAACACAACGCCACCTTCATCCATCCGTGCACCGGCGACGCGCTCATCGCCGGCCAGGGAACCGTGGCCCTCGAGATCCTCGAGGAGCTGCCCAACGTCGCCACCCTCGTCACGCCCGTCGGCGGCGCCGGATTGCTCGGCGGCTGCGGCGTATTGATGCGACACGTCGCACCCACCACACGCATCGTCGGCGCCCAGAGTGTGAACACGGCGGCGATGGCGCGCTCGCTCGCCGCTTCGTCGCTCGTGTCCATCCCGTCCCTGCCCACGCTGGCCGACGGTCTTGCCGGCGACATCGATGACCTCGCGTACGACATCGGCCGACACACGCTCGACGACATCGCCACGGTGGCCGAATCGAGCATCGCGAACGCGATCGCGCTCCTGGCGAGAGAGGAGTCGATCACCGTGGAAGGCGCCGGCGCCGTCGGCATCGCCGCATTGCTCGAAGGGCACGCGCCGAAATGGCCCGGGCCTGTGGCCATCGTGGTGAGCGGCGGCAACATCGACCCCGACCGACTCGACGCGATCGTCGCAGGCTGACCCGGCCGCTCGACCCAAGCCTACTATATTCCGCGACGATCGCCCATGTCGCTCTCGGTTCGATTCCTCGGCACCTCCGCGGCCCGTCCAACGGTGGAACGCGGCGTTTCCTCGCTCGCGATCATCCGCGAGGGAGAGACGCTGCTGTTCGATTGCGGCGAAGGCACGCAGCGCCAGATGATGCGCTACGGCATCTCGTTCGCGCTCTCGGACATCTTTTTCACGCACTTCCACGGCGACCACCTCATCGGGATCGTCGGTCTCTTTCGCACGCTCGCGCTCCAAGGGCGTGAGGAACCGTTTCGCCTCTGGGGACCGCGCGGCGCCGCGCGCGTGCTGCGCGCGGCAACCCACTTCGGAGTGGATCGGATCGGATTCCCGGTCGAGATCACGGAGCTCGAGCCGGGCAACAGCGTGGCGCGCGACGGCTACTCGATTTCCGCGATCCCGGTGGACCACCGCGGCGCGAACGCCCTCGCCTACGTGCTGGTGGAAGAGGAGCGCCGCGGGCGGTTCAATCCCGAGATGGCCCGATCGTTAGGCATCCCGGAAGGCCCGCTGTGGGGCCGCATCCACCACGGCCAACCCGTGACGCTGGACGACGGCCGCGTGATCGCGCCCGAGGCGCTCGTGGGCCCCACGCGCCCCGGGCGCCGCGTCGCCCTCTCCGGCGACACTCGGCCTACCGAACAGTTAGGCGAAGCCGCGCGCGGCGCCGACCTGCTCGTGCACGAAGCCACGTTCGGCGACGAGGAAGCGGCCCGCGCCGTCGACACCGGCCACTCCACCGCGCGCGAAGCCGCCGAGCTCGCGGCGCGCGTCGGCGTCAAGCGGCTCGTGCTCACGCATTTTTCCGCGCGCTATTCGCGCGACACCGCGGAACTGGTGCGGGAGGCTCGCGAACGATTCCCCGAGGCAGTCGCGGCGCGTGACGGGATGGAAATCGAGATCCCGTACGCGCCGGATGCAACGTCGGGCGCGACTTGAGGAGCGCGCCCGGGCCTGCCTAACTCACGTGCCCGACGAGGCAGGCGCCGCGCCGGCGCTCACCGAGTCCACGGAGTCCACCGTGACAACGGGGCCGAGGTTGCAGAAGCTGCCGCCGCCGCCCGTGAGCGGCTTGATGATCAGCTTCGCGTTCGCATTGTCCACGAGCAGATCATTCGGCACTTGTGCGGGCTGGAGCTCGTAGTCCTTGCCTTTCGTGGACGTGAACTTCCAGCACGTCGAGCTGTCAGCCTTGGTCACCATGTGCACCGTGCCGTGCACGATGAGCTCGCCCGGCTTTGGCCCCTTCTCCTCTCCGCTGCTGCAAGCAGCCAGGCCGAGTAAAACGAGAGTGACTACACAACCGGCCCGCACCCGTCGAGCAACGTCAGTCATTGGACGACCCTCGTTGAAGTGGAATCAACCTCGAGCCGACTGCGTCGTCGCACTCGTGCACCGCCCCACATTGGAGGCCGATACCGCTCGGCGCAACCCGCGGTGGAGCCGAGCGTACAACGTACGGCATGCGCCGGACTGCGCAACCAGCCGGCCGGACAGGCGTCAGACCGCAAACTGCGTCACGGGAATGCCGAGTGGATTCGACGCGGCAGCGATCAACATCGACTTGCGAAAGAGCAGCGCGAGCTGGTCGTCGGTGAATGAGCGCAAAATGTCCGAAGCATCCAGGTGCGACGTCACGCTGCGCGCCTCGGCACTGTCCGAGTTGAACCACGCATAGCGGTCCTGTCGCGCATTCGGCGCACCGACCAACCGGAACACCACCATTGCATTGCTCGAACCAGCAAGCTTGACCACGACCGTCCAACTGCGCGCCTCGAGGTCAGTGAACGTGCGTTCGAATTTTCCTTTCTTGGCCATGTCGGGTCAGGCAATCGGTTGGGCAACGAGCGGCTGGCGTCCCGCGAAGCCTGCGTCGATCTCGTGCCAATGGTCCACCGCGGTTTCGCCGAATCTCCAGCACAGATAAATCGGCCGGCCATCCAACTCGGCTGGGAAATCGACGAGCCCGGCATCGAGCGGCGTCTTGTATTCGGCGCCGATCTCCTGGATCTCGCGGATGCACGTTTCGATTTCGGCGGCCAGATCCTGCGTGTCGCGCTCCAATTCCGCGAGACGGGGATCGGGTTCGTCGGCGCGCGTCGTCGCGGCGGCGAGCTCCAACTCCGCGACGCGCTCGCGCCACTTCGCGTAGAGCCGCACGATGTCGCGCACGATGCGGCTGACCAACGGAAGCGTTTTGGTGGCTTGGTCGGCGGTGAACGGCGGGGGCTTCATCGGACTGATCTTGCGTGTTGGTCCGTCCGGCCGCAAGCGGCGGCGCGGCGCGTCGTCACATGCCGCGCATGTCGATGCACGCCACGATGCGCATCACGCGTCGCGCGTGCTCGGGGAAAAACGCGTGCAGTTGGGCGGACGACATGTTAGGCATTCGGGCGAGATCGTTGCGCACCGAATCGATGACGCTGAGCCAATCCGGATCGATCTTGACGTGCATGGCGCGCATCTTCGCGTCGTTGCGCGTGAGGAACTCGCTCACCAGCTCCTCGTGCGCGGGCAGCATGTGTCGTTGGGCATCGCCGGTGGCCGACGACATGCTGTCCAGGTCGGCCGTCACCGAATCGATGCTGTGCTTGATCGCCACCATCTGCATGCTGTCGGCCGGGCCCGTGAAGCGCGAGTGCGGACGAGCTTTCGTCGCCGCGCTCACCGGACTCGCCTGGCCGCGCTCGCATCCCACCGACAGTACGATCATTCCCACGCATACCGCGACCGCGAACACTCGATGCGCCATGACACCGTCTCCTTCCGGCGCGAAGCCACGCGTCGCTGCCGGACTGTTATCCGCTCACACTTCCGCGGCCATTTTCTTCCGCGGCACGTTCCTCGAGTCGGCGGCGACGGCGCTCGACGGCTGCTGCATACCGGCGGCGTTCGACATCGGTTTCGGGAATCACCTGCGGTACTTCGACCGGCCGGCCGTTTCGGTCGATCGCCACGAACGTGACGTAGCACGAGTTCGTGTGCCGGCGCACGCCCGAAATCAGATTCTCCGCTTCGACTCGCACGCCGACTTCCATTGATGTTCGTCCGGCGTAGTTCACGCTGGCGTGCATCACCACCAAGTCGCCCACGTGAATGGGCTCCCGGAAATCGACGCGATCGACGGACACGGTTACGCAATTCCCGCGCGCGTGGCGAATCGCAGCCACGGCTGCGGTCTTGTCCATCATGGACAGAATGACTCCCCCGAACACGTGCCCGAGCACGTTGGCGTGCTGGGGCATCATGATTTCGGACGTCTCGTGTTGCGACGCGCGCACGGGACGGCCGTCGCGGGAGGCAAAATGAGCAGTCCGAGCGGCGTCGGATCCGGGCGGAACGTTGGTCATTGCGGTTCTGGCCTCATCGGAGTAGAGGGCAGCTTCATCGAATGCGCGGGCGAGCGCCCGTAAAGTTGTGGTGTCGGTAGACGACTTGTTCAGCCAGTAGAGACGCTGCACGGGTCCCGCGACTTCACCGACACTCCATACGTGCTTGGCGCTGTCCACGAGCTCGACGCGCGCGGAGTCGCCACCCGCGGCCGACCGGGTGACGACTTGTAGGCCGCCGCTCCGCCACGTCTGCGTGGCAGAGTCGCTGCTGTCCGGAAGACCGGCGTCTTTCACACTCCACCACGATGGCGAGCCTGCCGGAATCGGCGGGAGCGGCAGCGTAAGACCGCCGCCGCGGGCGCCTCGACCGGGTGACACGAACTCGACCGCCGGCTTCCCGCGGCGTTGAATGAGGTTGTAGCTGCCGCTGTCGAACGCAAAGTCGCCGATGGCCTCCGCGGCCTGGCGCGCGCGCGTGTCGTGCGACACCAGGACTGAATCGAGCGCCTGGCCGAAGAGCGTACGTCCCTTGGCGATGAGCGTTTGCGCCGTCGTGTCGCCGAAGAGGTCGTACACGCTCACGTCTCGCGCGCCGCGCAGATCGAGCACGCCGCGTCGCGCGACGTGCCACTCGTCGCCGGCATCCAACGTGAGATCGGCGCGATACTCGTACGACACGTACGGTCCGAACTGGTCGAGCAGGTCGAGCTCGCTGGTCGCGGACACGTGGGGGTCGTTGTCGTCCGAGTCGTCGTCGGGATCGCGCGGGCGGTCATGCGGATGCGTGCGCGTGTACCAATGCTCGATGCCCTCGATGGTCGTGTCGCGGAACACGGGCGACGAATCGCCGCTCACGATGTCGCGTCGCCACACCTGCTGGCCGACGATCTCGGCGTCGGTATACGACCGGTCATCGTCGGCGACGTAGACCTCGAAGAACTTGCCCCCGTAGCGTGCGAGCTGGATGGGCGACCCGCGCGCGTGAACACCTTGCGGGCCGGAGTGGACCCAGAAGGTGGAGTCGGCGGTGAAGAGGAGAAAATCCGCGGCGGGCGGTCCGGGCGGCGACGGATGACACGCGGCCACGATGGCACACGCGAGTGCGACAGCGGACGGACGGAGGCGGCGGATGCGGCGGAGCGGTACGGTCATGCGGTGTAATGGAAATATAGTGTGTGACGGGACCGGGCCGAGCGTCGTACATTGTGCGAGCGCTGCACGGCAGCGCGGGTACGTCCCTCCATTTCGATCGTGCGGAGCACCGATCATCCATGCGCAAAACTTTGTGGTTCGTCGCCGTGTCGGCCGTGTGCGGAGCGGCTGCGCTGTGCCCAACGCTCGACGCGCAGGCGCCGGCGGCACCGGCGGCCGCGGTGCGTCCCACGTCGCTCGACGATACGACGATCGTGCGCGCGTTGTATGTGAACCGGTGGGCATCGCAGAGTCCGCGTCGGATGCGGCAGTTGATCGCGATCGCCGATTCGACGGAGATCAACGCGCTCGTGATCGACATGAAGGACGAGTTCGGGCTCAACTACGACTCGCAGGATCCGTTGGTCGAGCGCAACGCCGGTCATGGCGGACGCATTCCGCACCTCGCGGAGTTGATGGACACGCTCAAGGCGCACGGGATCCGGCCGATCGCACGTCTGGTGGTGTTCAAGGATTCGGTGGCGGCGCGGCTGAATCCGGACCACGTGATCCACCAGCCTAACGGACAGCCCTGGCGCGACAAGAAGGGCCTGACGTGGGTGGACCCGTACGATACGACGATCTGGGAGTACGACATCCGCGTCGCCGAGGACATGGCCCGGTTAGGCTTCGCCGAAGTGCAATTCGACTACATCCGCTTTCCGGAGCCGTACCCGAGCCTGCCGCCGCAGGTGTTCCGCGATGCGCGCGGCATGACGAAGCCGCAGGCGCTGGCGCATTTTCTGGAGACGGCGTGTCCGCGCGTGCGCAAGCTGGGCGCGCTGTGCACGGCCGACATCTTCGGCCTGGTGACGACGGTGCCGGGCGCGCTCGAGGTGGGGCAGCAGTGGGAGCCGTTGTCGCCGCGCGCGGATGTGCTGCTGCCGATGGTGTATCCCTCGCTCTATCCGCACGGCGCATTCGGCCTCGCGGTGCCCAACGCGAATCCGTACCAGGTGATCTACGACGCGACGAGCCGCGCGCACGAGCGCGACCTGAAGCTCCAGATCGTATCGACGTCGCACGTGCGGCCCTGGCTGCAGGCGTTCACGTTAGGCAAGCCGCGCTACGGCGCGCACGAGGTGGAGGAGCAGAAGCGCGCGGTGTACGACGCGGGCTACGACAGCTGGACGTTGTGGAATCCGGGATCGTTGTACGAGGCGTATCTGCCGGCGATGGAGAGAACGACGGTCTCGAGAAAGAAGCCGTTCGGAAATCGGGAAGCGCTACGCTGAGGGAAGCGGCGGCTGGCGCCGCCTGTGGGAAGGGGGAAGAGGGCGCCCACTTCCCTCTTCCCTCAGGCGCCAAAGGCGCCGCTTCCCTCTTCCCTATTTCTTTGCAATCTCCCTCACCGCCGCGACCAGCCGGTCCACCTCATCCTGCGTCGTATAGCACGCGCATCCCGCCCGCACGACGCCGTCGGGCGCCATGCCGATGCGCTCGATCACCGTGGCCGCGTAAAAGTCTCCGTTGGATGCATAGAGCGCGCGGTCGGCGAGCTGGCGCGCGATGTCGGTTGAGGAACGGCCCGCGACGACGAACGAGATCGTGGGTGTGCGCGGCGACGACGGCGGCGGGCCGAACACGCGCACGCCGGGAATCGCCGTGAGGCCATTCCACATACTCGTGACTAACGCAGAGCCGCGCGCGTGCAGCGCCTCGAACGCCGACGCAAGGCGCGCGCGTCGCGTGTCGCCGGCGCCGAGCGATGCGAGGAAATCAACGGCGGCAGCGGCGCCGACGATGCCTTCGTGATTCTGCGTGCCGGTCTCGAGCCGTTCCGGTGCGGTGTCCGGCGCCGGCTCGAGCCGCGGCACATCCAGTTCCAGAATCCGCTCGCTCGTCCCGTACAACACGCCCACGTGCGGCCCATAAAATTTGTACGCCGAGCACGCGAGGAAATCGCAGCCGATGGCGCGGGCGTCGACCAGCTGGTGCGGCGCATAGTGGACCGCGTCGACGAACGCGATCGCGCCCGCCGCGTGAGCGAGCTCCGTGGCCCGCGCGACATCGTTGATCGTGCCTAACGCATTGGACGCAGCGCCGATCGCCACCACGCGCGTGCGGTTGCCGATCGAGCGCTCGAGGTCGTCCCAGTCGAGCTGCCCCGTGTCCGGGTGCATGCGCACCATGCGCACCGTGACGCCCCGCTCGGCCGCGAGCGCGCGCCAGGGCGCGATGTTGGCGTGGTGATCGAGCTCGGTGACGACGATTTCGTCGCCCACGCTCAGGCGCCGGCCGATGCCGCGCGCAACGTGGAACGTGAGCGACGTCATGTTCTGCCCGAACGCGATCTCGTCGTCGCGCGCGTTGAGAAAATCGGCGATGGCGCGGCGCGCGCGTGCGAGCGCGGCATCGGTCTCGATGCTCGTGGGATACGCCCAGTGCGTGTTCGCGTTGTGGTCGAGCAGATATTCGGTGATCGCGTCCGTGACCACACGCGGGACCTGTGTGCCGCCGGGTCCATCGAAGTACGCCACCCAGCGGCCGCCCTGGCGCCGCTCGAGCGCCGGGAAGTGTTGGCGAATCGCGTCGGTCGACTGGACGCGCGCGTCGAGGGAGACGGGTGCCGTGGTCACGCGATCTCCACTCCGGCCCACTGCTCGATCACGCGCACGGCCTCCACGTGGTCGGCCTCTTCGCCTAACGATGCGTGCGCCGCTCGGAACAGCTCGCTCGTGAGCTGCAACAGCGGCGACGGGACGCGCTGCTCGCGCGCGACGCCCGCGGCGATGCCCACGTCTTTGTCCAGCAGCGCCAACCGGAACGTGCGCGGGAACGCGCGCGTGAGCACACGCTCGGGAAACAGGTTCTGCGATGTGTTGCTGCGGCCGCTCGAGGCGTTGATGACATCCAGCGCGACGGCCGGCGACACACCCGCCTTGGCCAGCGCCGCCAGACCTTCGCCGGTGGCCCACACGTGCACCGCGAGCAACGCGTTGTTCACCGACTTGAGCGCGTGGCCTGCGCCGACGGGACCGCAGTGCACCAGCTTCTCGCCGAACGCACCGATCACGGGGCGCGCGCGCTCGAACGCCGCCGCATCGCCGCCGCACATCACCGTCAACGTGCCGCGCTCGGCGCCGATGGTACCGCCGCTCACCGGCGCATCGATGAAGGCGACGCCGCGTTCGCCTAACCGTTGGGCAATGCGGCGCGATGTCGCCGGGTCGCCAGACGTGCAGTCGATGAGCATGCTGCCGCGTTCCAGGCCGGCGAGCAGGCCGGTGTCGCCGTCGAGCAGCGATTCCACTTCGCGCGACGTGGGCAGACACGTGATCACGAACGCCGCGCCGCGCGCGGCGTCGCGCGGTGTGGCCGCGGTGCGCGCCGCGGTAGTGCGCGCGAAATCGTCGGCTCGAGCGCGCGTGCGATTCCAAACCGTGAGCTCGAACGGCGGTTGGGCGAGGTGTCGGGCCATTGGTGCGCCGATGGCGCCCAAGCCGAGGAATGCGATCTGAGTCATGCGTCGAGAATGTGGCGAGGACACCGGAACTTCGTCACGCGGCACCGCGCTGTCAAAGGCGGACAAGGCGAGGACGAAGCCGGACAAAGCGCGGATCGCTCGGTGGCGAGGCGACATCCATCGCGGCCGGGCGTCCGTCTTGTCTGGCTGTGTCCGCGCTTTGTCCGACTGTACCTTGCGGCGTGCGCATCACGACGTCGGTCGCCATCGAGGGCATGCTCTCCGTCCACGCCGCCCACGCCGTGTTCACGGCGTTGGGCGGCGTGGACGGCATCATCACCGCCGATGTGAAAGTGGGTCGCGCGACCATCGAGCA
>DASVAC010000211.1:0-22520 GCA_036376535.1 Gemmatimonadaceae bacterium | reverse complement strand
GCGGTGGGTGGACAGCGCGCGCGGCGACGTCCGCGACGCGTTCGGCCGCGCCGCGGCCGCACGCGACGCGGCCGTCGCCCGTCGGTTGCGCACCGCCGGCGCCGACCTGATCCGGCTGCGCACGGCCGAGGGCTACGTCGCTCCGTTGTTAGGCTTCTTCCGGCGGCGCGAGCGCCGCATGCGGCACTGACATGCGCGGGCGACTCGCGTGCGCCTGCGTCGCCGCGCTGACCGTCGCGCTCGCGCCGCGCGCCGTGTGCGCGCAGCACCTCGAGGCCTCGGGCGGCGGCACCGTCACGGTTGGCGATACCGTGACCATCGACCTGCGCGCGACGCTCCCCGATGGCGCGTCGATCGCCGGCGATCCGCATCCGCGCGACTCGCTGCCGAACAGCGTCCGTCTCCTGGGGATGGACACCCTGCCGCGCGCCGCCGACGGTGCACACCGCTACCGCGCGCGCATCGCGTTCTTCCAGACGGGGAGCCTCACGAGCCCGGCGTTCGCGCTGCCGTATCGCCGCGCGGGCGCCGAGGTGCCCGATTCCGTGGTGAGCGGGGCGGTGCTCGTCACGGTCGACGCAACGCTGCCCGACACCGCGGTCGCCATGCGCGACATCCGCCCCATCGCTTCGTTAGGCGGCTCGACGGGCTCGGCGTCGCGCTGGTGGCTCGTGCTGGTCGCGGCGCTGCTGGTGGCCGCGGCTGCGGCCATCGCCTTACGCGCGCGGCCGCGCCCACGCATCGCGATACGGGCCGCGCCGGCCGACCTTCCGTTAGGCGCATACGAGGCGGCGCGGGCCAGGCTCCGCGCGCTCGGCGAATCGGACCTCGCGGCCCGCGACGTCGCCCGCTTCTACGATGAGGTCACCGACACGCTCCGCCGCTACCTCGAGGCCGCGTACCACATCCCGGCCGTCCATCGCACCACGCCGGAGCTGCTCCGCACGATGCCAATATCGCTCGCCGGCCACGCCCGTGCCGCTGGTGCACTGTTAGGCGAAGCCGACCTCGTCAAGTTCGCGCGACTCCGGCCCGACGCCTACGTCGCCCGCGCGTTCGCCGCGCGCGCGGCCGACGTGCTCGAGTCGTGGCACGATGCGGGGACGGAGGAGCTCGTCGCTACAGGCACCGGAGCACCAGATGCACTTCGCTGATCCCTGGGCGTTCGCGCTCGTGGCGCTCGTGCCCGCGTACCTCTGGTTCGCCTGGCCGCGCCGACGCCGACCCCCCGCCGCCGCACTCGGACTCCCGGCGCTCACGCTCCTCGATGCCGCGCCGCGCTCGCGCCGCGAGCGCGCGCTCTGGTGGCCCGTCGCGCTGCGCGCCTTGGGCCTGCTCGCGCTCGTCGTCGCGCTCGCCCGGCCGCGCTCGCCCGGCGACGTCCGCGACGTGTCCACCAAAGGCCGCAACATCGTCATCGCGCTCGACATCTCGAGCTCGATGAAAGCGCTCGACTTCGCGCCCGATAACCGCATCACGGCCGCCAAGCGCGTCCTCACGCGCTTCATCGATCAGCGCCGCGGCGACTTCATGGGTCTCGTCATCTTCGCCAGCCGCCCGTTCACGCAGGCGCCGCTCACCGACGATCACGATGTCCTAACGGAGCTCCTCGGCCGCGTGGACATCGGTCTGCTGCCGGACGGCACTGCCATCGGCACCGCGCTCGCGATGGCCGAGAACCATCTCAAGGATCTGCCGCGCAACAGCGGCGTGATCGTGCTCATCACGGACGGAGGCAACAACACCGGCACGCCCGATCCGCTCGTCGCGGCGCGCATCGCGCGCGCCATCGGCGTACGTGTGTACGTGATCGGCATGAGTGCGCGCCCAGGCTCGCGTCTGCCCAGCGACGCGTGGGTGCGCGGTATGGGTCAACAGTATCAGCGGCGCGAGCTCGCGTACGGCGAGGAACCCGCCGTCCTGAGCGCGCGCGACGAGCAGTTGCTGCGCTCGGTCGCGGCGACGTCCGGCGGGACGTATTACCGTGCCACCGACGAGCGCGCCCTCGCCGACATCGTGCGCCAGATCGATCGCGTTGAAAAAACCACGCTCGAGGAGCGCGAAGTGCTCACCTGGAACGAGCACGCAGGCTGGTTCCTGGTGCCCGCGCTGCTGGTCTTGTCGCTCGAGCTCGGCCTGCGCACCACGTGGCTCCGGACAGTGCCCTGACCATGCGCTTCGACGCCCCGCTCTGGCTCGCGGTGCTCGTGCCGCTGCTGCCGTTAGGCATCTTCGCGCTCGTGCGGCGCGAGCGCCGCCGTCGCACCGACCGCGCGCGCTACGGCGAGGCATCGCTCGTCGCGCGCACGTCGGCCATGCCGCCGCGCGGCCGGCGCATCGCGGCCGACTCACTCATTTTGGCCGCGTTGGCGCTCATCGTCGTGGCGCTCGCTCGGCCTCAGTGGGGCGAATCGCGCGCGGCCGTCGAACGCTCGTCGCGCGATGTCTTGTTCGTGCTCGACCTGTCGCGATCGATGAACGCCGCCGACGCCTACCCGTCGCGGCTCGCCCAGGCAAAGGCCGCGGCACGCGCTATCGCCGATTCGCTGCCGCACGATCGCGTCGGCCTCGAGGTGTTCGGCGGCAACGCGTTCCTGCAGCTGCCGCTGACCACCGATCACGGCATCTTCGCGCGCTTCATCGATGCCGTCAGCACGGAGGACATCCCCGATCCGGCCACGGACATCGAGGGCGCGCTCGACCTCGCCGCGACAACGTTTGCGCGCGACGGCGGTGCCGGGTCGCACACCGTCGTACTCCTAACGGACGGCGAGGCGACGCAGGGTTCGATGCGCGACGGCGCACAGGTGCTCGCCAAGGCGGGCATTCATCTGTATGCCGTCGGCGTCGGCTCGGCCGCCGGCGCCACGGTTCCGGAGACGCCCTCGGATTCGCGCCCGCACCGCGACTGGCGCGGGCAAACCGTGGTGTCGCGCCTCGACGAGTCGGACCTCGCCGCCGCCGCCGCGATCGCCGGTGGCCGATCCGTCCGCTGGACAGGTCCCGCCGCCGCCGCACCCGTGATTGCCGCGATCCGTCAGTTAGGCACCGCGCGCACCGCGTCCCGCGAGCGCGCCGCATTCACCGACCGCTTGGGGTGGCCGGTCGCCCTCGCGCTGCTCGCGCTCGTGCTCGAGTCCCTGCTGCGCGCGCCATCGGCGCGCGCGTCGGGCCGCGCCGCGGCGAGCCGGACGACCGCCGCCCGCGCCGCCGCCCTCGTGCTCGTCGCCGCGGGCCTCTCCGCTGCGTTAGGCGCGCAGCCGCGGGTCGACACGCGCCGCGCCGCGCGCGCGGTGTCGCTCTACGAGGCCGGCCACTATCGCGAGGCGCTCGACGAGCTCCGCGCCCTCGTCCGCGACGCCCGTCGCTCGAACGACCCCGATGCCGCGGCGCTCTTGTCCTACGACATCGGCAACACGCTCTACCGCCTGGCGCAGTTCGACCAAGCGGTCACCAATTACCGCCTCGCCTTGGGCGGCCCGCCCGACGTGAGACGACGCGCGCTCTTCAACCTCGGCGACGCCTACATGCACGTGGCCGATGAAGAGCCGGACAAGCGACCCATGCTCCACGCCGCCATCAACGCGTATACCGAGGCTTTGGTCATGGCGCCGCGCGACGTCGATGCGAAATGGAATCTCGAGCTCGCGCAGCGTCGGCTCGCCGACGAGCAGACCCGATTTGGCGGGGGCCCGCACCGCAAGGCAGACTGGGGCGGCGGCAACCTCACCAAGTCCGGTTACGCCGGCGCGCCGCGAACTGGCGCGGGCGCGTCGCAGGGCTCGGGCTTCGGGAATCCAGAGGGCGGGCAGTCGGCTCCTGAAATCTCGGAGTCACAAGCCCGCCAGATGCTCGATGCGCTGCAACGCGCGATGGTGACGGGACAGGTGGGCGGGGGATCGCGTGGCGCAAAGGCGACATCCACCCGGGCCGATTGGTGATGTGCTCGCGCAACGGCACTTCGCGAGACAAGTTAACCAGTTGACCGTCAATCGCTTGGATGTTCCTCGTCACGTGCCGATGCAGGCGCGTCCCTTGCACCGGAGCCAGCCGCGGCCTTGCTTCGGCGGTTCGGGAATGCCGAATTATGATTCCCGGGGCCGCGACTGGTTCGGAAGGCTCATGCGCGATGTCGCGCAGCGGCCGGTGTAGGCCGCAATCGCTTCGATGCCGAGGTTCGATCTCGTGGGTTTGCCAACCCAGTGGGTGATTGTGTGGTTGGTGATCGGCGCCGCCGTCGGCGCGCTGGTCGCCACCCTGCTTGTTAGGCGGCAGCGCCGCGTGACGCGGCGCGAGCACGTCGTGCAGCTGCGTCGCCGCGAGGCGGCCATCGACCGCCTCAAGAATACCATCAAGGAACACGCCGACCGCATCCGCCACCAGGACGACGAGCTCCGCGAGCTCGGCCTCGTGCGCCGCGAGCGCATTACGTTAGGCGGAGACCTGGACCAGGCGCGCCGCACGGTCGCCGAGCTGCAACATTCGGTCGACTCGACGCGCTCGGCTGCCCGCGAAACCGAGCTTCGCGTGAGCATGGCGCTCGAGACCGAGCGGCAGGACGCGGCCGCACGGCGCACCGCGAGCGCGGCCGAGCTCACCGCCGCGCAGGAAAGCGCTCTCGGCCTGCGCGCCGAGCTCGCGGCCGCGCGCGAGAGCGCGGCGCGCATCACGTCGCGTCTCGAGGCAGACCTCGGCGCTACCCGCGCGTTGCTCGAGCGAACTGCCGAAGACCTGCACACGGAGCGCGCGGAATCGGCCGATGTGCGCGCCGACCTCGCCCGCCGCGTGACGCTGCTCGAGGACGAGCGGATCCGCCTCGAGTCCGAGCTGTCGAAAGAACGGCACCAGAGTGCGGAAACGCAGCAGACCCTCAGGTCGTACGTGAGCACGTTGCGCGAGCAATACGCGCTGGCGTGCACGGAGCGCGATGCGGCGAGTCGTGAATCGGAGCTGCGCCGCAAGCAGGCCGACGACATTTCCCGCGCGCTCGACGCCGCGTACGCCGAGTTCGGCCGCCGGCTGGACGAAGAGCATTCGGAGGCGGTGAGCGTGTTGTCGAAGGTCTGGGACTACGTGCACAACTATCCGCGGCTGCGCGACCGCCCGGTTCCGTTAGGCGAAGCACCGCTGGCCGATGCGCCGCCCGTCGACGAGCCGGCCGAGGAGCCGTACTATCCTCCCGCCGCGCCGGCGGAGGCCGCGCCTGCGTCACCCCCGCCGGCCGCGCACCCGTCCCCCGCCGAACCTGCTCCGTTAGGCGGATGGCCGGCGGAGGTCGAACGCGAAGTTCCCGCGCCGCCCCCGCACGGGCTCGCCGATGCGCCGCGCACGTCCGGCGGCCGCGAATACGACATCGAGGAAGCGCTCTCCGACAGCATGCCGCATCCCGACCGCCAGCCCGGTCTGCCCACACACAGCACGCGCGTGCGGCACCCCATCTCGGCCATGCGCCGCGAGAACGACGTGCTCGTCATCTGCGACGACGGCTCGGTGTGGTCCAAGCGGCCCACAGGATGGGTTCAGGAGTCCGGAATTCCGGGCTCCGAAGGGGGGCAGGAGCCCGGTTCCGGCACTGGCGACGAGGGCGATCGCGGCGACATTGCGTAGGTGACCTCTGACAAACGAGTCGACTGGCCGCTGCCCTCGCGCGCCACGCTGATCGGACGCGCCCTCGTTCTACGCTGCCCGCGATGCGGCGGACGCGGCATCAGGCGCTCCTGGTTCAAGTTCAAGCACGCCTGCCCGACGTGCGATCTCGCGTTCGAGCGCGGCGAGTCCGAGGACTACTGGCTCGGCGCCTACATGTTCAACCTCGTCGCGGCCGAGTTCGTGTCGGTGGGAATCGCGGTGGTGGTCATCGTCGCGCTCTGGCCAGTCGTACCGTGGAACGCCGTGTGGATTCTTGCGGTGGTGCTCGCGATCGTGATGCCGCTGCTATTCTTTCCGTTCTCCCGCGATCTGTGGTTGTCGTTCGACCTCATGTTCCGACCTGTAGGCAAAGGGGAAGCGGGAAGCGCTCGTTGACGCTCGCCTGGGTGCCCAAGCGCCAGCCCTTCCCTCATTCACGGCGTTCGGTACTCTCCATCCACGGATGCTGATGTCCTTCCTCTCCCCAAGGCGGCGTCGCCCGCCGCTTCCCCATTTCCCCAAGTGCAGCGCTTCCCCAAGCGAGCGTCAGCGAGCGCTTCCCTCCTCCCAGATGTCTCACGCCGCTCGGCCGAATCTTGTGTAACTTTACGGTGTACTAGTAACGTCCAATCATTGGCGCGCGCGTTTCGCTCGCCGGCATTGGGCCCTTTCCCTTACGCAAAGAGATTTCCATGGCACGCACGAACCCCGCGTTGCGAGAATCTGTTTTCCGGAACGCCATCGCCGGCGCCAGCGCCGAGCGGATGACGGTTTCGGGCACGGCGCTCAAGGCGCTCTTGCTCGTGGCGCTCACCATTTTCTCGGCCGGTTGGGTGTGGACGGCCACCGTGTCCAATCCGGCCGTTGTCGGACCGGCGGTGATGGTCGGTGTGTTCGGCGGACTGATCGTGGCGCTCATCACGATGTTCAAGCCGCAGACGTCGCCGTTTACCGCGCCGTTATACGCGGTGCTCGAGGGCCTGGCGCTGGGCGCCATCTCGGCGATGTATGCCACCGCGTACCACGGCATCGCGCTGCAGGCCGTCGGCCTCACGTGCACGGTTGCGTTAGGCATGCTGCTCGCGTACCAGACCGGCCTCATTCGCGCCACGCCGATGTTCCGCCGTATCGTCATTTCGGCGACCATCGGCATCATGCTGTTCTACGTGTTGACGCTGGTGCTCCGTCTGTTCCATGTCTCGATGCCCATCCTGTGGAGCTCGACTCCGTTAGGAATCGGCTTGAGCGTGGTGTTCGCGGGCGTCGCGGCGCTCAACCTGATCCTCGACTTCGACCTCATCGAGCGCGGCGCGCAGGTGGGCGCCCCGAAGTACATGGAGTGGTACGGCGGGTTCGCGCTGCTCATGACGCTGGTGTGGCTCTATCTGGAGATTCTGCGGCTGCTGGCTCGCCTGCGTCGATAGCCGCGTCGTGGATTCCGGTCGTCGTGAATTCTTGCGAAGCGCCGGTGGCATGCTTGCCGCCGGCGCTTTGTTTGGCTCCCCCGCGCTGGCGCACGCCGCCCGGCGCGCCCGCGCGGTCGATGCGCAGTTAGGCCATCTCGGCCTGCAGCTGTACACCGTGCGGAACCTCATGGACCAGGACGTCGAGGGCACGATCTCCGCGGTCGCCGCGATCGGCTATCGGGAAGTGGAGCTGGCGGGTCTGCACAACAAAACCGCGAAGGAGATGCGCCAGATCCTCGATCGGCACGGTCTTCGTGCGAGCTCGTCGCATATCAGCATGCAGGACATCCGCGGCAATTGGGCTCGTACGCTCGACGATGCGGCGACGCTCGGCCAGACCTACATCGTGAATCCGTGGATCGATGAGTCCGAGCGAACAATGGTCGGGTACAGCAAAGCCGCCCACGAGATGATGGCGGCGGCCGAGGCGGCGAAGGCGCACGGCATCGGCTTCGCGTACCACAATCACGACTTCGAATTCGCGCGGGTTGGCGACACGTCAGGCTACGACATCCTGCTCGCCGAGAGCGACCCCAAGCTCGTGAAGATGGAGCTCGACATCTTCTGGATCGTGAAGGGCGGGCAGGACCCGCTCGCGTACTTCGCGCGCCAGCCGGGGCGATTCCCCATGGTGCATGCGAAGGACATCACGAAGGATGGGAAGATGGTCGACGTGGGGCAGGGCACCGTCGACTGGCGCGACATCTTTCGGCACACCAAGCAAGCCGGCATCGAGTATACGTTCGTCGAACATGATGAGCCGCCGTCGCCGATCGCCGACGCCAAGGCCAGCTACGAGTACCTGCACGCGCTGACGTTCTGAGCCGTACGCTGTCTTGACGGCTGCGTTAGCTGGAGACATATCCGTCGGTGATCCGCGTGTCGGACGGCCGACGGAGGTGACCCGTGCAGCATGTCCCCGATACTCAGCGATCGTTAGGCAATTCCTCGAGTCGCCGCTCCGCTGCCCGCGGCGGGCTCCCGTGGTGGGGTGACGCGCTGCGGGCAGACATCAGGCTCGCGATGCGCACGTTAGGCAGGCGCCCGGCGCTGGCGGTTGGCATCGTGCTCACCCTGACGCTCGCCATCGGCGTGACGGTCGCCGCCTTCGGCATCGTGCACGCGGTCCTCCTGGCGCCACTGCCGGTGCGCGACCAGGACGCGCTCGTCGCGCTGCGGATGCACGATGCGTCGAAGCCCGCGTCCGTGGGCGAGGTTGCCCTGACGAACGGCTTCCTAGACTCGCTGCGCGACCGGGCGCCGGCGTTCGCGGCGCTTGCGCGCGTGTTCTCGGCCGGCGCGACGCCATTCGCAGCCCGATACGGAGATCGCCGGTTTGGACTCGCCACCACCGCTGTCGGCGGCGAGCTCTTCGAGGTGCTGGGCGCGCGCCCTGCGTTAGGCAGACTCATGCGCCCGTCCGATGACAGCGCCGGCTCCGAGCCGCCCGTCGTGCTGAGTTTCGGCGCCTGGCGAACGACGTTCGGCGCTGACTCACAGATTGTCGGTCGCATTCTCGACGTGCTGGGCATGAAAGCTCGCGTCCTCGGCGTCGCGCCCCCGGGTTTCGACTACCCGCAAGGAACCGAGGCCTGGGTTTCTCTCGACCAGATGGAAAGGCCGTACGGAGGCGACCGCGCGCCAGCCGGCGGGTACTTCAGCCTCGTGGCCCGGCTCCGTCCGGGCGCGACGACGGACCAAGCACTCGCGCAATTCACCGCCGTGGCGCGGACGTACGTGTCACCCTCCATGGGGGCCGCGTCGAATCGCGTCGTGGCCATCGTTCCCTTCGCCGAGGCAGTGACCGGCAAAACGCGCGCGGTGCTGGTCGTCGTGGCGGCCGCGGTGCTGCTCGTGCTGTGCGTCGCATGCGTAAACGTGGCGGGATTGCTCCTCGCGCGTGGAGTGGAACGTACGCCGGAGCTTGCGGTCCGGGCTGCCATCGGCGCGTCGCGCGGACGCATCGTCGCCCAGCTCCTCACCGAGAGCGCGACGCTCGCTGCGTTAGGCGGCGTGCTCGGCGCCGCGCTCGGCGCGGCGTTGCTGCGGCTCGGCGTCGGACTCGCGCCCGCAGATTGGCCGCGGCTCGACCAGGTCCATTTCAGCGCTGCCGTTGTGGCGTTCGCGATCGGTGTGACCGCGCTCGCCGTGCTGATGTTTGGCCTCACGCCCGCGCTGTCGATTGCGGTGCCGCATCTCGAGCGCGAATTGCGATCGAGCGGCGTTCGCGTGTCGGCCGATCGGCGCACCGGCCGGTTGCGGCGAACCGTGGTCGTGGTGCAGGTGGCGCTCGCGGTCGTGATCCTCGTGGGTGCCGGACTGGTCGCGCGAAGTCTCGCGCACATCGACGACATCGACCTCGGCTTCGCGCCGCGGCAGCAGCTCATCGCGGGCTTGGAGCTCATGGTGGCGCCGACGGCCGATACCGCCGCGATGGCACGCTATGGCGTGCGATTCCGCACATTGGTCACGGAATCCGTGCGGCAACTCGCTGCCACGCCAGGCATCGTCGGCGTCACAACGACCGCTGTAGAGCCGTTCTCGGATGTCGGCCTCACCGCGCACTATCTGGCCGATGGCCAGCCGCCCGATGCGGCGTCGCGCAATCCGATGGTCGATTGGGACGTCGCGGCGCCAGGGTACTTCCAGGCGCTCGGCATGCGGCTCGAGCGCGGGCGGTTCTTTGGGCGTGAGGACACGCCTAACGGAGCGCCCGTCGCCGTGGTCAGCGAAGGGTTGGCGCGCGCGGCGTGGCCGGGCCGGGACCCGATCGGACAACGCGTGAGTCTCGGACTCTCGAACGCGCATCGGGTATGGTACACCGTGGTCGGCGTCGCGGCCGACACGCGCTTCCGCGGCCTAACGGCACAGCCTCGTCCGGCGGTCTACGTCTCGACATCGGGCGGCGCCTACGAGGGCGGCGTCTGGCTCACCGTGCGGACGCTCGGCGATCCGCGTGGCATCCTGCCGGCGCTCGCCAGGATCGTACGCGGCATCGACCCGGACGCCGGAATCCGCAAGGTGGAAACCGGCGCCGCGCTCCTGTCGGCGCAAACGGCGCGCGCGCGCGCCCTGGCGATAACGTTAGGCATCCTCGCGGGCACGGTGCTCCTGCTGGCCGCGTTGGGCGTGTTCGCGCTGCTCGCCACGCTGGTCCGCGGACGCACGCACGAGATCGGCGTCCGCATGGCGCTCGGCGCGTCCGACAAGACCATTCGTGCGCTCGTGGTCGGTCAAGCCGCGCGCATGGGGGCCGTCGGGCTGGCGATCGGTCTGCTGCTCGCCTGGGCGGGGACGCGGATGTTGCGGGCGCAGCTCTATCTGGTGAGTGCGACCGATCCGATCACGTTAGGCGCGGTCGTGGTCGTGCTCGTCGGCGTCGTGCTGCTGGCAGCCTATCTCCCGGCGCGCCGCGCCGCGCGCGTCGACCCGCTAGTCGCGCTGCGATCGGAGTAGGACCCGAGACCGGGAGCGCGGCGCCTCTCTCGGGAGGCGCCGCGACTTCTACGCAACCGTTCCCGTTAGGCGCGGAACTCTTTCGGGCGGTCGTGCTTCGCGTCAGCCAACGCGCGCTGCACGCCGGATGCATCCAGCTCCGCGCCGTACACCGGCGTCCCCGGCTGCTGCCGCCACGAATCGTCGAGCCCCCCGGCATCCACGCTGTCGAATCCGATCTGGTCGATCACCTGCATCACGACCTCCTTCGCGTGCGCGTCGTCGCCGGCCACTGGCAACGCGAGCCGCTTGTCGTCGCCCTTCGGACGAGGGCGATCCACGATGTTGCGCGCGTAGATCGTGTTGAACGCCTTCACCACCGGCCGCCCCAACTGCTCCGACACCCAGCGGCTCTCCGTCGCCCCGTCCTCGATCGGCGTGATCTTGCCGTCGCGCTTCGGATAGTAGTTCCCGGTGTCCACCACCACTGTGCTCCTGTTCGCCGATGCGAACAGATCCTTCGGCAGCGACTCCACGCCCTTCTCCGGAATCGTCACGATCACGAGGTCCTTGTCGCGCGCGGCGTCGGCCACCTTCACCGGTTTCGCACCGGTCTTCGATGCGATGTCACCCAGGGTCTCGGGACCGCGCGAGTTCGCGATCGAAACGTCGTGTCCGACGGCGGTGAGCCGCCGCGCCAGGTTCCCACCGATGTGCCCCGCGCCAATGATGCCGATTTTCATAGCTGCCTCCTGCAGAAAGTGAACGCGAGCCACGAACATCCTTCACGGGACGTGCCAGCGGCGGCGCTCCCCGCCGCCTAACGGACTCCGCCGATCGACGCCAGGGCGCGGTCGAGCGCCTCGCGCGACGGCAGCGTACCCTGTGCCAGACGCGGCGAGCCGCCGCCGCGTCCTCCGGCATCGGCGAGCGCAGCCTTGATGGCGCGACCTGCATCGAACCCCGAATCGTCGGACGCCGCAACGAGCAGAGCGGCCGGCGAGTCCACCGCGCCGACGAATACCGCTCGCGGCAACGATGCCGTGGCGAGCGCGAGCGGACGCAGCGCATCGAGCGAGCCCGCGGCTCGTCGCTCGACCACGCGCCGGACGCCGGCATCGTCGGCCTGCACCGTGTCGTATCGCTCGCGCGCGATGCGCGCCGCGAGCTCCGTTTCGAGCGCTCGCAGCCGCGACTCCGCGTCCTTGAGTCGCGTGCTCTGTCGCGCTACCAGGTCCGCGACTTCGTTGGGCGCCGCCGACAACGATTGCGCCAACCGCGCCAGCGCATCGTGATCGGCGCGCGCGCGCCCAACGGAGCGCATGCCGCATACGAATTCGAGCCGCGCCGACTGTCGCACCTTGTCGACCTTACCAATCAGGATCGGACCGATCTCCCCCGTCGCGCGCACGTGCGTCCCGCCGCACGCGCTGCGATCCAGGTCGGCGATGCTCACGATCCGAAGCGTGCCTTCGCGCGCCGACTGCTTGCGCAATCCCGACGCCTGCGCCGCATCCTCGTACGACACCGTCACGGGCCGGTTCTCGAAGACGATCTCGTTCGCGCGACCCTCGGCCCGCGCGACCTGGTCGGGCGAGACAGTCGGCACGTCGACGTCGAGTGTCGACTCATCGGCGCCGAAGTGCACGCTCACCGTTGCCCAACCGAAAAGATCTGCCACCACCGCCGACAACAGATGCTGCCCGGTATGCTGCTGCATGTGATCGAATCGGCGCGGCCAATCGATGCGGCCCGTCACCGTGTCATTGGTGATCGGCGCGTCGAGCACGTGCGCGATGCGCTCGCCTTCATCGATCACATCGTGCACCGCGGCGCCGCCCAAGGTGCCCATGTCGTGTGGCTGGCCGCCGGACGTCGGATAGAAGGCCGTGCGCTCGAGGTACACGCGGCGCCCGTCCTCGGCGCGTTCCACCACGCGCGCGTCGAACTCGGTGAGGTATGAATCGGAGTAGTAGAGGCGTGTCGTCATATGCGAACCATGCGCGCGAGCCCCAGCGGGCGGTAGAGGCGCCTCACCTTGCTGCGTCCGGTGCGCGCGGTATCTTCTCGCGCGCCGTCCATTTTCTGGAGACCGGACATGAGCGCGGTTCGCGTCAAGCTCTCGACGATGATGTTCCTCGAGTACTTCGTCTGGGGCGCGTGGTTCGTCACCATGGGCACCTACTTGGGGACGTCGCTCAAGTTCGACGGCGTTCAGGTCGGACTCGCCTACGGCGCGACCGCCATCGCGGCGATGATCTCGCCGTTCTTCATCGGCATGGTGGCCGACCGGTTCTTCGCCACCGAGAAGATCCTGGCGCTGCTGCACATCGTGGGCGGCGTGGTGCTCTGGATCGCGTCCACGATGCACGGATTCGGCGCGTTCTACGCCGTGCTCATCGTGTACGCGCTGTGCTACATGCCGACACTCGCGCTCACCAACTCGATTTCGTTCGACCACATGACGGATCCGACGCGCGAGTTTCCGCTCGTTCGCGTGTTAGGCACGATCGGGTGGATCGTGGCCGGGCTCATCGTCGGCATGCTCAAGCTCGAGGCGACGGCGGTGCCGCTGCAATTGGCGGCGGGCGCATCGGTCGTGTTGGGCGTCTTCTCGTTTGCGCTGCCGCACACGCCGCCCCACGCCGCGGGCAAGCAGATCACGGTGCGCGATGTGCTGGGCCTCGACGCGCTCTCGCTGCTCAAGGACAACGCATTCGCGATTTTCATCCTCGGCTCGTTCCTGCTGTGCATCCCGCTCCAGTTCTATTACACGTTCACCAACCCGTTCCTGAACGAGATCGGCCTCCAGAACGCCGCGGCCAAGATGACGTTGGGCCAGTTCTTCGAGATCGGCTTCATGCTCCTCTTGCCGTGGGCGCTGTCTCGGTTAGGCGTGAAGCGGATTCTCCTGTTAGGCATGGCGGCGTGGGCGGTGCGCTACCTGTTGTTCGCGTTCGGCAACGTGACCGTGAACGTGTGGATGCTGTACGCCGGCATCATCCTCCACGGCGTGTGCTACGATTTCTTCTTCGTGACGGGCCAGATCTACGTCGACCAGCGCGCGAACGTGTCGATCCGCGCGGCCGCGCAGGGCTTCCTGGCCTTCATCACGCAGGGCCTCGGGCTGTTCATCGGCTCGCTCCTCTCGGGACCCGTCGTGGACAGGTACCGGCTCCCGGGCGGGATGCACGACTGGCGATCGGTGTGGCTCGTGCCGGCGTGCGGCGCGGCCGTGATCTTCGTGCTGTTCGCGCTGCTCTTCCGTCCGCGCGCACAAACGGAAGAACCCAAACCCGCCGCGGCCATGGCCGCCTAACGCGATGGATCCGATGACTGGCGATCCGGTTTCCCGCCGCGAATTTCTGGGCGACGTCGCACTCGCCGGAGCGGCCTTCAGCATCGTGCCGCGCCACGTCTTGGGCCGCGGCTATCGCGCGCCCAGCGACACGCTCAACATCGCGTGCATCGGCGTCGGCGGCAAAGGCGAGAGCGACGTGCAGGGCGTGAGCACCGAGAACATCTACGCCCTCTGCGACGTCGATCTCCACAGCGCGGAAACGTCGTTCCGGCGCTTTCCCAAAGCCAAACAGTATCGGGACTACCGCGAGATGCTCGACAAGGAAGGCAAGAACATCGACGCGGTGACCGTGACGATTCCCGATCATTCGCACGCCGCCGCCGCGATGCTCGCGATGAAGCACGGCAAGCACGTCTTCTGTCAGAAGCCGCTCGCGCACACGCTCTCCGAAGTGCAGGCGCTGATGGATGCCGCCACCCGCACCAGGGTCGCCACGCAGATGGGCAACCAAGGCCACGCGGGCGCGGGGACGCGACTCATCCGCGAGCTGATCGAAGCGGGCGCAATCGGCGTCGTGCGCGAAGTGCACTACTGGACGGATCGGCCGATCTGGCCGCAGGGACTGGAGCGCCCGCTCGAAGCGTACGAGGTGCCGCCGTGGCTCGACTGGAACCTGTGGCTCGGGCCGGCACCGGCGCGTCCCTACCATCCGGCGTACGCGCCGTTCACCTGGCGCGGGTGGTGGGACTTCGGCTGCGGTGCGTTAGGCGACATCGCCGCCCACGCCATGGACGCCGCCTTCTGGACGTTAGGCTTGGGTTTCCCGCTGCACATCGAAGCCGAGACGACGAAGCTGTATCCGGAAACGGCGCCGAAATTGTCGCGCATCGTGTACGAGTTCGGCGCGCGCGGCACGCGTGGACCGGTGCGCGTCGTCTGGCATGATGGCGGACTCACCGAAGCGCGTCCGGTGGAGCTCGCGCCCGAATTCGACTGGCCCGGCTACGCCGACGTGGGGTCGCAGTTCTGGATCGGCAGCGAAGGCAAGCTGCTCGCCGATTGCTACGGCGAGGCGGTCCGCCTGCTCGACCCAAAGCGCCAAGCCGAATTCACGGCGCATCCACCGCCGCAAAAATATCCGCGCACCCCCGGCGTCTATCAGGAATGGATTCGCGCGTGCAAGGGCGGTCCGCCCGCGGGGTCCAACTTCGCTGGCCACGCCGGGCCGCTCACGCAGATGGTGCTGCTCGGCAATCTCGCGATCCGGATGAATCAACCCCTCGATCTCAATCCGGAGACGGGCGAGGTGACGAACGCGAAGGTCCCCGAGGAATTCGTGCGGACCGACTACCGATCGGGCTGGAGTTTGTAGTAGGGCGCGTCCGAATTTCAGTTAGCACGATTCGCGGCAGGCCGCTGGCATCTACGCTTATGAGGAAACGGACACAGCACTGACGTAACGGGCAAAACACGGACAGGGAGAAGGGGCGAAGGCCTCCGGTTAGACAAGCTCATGCACGCGGCGGGGGTTGCCCAACTGCTTTATTTGTTTCTTTGTCCGTGCGTTGTCCGCTCTGTCCGTGCTCTGTCCGTTTCCTCATGAGCGTGGATGCCAGACTCGTGCGGCTTCCAGTCGCCTGCGGCCACCCGCGGGACAAACGTGTCCAATCCGCGCGGCGGAAACTCGACCGTTTTCCCGCGCTCCGCGCTCATGTACGCCGCCATGAGAATACGCACCACATCCAGCCCATCGTCGAACGTCAACTGCGGCGTTTCCTTTCCGAGGAACGCGCGCACGAAGTGGCGATCCTCCGCCTCGTAGCCATAGACGGCAGCTTCGCCCGCGACCACCGGCATCAACCCCATCTCGGCGTTCTGCTTTTCCACGAGATCTTCGCCGGCACGCCCGCGCACCTCGCGGCTGAAAAACACCGTCAACCCGCTGTCCAACGAATTCCACGCCATCGAGTACTCCGGCCCCAGGAGCTCGGCCGAGAGTCGCAGGCCAGCCCCGATGAAGCTCCACGAGGTCGTGGCTTCGCCTAACACGGTGCGGCCCTCGGCATCCTCGAACTCGAGCGTGATGCTGGCGAAGTCTTCCGACGGGTGCTTTGTGTAGTCGACATCCTTCCCCATCGTACGGGTCAAGCGCTTGGCGTACTCGGGGCGCGACCACTTGAGGCTCGCGATGTGCCCGGTCACCCGCCTAACGGCCAGCGACGACAGTGGCTGCCCCGGATCCGTGAGCAGGTGCCGCACCACGAGCGCCGAGTGGCACATCATGTCGTTGAGCACACCGCCGCCTTGCAGGCGCCCCTGCCAAAACCACGGCGCATGCGGCCCGCTGTGCTCTTCCGCCGCCCGCGCGAGATACGGCCGGCCGGTGAGGCGCGCGCCGCGCGTCCAGATCAGCTCGCGTCCACGCGTCACCGGCGGGGCGAATGCCTGATTCTCGAGATAGCCCGTGGTTAGGCCAACCCGCTCGACCAGCGCCACGACCCGCTTCGCTTCGGCGACGTTTCGCGCGAGCGGCTTTTCGCAGGCGAGCCCGCGCAGCGTGCCGCGCCCTCGCGCTACCGTGTCCACGATCTCTTCGACGTTCTCGATGCGCGCCTGGTTCGGCCCGCACAGCCAGATCGCATCGATGTCCGGATCGGCTACCATCTCCGCAATCGACGCGTAGGGCCGTGCGAGCCCGATGTCGAGCGTTCGCGCGAGCTCTGCCGTCGACGCGGCGTGCTTGGCCGTCGGGCTGAACACGCCCAGCACCTCGGCGTCGCGCACGGCCACGAAGGCCTGCAAGTGAAAGCGGGCGTTGAACCCGCTCCCGATGAACCCGATGCCCAGCCGCCCGTTCTTCATGCCTAACCGACGCCGAGTTTGTGGAGGGCCTCGGGCGGACATCCGGTCCACTGCGGGACGAACGCGTTGCCCTGATACTGCAGGTCGGCCACGCCCATCTTGCTCGAGAAAAAGCCGGTCGCGGTGAAGTCGCGGAAGCGATTGAAGAACGCTACGCCCTGGCTGAACTCCGGCTTGGCGCGATTCGGCCACGCGATGTCGTCGAGGACGGCGCTGCGCTCGTTGGTATTGCACTGCGTGAAGGGCCGGCCGAAGCGGCCCGCGCATTCGTGATCGAGCCACGCGAGACCGCCGCGAATGGGCAGGCTGTCCTCGGGATACAGGACCAGGATCCGATCCATGAATTCCGGTACGCCCGCGTCCGTCGCGCTGCCCGAGCGCTCGTCGCGCGGGATGATGATGTCGACCAGCACGTTTACCGTCTCCCATTCGTGCGGCGTGAAGACCGTGGGTTGATACGTTCCCGCCGCGGCGCGCGCCGAGTCGGCGGCCTTGCCGCCCACCGCCGTGGCGGTGCGCTCGGCGCCGTTGCACGCGGTGGCGAGGGTGCCGAGCACCATGAGCTCCAGCATCGACCGCCGGGAGATGCCGCTTCCGTTAGGCGCGGCGGACTCGGCCGTCTCGCGCTCCTCGTCGTGGTCCGTCATATCGCGCCTGCCTTGCGCTGCTCGGTGATGTGGTCCGCGGTCCGCCACGCCAACGCGAGAATCGTCCACGTGGGGTTCTTGTCGGCTTGCGACACGAAGGGTCCGCCGTCGGCCACGAACAGGTTGGGCACGTCGTGCGCCTGGCAATGCGCGTTGAGCACCGAAGTGCCCGGGTCGCGCCCCATGCGCGTGGTGCCTAACTCATGGATGATCTGCCCGCCGTTCGCGATGCCGTAGCCGTGTTCCTTCGTCGGCATCGGTGAAAACACCTCGCCGCCCATCTCGTGCACGATCGCGCGGAACGTCTGCTGCATGTGACGCACCTGGTTCACCTCGTGGTCCGTCCACTTCCAATGGAAGCGCAGCACCGGAATGCCCCAGCGGTCCACCGTCATCGGGTCGAGCTCGCAGTAGCAGTCGGCGTTCGGAATCATCTCGCCGCGGCCGGAGAATCCGACGTTCGCACCGTAGTAATGGCGATAGTCGTCCTTGAGTGCCTTCCCGTAGCCGCCGGCGTTCGGATACTTGTGGATACCGCCCATGATGCCGTACGCCGGCGTATCCAGCCCGCCCCACAGCTCGATGTGATAGCCGCGCGGGAAGTCGAGATGCTTGTTGTCGAGCCACCACGGCATGTAGAGATGGTTTCCGCCCACGCCGTCTTCGTTGTGCGGCACGTGGTCGACCATCTTCGGGATGTACCCGGAGACGTCGGTGCCCGTCGTATCGGTGAGATACCGCCCAACGACGCCACTCGAATTCGCGAGCCCCTGCGGAAAGCGCGACGACTTGGAGTTGAGCAAGAGTCGCGCGGACTCGCACGCACTCGCGGCGAGCACGACCACGCGTGCCTGCACGTGTTCCACGGTCCCCGTCTTCTTGTCGACGTACGAGACGCCCGTCGCCATGCCGCGTCCGTCCGTCGTCACCTCGTACGCCATCGCGCTCGTGACGAGCGTCAACTTGCCCGTCTGCTTCGCCGGCGGAATCAGGACGCCCGAGCTCGAGAAGTTGGAGTTGGTCTTGCAGCCGCGGTTGCACTGGCCGCAGTGATGACACGCCGGGCGCCCGTTGAGCGGTTGCGTGAGGATCGACAGGCGCGCCGGGATGCACGTGATGCGCAGCTTGTCCGCCGCCTGCTTGATGAGCAGCTCGTAACACCGCGGCGCGGGCGGCGGCTGGAAGATGCCGTCGGGATGATTGTGCAAGCCCTCGACGCTGCCGAACAGCCCGATCAACCGGTCGACGCGGTCGTAGTACGGTTTGAGCTCGTCGTACGTGATCGGCCAGTCGTCGCCTAACCCATCGATGCTCCGCCGGTGAAAATCGTCGGGCCCGAAGCGCAGCGAGATGCGGCCCCAGTGGTTCGTGCGGCCGCCCACCATGCGCGCGCGCCACCAATCGAACTTCGTATCGTGCGCCGTCGTGTACGGCTCTCCGTCGATGTCCCATCCACCGATGCAGCCGTCGAACTCGCCGAACGGACGCTCCTTGGAGCCGCGCCCGCGCCTCGGCGATTGATAGGGCCACTCCATCATCTTCGAGTCGGTGGCGTTGTCCCACGGGCCACCCGCCTCGAGCATCACCACGTCGGCGCCGGCCTGCGTAAGGACGTACGCCGACATGCCGCCGCCCGCGCCCGAGCCCACAATGCACACGTCGTATGTCTTGCGCGCTCCTGCAGCTTGCATGGGTCTCCTCGGGTCAGTCGATCGGGCGAATCCAGATGTCGCGATACCGCACGCGATTGTTGTGATCCTGCAGCTCGAGCGGCAGGCTGTCGGGCGTCACGTGATACGGCGGCCGCTGCTTGTTGGCCGTCGGCCCACTGAGCGCCACGTTGTCCTGCACCAGCACGCCGTTGTGAAACACCGTTAGGCGGGCGGGCGACGTCACCGCGCCGCTCGCGTCGAACCGCGGCCGGTGGAAGATGATGTCGTACGACTGCCAGTGCCCCGGCGGACGGCTCGCGTTGACTAACGGTGGAAACTGGCCGTACACCGCTGCCGCCTGCCCGTCCGGGTACGTGTCGTTGTGGTACGAGTCGAGCACCTGCACTTCGTACAGGCCCATCAAGAACACGCCGCTGTTCCCGCGTTCCTGACTCTCGCCCGTGGGCGGCGTGGGCGCGGCCCACTCGACGTGCAATTGGCAATCGCCGAACGCACGCGCGGTCACGATGTTGCCGGTGCCCGGCTCGACCTCGAAGTAATCGCCGCGGACTGCCCAACGCGCCGGCGTTCCATCGTGTTGGCGCCACGCCGACAGCGATCCATGATCGAACAGCACGATCGCATCCGCGGGCGGCCGCACCGGCGCTCGCTCGGGTCCGGGATCAACGACCGGCGGTCGAGGCCGGTCCATCGAGTGCTGCGGCCAGCGCGTGTCCACCTGGCATCGCGCGCTCGACACGCCGATGGCGGTGAGCGACACCGCGATCGCGACGCATGGAGCGAATCGCATTAGGGATGGGTCTTGAGAGAAGCGTACGAAAGGGTCGAGGCCACCTGTTTATACGGCACCGCCATCGAGGTGACAAGTGCCACATCGCGGACCCGCGACGGTTGGAGATTCGGACGCGTTCGCGTAGAATCTACGTCCGGACATCGCATGCTAATCCCTGTTCTTTCGTTCGCGCTGCTCCTGCAGGCGTCGAACACCGCTCCCGTCCCCGCCGTTCGACCGGACAGCACCGTCTATGACGGTCGGTCGCGGCAGCTCGATGTCGCGCCGCCGCGCATCGACACCACGATCATCGTGGATGGCGTGCTCGACGAAGCCGTATGGCGGCGCGCCGCGAGACTGACCGGCTTTTCCCAGTACCGACCGGTCGATGGCACGCCCGCCACCGATTCGACCGATGTGCTCGTCTGGTACTCGAGCGACGCGATCTACTTCGGCATCCGCGCATACGAACCGCATGGCAGCGTCGTGCGCGCAACGCTCGCCGATCGCGATAATATCGACGCGGACGACAACGTCCAGATCCTGCTGGACACGTACTCCGACCATCGCCGCGCGTTCATGTTCGCCGTGAATCCGCTCGGTGTGCAGGAGGACGGCGTGCGCAGCGAAGGGCAGGACGCCGGCGCCGCCGGCGGCGGCTCCGGTCCCAACGCGCGCTTCGATGGCACGATCGACTTGAACCCCGATTTCGTATGGGAATCGCGCGGACACGTGACGTCATGGGGCTACGAGATCGAAGTGCGCATCCCGTTCCGGAGCATCCGCTTTCAGGATCTCGCACGGCAGACGTGGGGCATGCAGATCGTGCGCGAGGTGCAGCACTCGGGCTACGAGGACACGTGGACGCCCGTCGTGCGCGCCAACGCGAGCTTCCTCATCCAGGCGGGCCGCCTCGTTGGGCTCACGGATCTGCACCGCGGCCTCGTGATGGACGTGATCCCCGAGGCCACCACCAAGGTGGACGGCGACTCGGTGAACGGCGCGTATCGCTATTCCACGACTCCGGCATTGGGCGGCACGATGTTCTGGGGTCTGACTAACGGACTCGGCTTGAGCGCCACCGCGCATCCCGACTTCTCGCAAGTGGAAGCCGACGTCGCCCAGGTCACGCTCAACCAGCGCTTCGCGCTCTTCTACCCGGAAAAGCGGCCGTTCTTTCTCGAGGGCCTCGAGCAATACGACACGCCCAACCGCCTCATCTACACGCGCGACATCGTGCAGCCCAACGGCGGCGCCAAGCTCACCGGCAAGATCGGCGACCTCAACGTCGCCTACCTGGGCGCCGTCGACCAGCGCGACACGGCCACGGGCAGCGACCCGGTGTACAACATCCTGCGCCTGCGCCGCGACCTGGGCGCGAGCTCCAATCTCGGACTCGTGTACACCGACCGGATCGACGGCGGCGACTACAATCGCATGGGCGGCGTCGACGGACGGTTCCTCTGGCACAAGATCTGGTTCTCGCAGTTCCAGGTCGTGGGCTCCGCCACGCGCGACAGTCTCGGGCGTCGCGGCGGCGCGCTGTGGGACATCACGTTGGGCGACCGCACCGGCCGCGCCTACGGAAACCACGTCGAGCTGTTGGGCGTGAGCCCGAACTTCGAGGCGGCGAGCGGCTTCGTGAACCGCACGGGGTTCGTGCGCGCCATGATCTTCAACCGTTACACGCTCTACGGCGGCCCGGGAGCGCTGCTCGAGCAAGTCTCGTTCTTTCTCAACGCCCAACCGCTCTGGAACTACGCCGACTTCGGCAAGTTAGGCGGGACCTTCGAGGGCGGGTACTCGACGCAGGCGTCCGCCACGCTCCGCGGCGGCTGGAACATCGGTCTCACCGTCAACGACAACTTCCAACGGTTCGACAGCACGTCGTACCGGGGGTATGGCGTCGTGGCCGGTGCCGACACCAACGCCTTCGTGCTGCCGCACGGGCTCTATTCGTTGTACGGCGAGAACGTGAGCGTCACTTCGCCTAACCGAAAGGTCATCGTCAGCGCCAGCGCGGGCATCGACGATGCGGTGCTTTTCGCCGAGGCCGGCGAGGGACGCGAGGTCACCGGCAGCGTGGATGTCGCCTGGCGCCCAACGCCGGACCTCCGCCTCGACGCATCGTGGATTTACGATCGCCTCACGCGGGCGCGCGACGGCAGCGAGTTCGCCATCACCAATATTCCGCGCCTGCAAGTCGAGTATCAGCTCACACGGTCGATCTTCCTGCGCTACATCGGGCAGTACGTGGCCCAGCATCAAGCCGCCCTCGAGGATCCGCGCACCGGCGCCCCCTTGGTCCGGCGCGATTCGCTCGGCGGCGCATACGCTCCGCTCGGGGCGTTCTCGTCCAACGTCTTTCGGAACGACGTGCTCCTGTCCTACAAGCCGATCCCCGGTACCGTCTTCTTCGTCGGCTATGGTACGTCGCTCAGCGAGCCCAACGCGTTCCAGTTCTCGCGCGGAATGTATCGGACGACGGACGGCGTGTTCGTGAAGGTGAGCTACTTGTTCCGCCTCTAGTGGGGCGCGTCTGAGGTTCGGATAGCAGTCAAGGGGAATGGGGAAGCGCTCGCTGGCGCTCGTTTGGGGAAGCGCTAACGCTGAGGGAAGCGGCGGCGACGCCGCCTGAGGGGTGGAAGGACATCAGGTGTCCCTGGGTGGAGAGTCTCGAATCGCCGAGGCTCGCGCGCATGGCACTCACGTCGTGCAGACCATTGATGTTGTTCC
>DASVAC010000210.1:0-9806 GCA_036376535.1 Gemmatimonadaceae bacterium | reverse complement strand
GCGGAGCAAGCGGAGCGGATGGCGCGCGAATCGATCGTCGCGCGCACGATGACGTTCGCGGGCGGTCACCGTTTGGACGACGAGACGCTGGCCGCGCTGGCTGCAAGTCCCGCGGCGGTGTTGTAGCGCGCTACGGTCGCGTCGGCTGCCTAACGGGAACGATCGGGTCCGTCCGATCGGCGGCGGCGATCAGGGAATCGCAAACATGATCGCCGGTGCCAATCACATGCCCTGCCAGTGTGCGCCCGATTCGGTGTAGGGCCAAGGTGTCGTTATGGTAAAGATACGCTGTGTCGAGCGCGTCGCTAACGCGCGCAGCGGCTTCTGACGCGCCCAGCGCTCGTGAAATGCGCTCGCTCTCACACATCATCTCTTGTTCGACTCGAACCGGATCGGGATCTGACAACTGTCTTCTCACCAAGAGCATGAACCTGTCAGCAGCGTGCGGGTATTGCGCCACACTGTGCGGACGAGGACGACGCGCGTCATGCGCCGGGCGCTCGCACGCGCCCGACGCAGAGAGTGAGGTGAGGACAAGGATGAGTCGAGAGGTACGACCAGTCACAGACATCACTGTTGGCGCTCGAACGTGACGGGCAACAAAGCCGGCACGAAGCCGACGCGGAAGATCCACTTTAGCGCGTCGAGCGTGCCGATCAGCCTAGTGTGATCCTCGTTCCACACAAGTCGATACGACGACCCGGGATTACCCCCGAGGGTCAGCGAGTCCAGGCCGAAGGTCCTCACTGTGTACAGAGAACTGTTTACAGAAGCGCTCAAGCGCCCGAATTGACTAGAAAAAGCAAGTCGTAAGGTCCCAGCAGGCAGCGGCACAGCGCCTGGATGTTCAACCGTGCCGCTCAGGTGTTGATCGTCGCCAAAAAATCCCTCTTCATACGACGCGACATATGTGAGACTGAACGGATCAGCGGCAGGAGCGGGCTTGACGACGAGTACCGCGGTTTCCGCACGGCGCATCGCGCGACCCGCAGTAACCGAGCTGCCGCCCGCTGCGACGCCGCGGACTATCGCGAGCATCGGTCCGTTCTGACTGGCCGAAACGATTGCTGGGGCGCTGCTAGTCCAAGTGACTGACCGTCCGCCTAACGTATCACCGAATAAGTTCAACGCTACCGCTGATACGTCAGCACTGCCTCCGACTGACAACGTCAATGAAGTCGGTCGCACAGACAGACTCGAGACAGCACAGGCGTGATAAACACTCTCGAGCCCGACCCGAATCGCAGCCCGCGATTGTGGTTGCATGAAATAACTCCCGAGGACCTCGTGGAGGATGATTCCGGTTGGCTTGAATGCAGTCTCGAGCGACGGCTCATCGAGCAATTGCTGTGACAACTCGGTGTCGATTGCCTGCCATTCATTGTCGATCATCGGAACAACGTCACCACGAACGACAACCGGGGCGATGTAGTGTTCGCCGAGTTCCCAGCGGTGGCTTGTTGGCGACGCAAGTGACACCAGGCCGATGCAGGCCGAATCTCGCACCGGGTCGAATTCATGCGTCACAGAGCGCAAGCGATGGATCGCTTGATTGGCCATGAGATTCCCTTGCGAGTGAGGCACCAATATGACGTGGCTGCCCGCCGCGCGAAGCTCTTGGATTCGAGACGCGAGAGATGCCGCATCGCCCTCGGCACCGTCGGTGTTTGCAAGGACTGCCCACATCTGACGGACACACTCCAAGAGATCGTGATCTGAGAATCGCCGATAGGTAGAATCCGACATGCACGCCGCCATAAATGGCGCAAACGAATTGGCTCCGAGATATCCGACGGCGAATCTCGACGCGAAGCGTGCGACGCAGTGTGCCTGCTGTTGTTCAGGCGTCGGCCGCTGCTCGCTGTAAGTGCGGTTATAGAAGAGCGTGACGTTGAAACGAGCTGGATCGCGGAATAACGGGATTTCTGAAACGATGCTGTTGAGGTGGAGGCGAGTTGCGAATGCGCCCTGCGGCCCGAATTGCGGCGTCGCGATTCCATTCACATAGAGAAACACCGTCCGTTCGGTGCTGTCCGCCTCGCCCGCAACATCCAGCCCACGCAACACGCCTCTCGTTTTTTCGTGTCGCGCAGCGCTGACACTCGCCCCTTGCACCGAATCGACCGCGAATACATGCCCGGCTAACACCCCATCGACCTTCCGTAACTCCGCCGAGTCCCGAATCGGATCGAACGCCAAGAACTCCACGTCGCGCACATCCTGCATCGCCGAGTCGAGACCGCGCGCCGACGACCCCACGTACCCCGATGCCATGTCCAGATACGCCTGATACGCCCCGACCGGGTCCGCCGCCGTGAGCACGGCCCGCGCCCGCTGATACAATGGTAGGGCGCTGCTGTTCAGAACCACGCGCCGGTCGGCCGTCACCGTTAGCACGTGCTCGGTATCCGTCACCACGAGCCCCGCCGGCGGCGCCGGCATTCCGTCCACCCGCACCATCACGTTCTCGTAGCCCGGCGCCGGCACGAACGCGTACGGCACTCTCGATCCGTACGACCACACGGAATCGCTCGCGCCCGGCGCGCCGCGCACACCCGGGCCCACCAACACCGTGAACCGCCGCGGCGCCTTCTCGATCCAGAACCGGATCACCAGCTCGTCGCCCGACACCACGACCTCTCCGTTAGGCGAACTCGGCCCCCGCCAATCCCGGCTGCCGTGCACGTGCACGTCCAAGTGCCCGCTGTTCGTCCCGTCCACGACTACCCCAACGCGCAAATGCAGTCCGGTGTCGCCGAGCGCACGCGGCACACGCCACACAGCCTCGTAGAACGCCCGCCCGCCGCCCGCGACGTGCGCACCGCCCAGCACGCGCAACCGCGACTCGTCGCTCCCGGCCGTATCCAACCGCGCGATCACGTCGCCGACGCACACGGAATCCGCACGAACGCAAATCTCGACGGCCACCTGCCGTGACACGTCCGATGCGCCGCTGGGCATCGGCCCGCTGCCCAGCGGCGGAAGGAAGATGACGCGCCCTGCGACAGGCGCCGATTGAGTGAAATCCTGTCGCGGCCCACGCGGCGGACCGGCCACAGGATCGGAACACGAGCTGGCGACCGCGGCGATCGCGACGAAGGACAGACACCGATGAAAGGAGTGCATGACAACCACCTCGATGAGCGTGGGGCGAAAACGAGCGTACGGTGCTCGTGGCGGTCGATCGACCGCGCGCGAACACCGTACACAGGCCCCACGCTCGTGCCGTCATCAGAGTGACGGCGCGAGGTACGGATTATTGCGGACTCAACTCCCGGCGTTGATCACGATGTACTTCACGTCGTCCGCCGACATCGCCTTGAGCCACGCGATGAGCGCCGGCATCGCGCTCGCCGGCTGCACGCCGGTGGCGCCCACGAGCGACCGCGTCACGTGCAGGGTGTCACCCTGCTGCGTGTACTGCGCCGTGTACGTGCCGAACGCACTCGCTTCGGTGAGCGATTTGGGCAGCTGCGCTTTCCAGCCGGCCGGCAGCGTCAACGTGAAGTCCTCGAGCTCCTCGTGCGGCCCCCACACCTTCTCAATGTCGATCGGATTGACACGCGGGCCGCGCTGCTCGAGCCCGGCCACCACGTTAGGCACCGCGAAATCACGAATCGGAAGCGTGAGAATCTTCGTCGTGCCCGCGTCGTTCACCATCTTGCCGTTGGACAACAGCACCGAAATCTCCGGCTTGGCGCTCAGGTCGCGGCCATCGAAGACGCGCAGGCTGTCGCCCTTCGCGCCCTGGATGATCGCGTTGGCAATGGCGAGCGTCGCCCGCGCGCGCTGCGTCGAGTCCATCTGCGTCGAGCGCGACATCGAGCTCCGCAATCCATACTGCTGCAGGCCCGTCGCCGTGCGGATCCACTTGCCCTTGAAGAGTCCATCGGTGGACAACGTCCCATCGATGTCGACGCGCGACAAATTGCGCGCGGCCGAGTCCGACGGGAACGTGATTTCCTCGCTCGTCCCGTCGGGATGCACCACGAGTCCGAACTCGCCCGGCTCGCCCGGCGGCAGCGCGCCGTACGGCGCGAGGTCAGCGGTGAGGTCGACGTACGTGTACGAGCCGTCCGGCCGCTTCACCGCCGCGATCATGTGGTCGAACTGGTGCGCGCTCGGCAACGCCCGGTCCACGCCGCCGTCGGCGCTCAGCAGCACGGGATAGGCCGTCACGCCTAACCGACGCATGGCGGCGATGAAGAACGTCGCCTTGTCCTTGCAGTCGCCGTACTTGTTCTCGAACATCGACTCCGGCTGGTGCGGCTGATAGCCGCCAATGCCTAACGAGAGCGACACGTACCGGAAATCCTGCGCCACCCACCGGTGCACGGCCCGGATCGAATCGTCCAGCGTCTTCGCATCCTTCACCACCTCGGCGATCTTCGCGTCGATGGCCGGCGTCGTCGAATAGCGGTCGCGCGAGAGGCCCGCGTACCAGTGCGAGATGTCGCTCCAGGAGCGCGGCGACGCGATGGTGATCGACTCGCCGTAGGACGAATCTGGCGCCAGCGGTTCCGGCTCGGGCTTGGGCACGTCCTTCGTCGCCCACGTGATCACGCGACGCCCATTCGCCACGTGCTCGGCGCGCGCGAACGCGAGGTGATGCTCCTCGATCCGCGGGCTGTAGCTGGCCGGCACGTCGATCATGTAGCGCGAGCGCCGCGTGTACACGCCGGTCTGCACGCTCCACGACGTGAGGAAATCGCCCGGAATGAGCGGGTTCACGGTCTCAGTCGTCACGCTGTAGTCGATCAGCGTCCCCGGCGCCACGCCGCCTAACGTAACGCGATGCAGCTTGAGATCCGAATACACGGGCGCGTCCAGCGACACGGGCGCCAGCGACTCCTGCTCGTGCGTCGGCTTGGCGCTCACCACCTCGCCGTTCGGCTTGAGCACGCGGATCCAGTTGATCGTCAGCTTCTCGCGACCGGCCGAGTAGCTGAACGTGTGCTCGCCCCACTGCTCGGCGGCTTCCTGCGTGAGAATCTGCACCACCTGTCGATACGTCGTCGTGAGCCGGCCGTCCGGCTCGATCTTCACAACGCCGTCATCCAGCAGCAGCACGTACGGCTCGTCGGTGTGCGATCCCGCCGGCACGGCCAACGAATAGATGGAATCGCTCTTGACCGACGGATCGCCGGCCGGCGTGATGTGCGGCGCCTGCGCGCCGGCAGTGAGAGCGACAAACGACACGGCGGCAACGGCAACCAGCACACGCATAGGCAGGGACCAGCGCTCGATGAGGGAAAGGTTCACACCGACCATTCTCGATTGACGGCGGGCTCGGCGATGGCGTCACGGGCGCCCGCGCCCGCCCGTCACCGGCTCGCGCCTAACTGTGGAAAGAGGGAGACCTGCACCACGTTGCGCTCATCGAGGTATTTCCGCGCCGCGTCGCGCACCGCCGTTGCGGTCAACCCGCGAATCTCGGACTTGAACGCGAGGATGTCGTCCAGATTCCACTTGTTGTACAAGTAGCTGTGCAGGACCGTTAGCCAGAAGCCGTTCTGCGTGAGGCCGGTCTCCCGCTCGCGCAGCTCCGTCTCCCGAACTTTCTCGATGTCGGCCGCCGTCGGTCCGTACGTTTTGATGGAATCCAGCTCGGCGCGTGCGGCACGCACGAGCTCGGTCACCCGGCCGGGCGCCGATCCGAACGTGATGGCCACCTCGTATCGTGGCCGCGGAAATTGCGTCGGACTCGCGATCACGTTCACCCCGTAAGTTCCGCCCAACTTCTCGCGCAAGCGTTGCCGCAGGCGAATCTGCAGGACGTCCTCGAGCGCCTGCAGCTCGTACACCGAATGCCGCGAAAAATCGAGCGGACCGCTATAGATGATGTCCGTGTTGCTCTTCGGTTCGGCGCCGCGGTGCACCTCACGGTGAATCACGCCGCGCGCGAAGTCGATGCCCACATCGCGCCACGCCTCGTGTGCATCCGACGACGGCAACCCGCCGATGTACCGTTCGATGAACGGCTTGAGCGTCGTCGTGTCGATGTTACCTACGAACATGAACGTGAAGGCGCTGGCATTGGCGAAACGTGCGCGATAAAACGCCAGCGATGCACCAAGATTCATTTGCGCCGTCGTCGCGCTGGTGAACGGCGCGAGCCGCGGGTTGTGCTGGTAGAGCGCGGCTTCGATCGTGTCCGAGAATGCCGCGCCCGGGCTCGCGCTGCGGTTGGCGAGCAGCTCCTTCATCCGCGTTTGATAGGCGGTAAACGCCGACGTGTCGGCGCGCGGCGACGTGAAGTACAAGTAGACGAGCTGCATCATCGTTTCGGCATCGCGCGGCGATCCGCTGCCCGTGATGCCCTGTTCGTACGAGCTGACGTACGGCCCAACGGAGACCGTCTTGCCGGCGAGGGCTTTGTCCAGCTCGGTCGCGTTGAACGCGCCGACGCCGCCCGCGAAGACCACGTCGCTCGCCGTCTTCGCCGGTACGAGCACTGAGTCATCGGCCTGCGATATCCCGCCGGGTCCGAACGCGCGGAACAACAATTCGTCATCCTTGAACTGCGTCGGCTTGAGCACCACGTGCGCTCCGTTCGACAGCGTCCACTCGATGACGCCAACCGACGGTACGGTCTGGGTCGACACGACGCGGCCGGGTGTCGGTGCCTGCGCCACCAGCGGCGCGTTCGCCACCGAGTCCACGTACGCGGCCACCGGCGTGCGGCCCACGCTGTCCGCGAGCGCGGCCAGCTGGGTAGCGTTGGGCATCTCCGCGCTGTCGCGGCTCGGGCCGCTGGCGGTGATCACCCGGCTCCGATCCGACAACCATTCGCTCGCCAACCGGTTCACTTCGTCCAACGTGATGCCGGGGAGGAGCGCGCGAGTCAGATCCCATTCCTGTGCCAGGCTCGGGATCGAGATGTCCTCGAGGTAGTTGTCCACGTAGTTCGATACGAACACGTCCGACGACGTCTTCGCGCGCTCCGCGTACGCCTGCTCCATGCCGCGGAGCATGTTGGCCTTTTCGCGCGCCAGCTCGGTGGGCGTGAACCCGTGCTGCTCCACCCGCGCCGCTTCCGTTAGGACCGCGCGCAGTCCGCGCTCGATCCCGCCATCCTTCACGATCGCCGCCAGCTCGTACACGTCCTTCGACCGGATCAGCCGCCCCTGGATGGACTGCGCGTTCAGGAACGGTGCGTTAGGCCGCTGCGTGATCTCGCCCAGCCGCTCGTCCAGCATGTCGTTGTAGAGCGCGCGCACCAGGCCGTCGCGATAGTCGCCCACCGTGCTGTCGCGGTGCACCGGCTGCAGATAGTAGAGTGTGACGCTCGACGACGTCGCCTCGGGGTCGGTCGCCACCGACACGAGCGTGGTGTCGTGGTCGGGCACGGGATACACGGGCCGCTCGCGCTGCGTCGCCGGCGCAGGGACCTGACCGAGATCCGCCTTGACCCACTGCTCCACCTGCGCCTTGTCGAAGTCGCCGACCACCACCACCGCCATGAGATCGGGGCGATACCAGTCGTGATAGAAGCGCAGCAGCTCCGAGCGAGGCGCCGTGGCGATGATGTTCGGATCGCCGATCGGCAGGCGCCGGGCGTACCGCGAGTTCGCGAACAATACCGGGAATTGCTTGTCGCGAATCCGCTGGCCGGCGCCTTGGCCTAACCGCCACTCTTCCGTCACCACACGGCGCTCGCGCGCGAGCCCCGTCGTGTCGAACGTCACGCCGTCGGCCCAATCCTCGAGAATCTGAATCCCGCGCTCCAACAGCTTGGCGCTGTCCGTCGGCACCGTGAGCTGGTAGACGGTCTCGTCGAAGCTCGTCCCCGCGTTGAGGTCCGCGCCGAATCGCACGCCCGTCGATTCCAGGTAGTTCACCAGCGCCTGTCGCTCGAAGTGCGTCGTGCCGGCGAACGCCATGTGCTCGATCAGGTGTGCGAGCCCGCGCTGCGCGCTGTCTTCCAGAATCGAGCCCGCGTTGACCACGAGGCGCAGCTCGGCGCGGTGCTCGGGTTTGTGATTCTCGCGGATGTAGTAGTGCAGCCCGTTAGGCAGAACCCCGATCGTCACATCGGGGTCCTTCGGGATCGGCGCCGAGAGTGGGGGCGCCTGCACGGCCAACGTATCCTGCGCGGCCACACGAGCGGCGCCGCCCGCTCCCGCGACCGTCGCGAGAGCGAACCCGGCCGCCATCACATGAAAACGAAACACCATGCCGATCTCCGCAGTGAAATGCGCGGTCACCACGCGCGCCGCATCGCGAAACCTAGTAGCCGGCGCTGCACGCAAGGAGCGCGACGCCCGGCCGCATCGTATATTCACACCGGCTCAGGGCGTCGCGTTCTCGTGCGCGCACGGAGGGCGATCGCCCACGGTCTGGACGCACCTGCAATGGAAGGCGAGCGGATGAGCAGATCGCTTTTCACACCACTGCGTGCGCTTGTACCCTACGCCGAGTCCCTCGTGTGGGTTGTGGGGGCCGTGCTCTTGGGGCGCGCCTCCGAGCTCGTCGCCCACCCGACCGCGTTCTTCGTGTTCGGCGCCGCGGTCACCATCTGCACCTGGCGACGCGGTCGTCTCGCAGGTCTCTTGACCGCAGTCCTCGGCGCAACGGGCCTCACGTGGCTCGTGCACGTCCCCGGCTTTCACGAAACGCAAAGCGTTTGGGGCTTTCTCTCGCGGCTCGTGATGTTCGGGCTGCTCGCCGAAGGCGTCTCGATGCTGCGGCGATCGCGCGACGCAGCGCGTGTGCGTGAAGCCGAGCTTGCACGCATCGCCAGCGAAGCAGCGGCTGATCGCGAGAGCGCCGTGCTCCTCGCGCGCCGGCGCCAAGAAGCGCTCGCCGTGCTGGACACGCTGCTCGCCTCATCGCCGGTCGGCTTCGCGTACGTCGATCGCGAGCTGAACTGCGTGCTCGTCAATCACGTGCTCGTCGAGATGCACGGCGTACCCGTGGAGTCGCCCGTTGGGCGGCCGCTGCGCGACGTCCTCCCCCTGCTTGCATCGCGCCTCGAATCCACGTTGCAACAGGTGATCCAGTCCGGCCAGCCGGTCGTCGGATTCGAGCTGGCCGACGTTCGCCCGTCGGGATACGGCCGTCCCACCGCGTGGCTCGTGAGCGCCTATCCCGTTAGGACACCGGATGGCCAACTGTTGGGCACCGGCATCGCGGTCATCGACATCAGCGAGCGCAAACAGCTCGAGATCCAATTGAGCCACGCGCAGAAGATGGAAGCGGTCGGCCGGCTCGCGGGCGGCATCGCGCACGACTTCAACAACATCCTCACGGCGATCAAGACCTACAGCCAACTGTTGCGCGACGGACTCCCGCCCGACGACCCGCGCGCCATCGACGCACGAGAGATCCAGACATCCGCCGATCGCGCGAGCTCCCTCACGCGCCAATTGCTCGCCTTCAGCCGCAAGCAGCTGTTGCAGCCGCGCGTCATCGACCTCAACGACACTGTCGCCGAGATGGAGCGCATGCTCGTGCGACTCATCGGCGAAGATGTCGAGCTGATGATCCACCTCGCGGCCGACTCGTGCTGGGTGCGCGCCGATCCCGGGCAACTGGAGCAGGTGCTCATGAACCTCGCCGTCAATGCGCGCGACGCGATGCCCGACGGCGGCGTGCTCCTCATCGAGACCGACAACGTCGTGCGCACGGGCCACGAGATCGACGACGGCTTGGAGCTCCCGCCCGGCAACTATGTGTCGCTCTCCGTGCGCGACACCGGCGTGGGCATGAGCGCCGAAACGCTGGCGCACGTGTTCGAGCCATTCTTCACCACCAAAGGATTGGGCCGTGGCACGGGACTCGGCCTCGCTACCGTGTACGGCATC
>DASVAC010000209.1:0-19134 GCA_036376535.1 Gemmatimonadaceae bacterium | reverse complement strand
GCACCGCGTCGTCGTCGATCGCCCGTTGGCCACCTTGGTGCAGGCCTTGCGGCGCACGCCGGGCACGCGGCTCTTTCGATATCTGAACGACGGAGTGTGGCACAATCTCACCCAGCGCGACGTGAACGACTACGTGCGACGGCTGACCCCGGCACGATACACCGCCAAGGACTTTCGCGCCTGGGGCGGCACGTTGCGCGCGGCCATGGTCCTGTCGGACCTGGGCCCGGCCGCCCGTGAGCAGACGGCGGGCGGGCACTATCCCGAAGAGCGCGCGCTGATTCGCTTTCTGGACCGCCATTTCCCCGAGCGCCGGCGCCGCGCCCGACCCGAGCGCCTCGCCCACGCGGCTCGTTAGGCAACGATGACCAACGACGCGTCGACCTCGAGCGCACCGGCGCCCGCCGGCGGCCGGACCATCACCGACCGGCGCCGCGGCCGCTGGGTCGTCGCGACGACCATCCTCGGCTCGAGCATCGCGTTCATCGACACCACCGTCGTGAACGTCGCGCTGCCCGTGATCCAGCGCGATCTCCGCGCGACGGGCGACGAAGCGCAGTGGGTCGTCGAGTCGTTCGCCCTCGTCCTCGCCGGCTGCATCCTCATCGGCGGAGCGTTAGGCGACAAGGCCGGCCGCCGCACAATGTACGTGCTCGGCACCGTGATCTTCGGCCTGGCGTCGGCGGCCTGCGGATTCGCGACCGGCGTGCCGTGGCTCGTCGCCGCGCGCGCGGTGCAAGGCATCGGCGCCGCGCTGCTCATCCCGGGCAGCCTCGCGATCCTCGGCGCATGCTTCGAGGGCGACGCACGCGCCAACGCCATCGGCAACTGGTCGGCGTTCACGGCCATCGCGCCGGCCGCCGGGCCCGTGTTAGGCGGCTGGCTGGTCCAACACATCTCGTGGCGCTGGGTGTTCTTCATCAACCCGCCCATTGCCGTCGTCGTGATCGTGCTCGCGTATGCCCACGTCCCGGAATCACGCGCCGACTCGAGGGGCGCGCTCGACTGGCCCGGCGCAGCCGCGGCCACCGTCGGACTCGCCGGCCTCGTGACCGGTGCGCTCGAGATGCCACGGCTCGGCGCCCACAATGGATTGGTCTGGGGCTCCCTCCTCGCCGGCGCCCTCATCCTCGCCGGATTCCTGCTGATCGAGTCGCGCAGCCGGTCGCCGATGGTCCCCCTGTCGCTGTTCAACGACCGCACGTTCGCCGGAACCAACCTGCTCACCCTGTTCCTCTATGCCGCGTTGAGCGGCGCGCTCTACTTCGTGCCGTTCAACATGATCCAGGTGCAGGGCTACTCGCCCACCGCGGCCGGGGCCGTGTTGGTCCCGACGACCGTGTTGGTCTTCATCCTCTCGCAGCAAGCCGAGGGCCTGATGCAACGGTGTGGCGCCGCGCTGCTGCTCGCGATCGGCCCCGCCGTCGTTGCGTTAGGCTTCGTACTGTTCGCGCGCCCGTTCATCGGCGGCTCCTACTGGACCACCTACTTCCCCGCCGCCGCAGTCCTCGGCGTCGGACTTGGCCTAACGGTAGCACCGTTGACGACGAGCGTGATGAACGCCGTCCCGGCGGCGAACGTCGGCGTCGCGTCGGGCGTCAACAATGCCGTCGCCCGCACCGCCGGCGTCCTCGGCCTCGCCGTCACCGCGGTAATCGCCGCGCACGTGTTCGGACCCGCGTTAGACACCCGCGTCGCCGCCCTGCACGTCCCGCCTTCCGTTGCCAACGATCTCGCACGCCAACACATCGACCTCGCCGCCGCCACCGTCCCGCGCGGTCTCGACTCAGCACGCGCACACCTGGTTCGACACGCGATCGGCGCCTCGTTCGTCGACAGCTTCCGCGTCGTGATGCTCACCGCCGCCGCGCTCGCCGTCGCCAGCGGCATCATCGGCTGGTTCTCCCTCTCCCGCGCGCGCCGCTAAACCATCAGTTGCTGTAGTTCACAAAAATCGCCGATGCCGACCACGCATGTCATTCTTGTTCGCCGCAGCCGAGCGGGCCTATTCGATCTTTTTTTTTAGACTGGTCAAATCGCGCCTCTCGCGGCAGCCCATCGAGTCAGCGACGATACAGGGATACGAACTGCGATAGTTCGCCCGACTCCAGATCCGAGACGACCCAGTATTCGACGTTGTCGGAGCGCCAGTGGATCAGGTGATAGCCCTGGGCACTCGCCGAGTCGGGGCCTTCGTTAGGCCCATGTTCCGGCCAGGTATCCACGTTGATGAGGTGCTGGCGTCTGGCGTACACCACCGCGGCGACGACGCGGCCGTCCAGGTAGTCGAGCCGGCCGCCGACTAACGGGAAGCCGGCGGAGTCCAGCGTCGGCACCTTGGGGGACAAGTTCACGCGGCCGTTGAACCAGGGTTTGACGTTGTGTTCGTTGGTCGACTGGACATCCGTCAGGTGGCCGGGCTGGAGCGAGCGGATGTGGCTCGCCAGGACCGCGTCGGCCAGAGCCTGCGACCGGTTGCCGCCCCGCATGATCGCGTACGTTAGGCCGGCGCTCGCGAGCGCGATGAGCAGGCCGGCGGCAGCCAGGAGCCATGCACGGCGCCGCGGCGCGCGTTCAGGCGGCGTGTCGCTCGAGTTCCCGCCCCCTTCGGAGCGCTCGCCGGCAATCGCGCTCGCGATGCGGGCCTTCAACACATCCGGCGCTTCGTAGTGCACGAGATGCTCCTGCGCGAGAGCAGACGCCCGCTCGAGCGCCGCCAACTCCCGCGAGCAGTCGGCGCAGCCGGCCAGGTGCTCGCGCACCGAGACGCGTTCGCGCTCGGCGAGCTCGCCGTCCAGATACGCGTCGAGGAGGACCCGGCAATCGGCGCACTGCATGTCAGCTTGCCTCCTTGTCCGTCATGCCTAACTTCGCCGCGAGGCGGCGCCGTGCGCGCGACAGGCGGGACATGACGGTCCCCGCGGGCACGCCCACGATGTCGCTGATCTCGGCGTACGACAGACCCTGCACCTCGCGCAGCACCAAGACCTCGCGGAACTCGACCGGCATCTCGCCCAACGCCTGCGTGACCAACGCGCGCTCCGACTGCGCGATGGCCGCCGAGTCGGCTTGATCGGTGTCGCGAACGACGGCGAGGTGCTGATCACCGAACGGGACCGTCACCCGGTCGACCGCGCGCCCCTGCCGCATCGTGAGGCAGCAGTTGCGCACGATCGACAGAAACCACGCCCGCGCGTTGTCGCCGCGGAAGCCCGCGAAGTGCCGGAACGCCCGCAACGCCGCATCCTGGACGGCATCCTGCGCGTCGTGCTCGTCGCCTAACAGATGGCGGGCGAGCGTGTACGCGTCGTCCAGGTGCGGCAGGATGTGCGCCTCGAATCCGTCGGCGCTCCGTTGGGCCATCGCGTTCCGTATCGGCGGGTGTGCTAGTTGACCACGATCGTGCCCTGCATCATCGGATGCAGCGAGCAGAAATACCTGTACGTGCCGGCCTTGTCGAGCGTCGCGCTGAACGTCTGACCCGTGTCGAGCACGGGCGACTGCGTGAACCGCCGCTCGACGTTCACGATCAGGTGCGGCACATCGTCGTTGTTGATCCAGGTCACCGTGGTGCCGCGGGCTACCGAGAGCGACGGCGGCGAGAACTGGAAGTTGTCGATCCCGATCTCGTTGGGACCGAGCGTGATCGGACGGCGCGTCTGGCGCCGCTGCGCGGCATCCTGCGTGGCCGCGTCGAAGGCCGGCGGCTGGCCCGACAACGTCGCGTCGACGATCGCGAGCGACGAGCGGCCAGGAATGAACGTGACGTCGGCGATGCCCAACACGCTCGTTAGGCGAGCGGCATCCACGGTCATCGGCCCCGGTGCGGGCGCCGTGCCCGGTGCGGGCTGCGGGAATGCGGTCGACATCGCCGTGTGGAACGCCATGTGGCCCTCGATCTTCTGCATGATCTGGTGGATGTGGCCGTTGAGCACCGTCACCGATCCAAACCGCTTGAGCAGCCCAAGCGCCTGCTCCGAGTCGTCCGTGCCCCAACCCCACGCCGGGTACACCGTCCACAATGGAATATGTGCGAACACCACGATCGGTGTGCTGCTCGAGAGCCCGGACACGTCGCGCGTGAGCCACGCCAATTGATCGGAGCCGAGCGTTCCCAACCCGCCGGCTTTGAGATTCAAGACGTTCACCAGTCCGATGAAGTGGACCCCGCTGTGGTCGAAGCTGTACCAGCCGCCGCCCTTCGTGCCCTTCCCATAGCGCGCGAGGTACGACGCGCCGTTGTCGGTGGCCACGTCGTGCTCGCCCGGCACGTAGAACACGCGGTCGCTCTTGATACCGGTCAGCACCTGCCGCGCCGTGTCGAACTCACTCGGCTTCGCGAGTTGTGTGATGTCGCCCGTGTGCAGGATGAGCGCCGGCGTTTGCGGCAGCGCGTTGAGGCGCGCGACCGCCTGCTGAAGCGTCGCGGTCACATCCGTGTTCGCTTGCTTGCTGAACCCGATGTGGCTGTCGCTGATCTGCGCGAAGAAAATGCTCTTCCGCTCGGCTTCCGTTAGGAAGGGGATGCGGCTGGCGAGGAACGACGTGGGGACGCCACCCGCCATCGCCCACACGGTGGCGGTGCCCGCCCACGCCATGCAGCGCAGGAACCCGCGGCGGTCGACGCCGTCCTCGGTCTCCGATGTGGTGATGTAGTTGCCGCCCGTCAGGCGGCGCTTCGTCTCGTCGTCGTGGTGATGGCTCATCGGCCCGTCTCCGGTAGCAGGCATGGAGGTGGTTGTTCCTCCATCTAGACCGGCCGACGCAGGCAATTATTCCCCGCTGCCCAGCTCGGTTATCCGAGGAAAAACGGGCTCAACATCTGTTTCTACTATAGTATAGGCCTGCTCGGGCCGCCCTGGCGTCTAACGAGGTTGATGCGCCGGCCAGTGGTCCTCCTCGATCGCCGTGGGCGCGCGGCGCGGACTCGTCGCGTAGCCGATGCCCGCCGCCGCCAGCGCCGCGACGCCGCCCAGGATGAGCGGCGCGCGTCCGCCTAACACGTCGGCGAGCCACCCCAGGAACGGACCGCCCACCGCCAGCGGGCCGCCGATGAGGACCGTCTGCAGCGCCAGAACGCGGCCGTGCATGTCCTGCCGCGACTCCATCTGCACGATGGTCGTGGTCGCCGTCATGTACGCGATGCCGGACATCCCCACGGGGAACACCGCTACCATCGCGAGGCCGACCGATGATGTCGCGGCCAGCGCGAGCAACGTGACGCCGAAGGCCATCGCGCCGATGATGAGATGCCTGAGCGTTACCATGCCCCGGTGCGCCACGATCAGCGAACACGCCACCGCGCCAACGCTGAACACGGAATAGAGCAGCGTGTAGGTCTGATCGGACCCGTGCAGCACGCGCGTCACGAAAATCGGCAGCGTGACGCTGAAGTTGTACGACAGCGTGCCGATCACCGCGAGCATCGCGAAGCTGATCCAGAGCACCGGCGTCGCGAACACGTAGCGCAGCCCATCGCGTACGGTTCCCTCTCCGACCGTTCCGCGCCGAGCGCGGTGCAGCTCGTGCTCGCGCATGAGCACGAGGCAGACGAGCACCGCGACGTACGACGCGGCGTCCAGCGTGAAACACCACCCGTAGCCGGCGGTCACGATCAGCAGACCCGCCACCGCCGGCCCAACGATCCGCGACCCATTCACGATCGTGCTATACAGCACCACTGCGTTAGGCAAATCCTCGGCCGGCACCATCTCGCTGACGAAGGATCTCCGCAGCGGATTGTCGAATGCGAGGAACGTGCCGCCCGCGAGGGCGAGCGCGTAGAGCCCGACGACGGGCGGGTGCGGCATGAACGCGAGGATGGCTAACCCGGTCGACTGCGCCATCTCGAGACTCTGGGTCACCAGCAGCATGCGCCGCTTGTCGACACGGTCGGCGATCGCGCCGCCCCACGCCGAAAAGAGCAGCATCGGCCCGTACTGACATGCCGCGAGCAACCCGACCCGCAATCCGCTGCCCGTGAGATGCAGAATCAGCAGCGTGAGCGCGATGTTGGTGAGCCAGTTCCCCGAGTTCGAGATGAGCTGGCCGATGAAGTACAGGCGGAAGTTGCGGTTGCGCAGCGAGAGGAACGTCGTGCGAGCGAGCTGTCCGGCGCGCCCAACGATGGTCGGCGTCTCGAGATCGGGAATCGGGTCGGTCATCCGCGGCGCGCCGCTCCTGCGGCCGGCATGGTGTCGTCTGCCGCGGCAATGCGCTCGAGCAGCGCGACCGCCTTCTCCAGCGCCGGTCTGTTCTTCGCGCCGACTTCGGCATCGATGATGCGGGTGAGCCACGCGTGGCGGGACTCGGCGGCCGACTCGAACAAGCGATGGCCCGCGCGCGTCACGTGGATGAGGCGTTTGCGCGCGTCGTTAGGATGGCGCTTGGCGTGGACGAGCCCGGCACGCGTGAGTGCCGTCACCTGCTGCGCGATCGCCTGCTGGCTGACGTGCTCGGCGGCAGCGAGCGCGGACGCGGTGGTTGGGCCGCCATCGCGCAGTCTCTTGAGGATGGCGAGGTGCGAGATGGGCAGCTGCTTGGCGCGATCGGGCCGAGTGTCGCGGAGGCGGTCGCGCAAGCGTTTGATGACGACGGCGAGGCGGACGGCCATGGGATCGGTGGCGCGAACAGGCGGCATCCCGCAAGATAACTCGGTACACAAGCCACTTGTACAAGTTGCTTGTGCAATTGCGGATGCCGCCTGGGCGGCGCAACACCGCGTGCCGATTCAGTCGTCGTACCTCTTGCCGAGCGCATGACGCGCGCCCACGTTCCACACACCCATCAGCGACGCGCACCGAGCATGGGATTCGTGAACCGCCTTCTTCGTGACGCACGCTTCGCCGTGCGCGGCTTCCGGCGCACGCCGGGTTTCTTCGTCACCACGGTCGTCATCCTCGGACTCGGGATCGGCATGTCGGTGGCGATGTTCACCGTCTTTCGCACCGTCCTGATCCGGAAGCTCCCGGTCGTGGATCAGGATCGCGCGGTGATCATGTGGACCTACCGGGGCGATCCCAACAGCGACGTCGCGACCGGCACCAAGGATCTGTCCGTCGTCCGCGCCGATTCCCGCACCATGCGCGACGTCGCCGCCGTCGCCCACTGGCCGGCCGTGCCGACGCCGCTCCGCGACAACGGCACGCTGATCGACCTCAACCGCGGCATGGTCACCGGCAACTTCTTTGCCGTGTTAGGCGTTAGGCCGGCGCTGGGCCGCCTGCTCTCGCCGACGGACGACGAGCCGCCCAGCGGCCCCGACTCGACGCGCACCGAGTCGCTCGTGTTGAGCTGGCGCGCCTGGCACCAGGCGTTCGGCGGCGATTCGTCCGTATTAGGCAAACGCCTCGTGGACCCGTACGCCAACGTCGGGTATCGCATCGTTGGCGTCACCCCGGCGGGCTTCGATTATCCGGCAAACGTCGACTACTGGATCCCGATGTGGAATGGGTGGCAGTCGGAGGTGTCCGCGTTCGCCGTCGGACGCCTCAAACCCGGGGCCTCGGTTGCCGAAGCCGCCACGGAATACCTCGGCATCGAGCGGCGCCTCGAACCGCAGGTCGGCTTCGCCGGCGTCCACGCAGCCACGTTCGCCGATACCGTACTCGGTGACGTTAGGCCGGCGCTGATGCTGTTGACGAGCGGCGTCGCGCTCCTGCTCGTCATCGCATGCCTCAACGTCGGCAACTTGATGCTGCTCCGCGCGTCGTCCCGCAGCCACGAGCTCGACGTGCGCCGCGCGCTCGGCGCCGCGCCCGGCGATGTCATCCGCCAGCTCGTGGTCGAAGCCGTGCTCATCGCCGCCGCCGGTGGAGCCGCGGGACTCGCCGTCGCCGCCTTCCTGCTCGGCGCGTTAGGCCGCTTCGCGCCGCCCAACGTGCCGCGCCTGGACGAGATCCAGCTGGCGCCCACGCCGATCGTGGTCGCCATCATCGTGTCGTCGATTGCCGTGCTGGTGTTCGGCGTCAGCCCTGCCCTGCTCGCCGCGCGCCGCACGGTGACCACGTTGCGCGCCGACGCGCGCTCCGGTCGCGAAACCCGGAGGCGCCGGGTGGCGAGGCAGACGCTGGTCGCGCTGCAGTTGGCGCTCGCCACCGTCCTGTTAGGCGGCGCCGCCCTGCTCGCGCGGAGTCTCGAGCGGCTCGAGCGCCAGGACACCGGCTTCGTGAGTGCGCACCTCTCCGTGCTCGACTATGCGTTCAACGGCGTCGAGTTCGGCGACGTCAAGAAGCTCGCCGCCGAGGGCGACGCTCTCGCACACCGCATTCGCGACATCCGCGGCATCACCGCGGCCACGACGATCGTCGCGCCGCCCATGCTCGGGAACGGCGTCTGGCTCGTCCGGTATCAGACCGACGATCCGTCGATGACCGACACGGCGCGGTTCCCGATGATTCCATCGGAGTTCGGCGGCGCCGAGTACTTCAAGACGTTCGGTATCCACATCGACCGCGGGCGATCGTTCACGGACGACGACCGCGCGACATCGGCGCTGGTCGCCATCGTGAATGAGACGGCGGCAGGCAAGTTGTGGCCAGGACAGGATCCAATCGGGAAACGCATCCGTGTTCCGGGCAAGGGCGGCATCATCGGCGACGATGGATGGCGCACGGTGGTAGGCGTCGCGCACGACACGCATCTGCGAACGCTCCAGGAGGTATCGCCCACAATGTACCTGCCGTCGGTGCAATCGTACTGGCAGGGCTTCATGGCGATTCGCAGCACCGTTCCGTTAGGCTCGCTGCTCTCGTCGCTCCGGACCGCGGGTCGCGATGTGGACCCATCCCTCGAGCTCAACGCCCCGCGTACGATGGATGAGATCCTGGATCAGCCGCTCGCCCAACCGCGCGTCGACACGCTCCTCATGTCCGGTTTCAGTATCGTCGCGCTGCTGTTGGCGGCGATCGGGTTGTTCGGCGTGATGGCGTCGATCGTCCGCGATCAAACGCGGGAGTTGGGCATCCGCATCGCGCTCGGCGCCACGCCGGAGCGCGTGCGCCGAGAGGTGCTGGCGCGCGCCGCGATGATCGCCGGCATCGGGCTTGCGGCGGGCTTTCTCGCCGCATGGGCGAGCTCCCACCTCGTCGCCTCGCTGCTCTTCCAGGTGAGCCCGATGGATCCGCTTGCGTTAGGCGCAGCGTGCGTCGTGCTCTGTCTCGTCGCCGCGGTGGCAGCCTACGTGCCGGCACGCCGCGCGACGTCGATCGATCCGGTACAGGCGCTGCGGTCGGACTGACCGTTGGAGGGCGCGAAACGGGCATGAAGCGTCCAGAGCCATGGGCTTGGCAGGCCTATATATGATGTATATTATTATGAGGTTCGTATGTAGATACGGAGAGGCCACATGGCACCACGTAAGAAGCGTGCGGCGGCATCGCCAGCGCGGTCGCGCACCAAGCGCTACCCAACGGCGCCGACAGCGAGCAGCGGACGCGTTAAGGAACCGGACGTATTGGTGCGCCGCAAGAACTTCGACCTCGACCAGCACCGGCTGGACGCATTGCGCATCGCCCTCGGCGTGAAAACCGAGCGCGAGGCGATCGCGAGCGCCATGGAAATCGCGCTGGATGTGTTGGCGTTCCAAGGCGAGATCCGCGCGGGCGCGGATGCGGTGTTCGGCACCGGCGGTTTCGACAACGTGTTCGACAAGTCTGCCGCGCTGGACTTCTCCGGCTTCACCACTTCGGGCCGGCGCGCCGGCGGCCGTTAGCCTCGACTCGCGCAGCCCGCGTGTACCTGCTCGACACGAACCTCTACATCCGGGCCTTGACCGATGCCGCCTTCGGCTCGGCGCTCGCCGACTTCCAGCAACAGCATCTCGAGTCGCTGTGGCTGAGTGCCGTGGTCGTCTTCGAGGTCACCGTGGGAGCTCGCGATGCCGACCACGCGGCTGCATGGGAGCGGTGGCTCGTTCGGCCCTTTCGTACTCGTGACCGCGTGCTCGTGCCCGGCGACTCGACGTGGCGCACCACCGCCGAAGCGCGACGGCGGCTTCGGAGCAGCAAACGATACGAGGCGAGTCTCGCCCTCGCCTCGTTTCAGAACGACCTCCTCATTGCCGCGACGTGCCGCGAGCGCGGCGCAACGCTGATCACCGCCAACGCGCGCGACTTCCAGATCATCGAGCGCGTCATCCCCCTGCGGTTCGTCACGTCGTTCCCGACCGGAGGGCGGTCGTCGCTCCGTTAGGACAGTGTGCGCCCGAACAGATCCAGCAGCGTTCGCCAATGGTGTTCGGTCTCGGCCGGGTCGTGCACCGGCATATCGGACGGGACCCATCCGTGGCGAGCGTTGTAGGTCTCGACCGTGTGCGGGACGCCCGCCGTGGTGAGTGCGTCGTCGAGCCGAGCCTTCTGCGCGTCGTCGAAGTTGCGGTCGTCGATCGCGCCGGCGACGTAGACGAACGCTTTCATATGGGGCGCGAGGAGGTGGGGACTGTCCGGTGCGTCGGTGGCCATGCTGGAACCGTGGTACGATGCCGCGGCGGCGAACCGGTCCGGGTACGTGCCCGCCGCCGACACCGAAAGACGCCCGCCGAGGCAGTAGCCCGTCACGCCGAACGTCGTGCCGCGCACGTTCGGCTCGTGCTCCAAGTGCGCGAGAAACGCGTCCGTATCGCGCATCACGTTGGCGATGCTTGCCGAAGGTGCGGCGCGAGTCATCAGGTCGTTGCGTTGGGCGGGGTCGGTAAAGGCCTTCTTGGCGTCGTAGCTCGTTGGGCCGATGCGATAATAGAGATCGGGCATCGCCACGTAGTACCCGGCGGACGCGAGCCGTTCGGCGATCTCGAACAGCGCCGGACGGATGCCGATTCCATCCATGAAGAGAAGCGCGCCTGGCCACGAACCTGTGCCTGCAGGCGTAAAGATGTGTGTTGGACACGAGCCGTCTTGCGTCTTGATCTGCACGGTCGAGTGCGGCATGATCTCCGTTGGTCGTAAGAGGGTCGTCACTGCGTACGGCGCACCGTAGCGCCACGGGCGAGGCGGTACTCCAGTGATGATACGCATGGTGTGGGAGTCTCGATGCGCGGCCGTGGTTGCGGTCGCGCTGAGACGGCTATGGTTGACGGTAGTGATACAGCGACCCGATCGGCAGCGCCCGATAGAACGCCTGCGACTGTCCGTCTAACTGCAGGACGCCCTCCCACACGAGATTGCTGTTCGCATCGATCTCCGTGATCGTCGCGGCGCTGCTCCAGCCGATGAGCACCCCGCCGTTCGCCAGCGGACTCACCGATCCCATGAACGTCGTGTAGAGCCCCCCGGCGGGATGCAGATATTGTCGCGTGAGGCGCGCGACGCGGGCGCTCGTATCGATGGCATACTCCACCATGCGGCTCTGCGGCGGCATATGGTTGGTGCCGTTATCGTAGATCAACACGGTCCCCGGCTCCGTCACGCGCACCGAATGCTGGCCGCCGGTCCCGCCTAACGAATCGCCCGAGAGCGCGAGCGTCGCTTGTGTGCCGCCGAGCTGCCAGAGCACGCGGCCGCTCGCGAGATCGATCGCCGTGATCGCGCCCAGGTTCCGCCAGCTCACGATCAGCGTGTTGTCGCCGTCGAAGTCGAACGCGTTGGGGTGGTCGAAGTCGCCTAACTGGCACAGCGGAGGCGACACCCAGTCGGCGATCGTGAAGCGGCTCTGCGCATCGAAGATCGTATGGAGGCCCCCGGCATCCGCGCGCACGATGGTGTGCGACGCCGTCGGCTGCCCGGACGTCCCGCAGTGCGCGGTCATGTCGATCGGCACGATGGTGTACACGGGGAAGTACGCGACGGTGTCGCCGCCTTCCACGCGCATCCGGAATTCGTGCTGATCGGTGAACGAGCCGGGTGGCGCCGTCCACGTTTTCCGCGCTACCCCATCGAGACCGAAGGCGAGCCAGGTGCCTTGGACCGCTTGCCATCCGAACGTCGTGCCGTCGAATGCGGTGAAGACACCGGTGGGCTGCATCTCGAAATCGCCGTCACTCGACGGACGGGCCATCACGCGAAACCACACCAGCGTGCCGGTGCTGTCGAAGATCACCTCGTACTTCGTGCTGTCGACGCTGAGCTCCGTGGCAATGTATGGGACTGTCGGCGATTGGCCGGCCGTGGTGACGATCTTCGCGCTGCGGATCGCCGCCGGGAGCGAGTCCGCCGTCAGCGTTAGGCTGGGTCCGGAGCGCGTGCCGCCCGACCCGAGTGCCTGCACGTGCCAAAGATACTTGACGCCCGGACGCAGTCCCGCCAGTACGAGCCGCGCCGAGTCGTTCGCCACGGGAACGTAGTCCGTCGTCACATGAAACCCGACCGGCACACTCCCGGCGACGATGCGCGCGGAGTCGGCGTGCGGCGTGGCGACGGAAATGACGATGACCGGTCCGGCGCTGTCGGGCATCGACACCGTGGCCGCGCCGATCAGCGGCGCCGTGCCCGGACCGCTCGGCGTGTTGTCGGAGCATGCTGCCAGAACAGCGGCCGTCGCCGCGAGAAGCAGAACAGCGCTCGGACGGACCGGCGTCGCGCTGCGCCGCACCCGCTTCGACCCGTAAGGTGACACAGTGCACCGTCGCCACTGGAAAGGCCGGCGCTACCGTATGCAAGATGTGCGTCACTCGGGCGCCGACGCGTCGGCCGACCCGATGTTGTATGTGAGAACAGCGGTTAGCGATGACGTCAGCCCGACGTGCGACGCGGCGGCCCCGTCTCGACGGGCGTGTCGGACCGCCCTGCCCACTCGGTCCAGCTTCCATCGTAGACCGATACATTTGTCGCGCCCAAGAGATCGAGCGCGAGCGCGAGGCTGCACGCGCTGGTGCCCGACCCGCACGACACGACGATCGGCTCGCGCAGGTCGGCGCCGGCGTCGTCGAACAGCTGCCGGAGCTCGTCGACCGATCGCATCCTTCCGTTAGGCAACACGAGCTCCGTGTACGGCAGGTTCCGGCTGCCGGGAATGTGGCCGCCCCGCAAGCCCGGCCGCGGCTCCGGCGCGGTGGCGGCAAAGCGGCCCGCGGATCGCGCGTCGATCATCTGCTCCGTGTGCGCGTCGACGTTGGCGCGCATCGCCGCAAGATCGCGCACGTGCGCGGCATCGAGCCGCGCGGTGAAGCGCCCGGAGACAGGCGTGACGGTGCCCGACTCAACGGGGAGATCCGCGGCGCGCCATGCGCCGAAACCGCCGTCGAGCACGGCCACCGCGCGATGGCCGAACACGCGGAACATCCACCACACGCGCGCCGCGCTCAGATTGGTGCCCGAACCATCGTAGACGACGATGTCGTCCGAGTCCGACAGCCCGAGCGCGCTCATGCGCCCGGCGAATTCGGCTGCCGACGGCAGCATGTGCGGGAGCGGCGTCGCGTGGTCGCTTGATGCATCGAGATCGAAGAACACCGCGCCGGGAATGTGCGCCGCGGCGTATTCGGCCTCGGCGCTGCGCGGATCGGTCGGCAGATACCACGACGCGTCGACGACGCGCACGTTGGGCTTGCCGAAGCGCTGCGCGAGCCATTCGGCCGAGACGAGCGATGGAATCGCGTGCTGGTCGGTCGGCATGATCAATACTACCTCCGGGTGCGCGTCGCGGCGACGTTGCCGTGGCGGATTCGGTGGCCTAGTGTTCGTGAATGAAACGCGCATTCGGCATTGAGGTACCGCAAACGCTCCAAGACGTATGCAGCGCCAACCGAATGGCGCTGCTCATTTACGACATGCAGGTTGGCATCACGCGCCAGGTGAAAGACGCCGACGCGATCGTGCGCAACGTGCGGCAGGTGCTCGAGGCCGCGCGTGCCGCGTCAATCAGAACGTTCTTCACGCGACACATGTCGCTGCCCAAGCCGCTCATGGGCGCGTTCCAGTATCGCATGGCCATGGCATGGCAGCGCCTCGACGATCCGGACAAAGTAGTGCCGTGGTTTCTGCGTGACTCGCCCGGCTTCGGCATTGTACCCGAGCTCGCGCCGACGCCCGATGAGGCCATCTTCGACAAGATCACGATGTCGGCGTTCGAGGGTACGCCGCTCAGCATCGCGCTGCGCGACTGCGGGATCTCGGCGCTCGCGATCGCGGGGATCGCGATGGAAGTCGGTATCGAGCCGACGGCGCGCCATGCGGCGGATCTCGGCATCGTACCCGTAATCATCGCCGACGCGTGCGGCGCGGGACACAAGGAAGCGGCGCAGCGATCGCTGGAAAGCCTAACGTTCGCGGGCGACGCCATGATCACCAGCACGGGCGAGTTCTGCCGCATCGTGGCCGATAGTACGCGACGTTAGCGATGTGTAGCTCTTGCCGCCGGTATCCCGCGCGAGATTGAGCCTCGTCGTCGGGTCAATCGCTCGATGGCAACCGTTCCACGCACCGATTGAATCCGCCGCAGAAAACAACGGAAAGAGCGGATAAAGCCGATTCGGTGTGGAACCGTTTTTGTTATCCGGTAAAGAGCCACCCTCAGTAAACACGCGATTGCCCTCAGTGATCATCCGTCGCAGCGTTGCGCGCGAAGCCTTCAGATCATAGTCTCTGATGCGCGACTGATGGGCGTGCGATGCGCGAGCGCCATCGAGCAGATTCGTCGCAATTCGGCCACCTCGAACGCGAGGCTCGCTCGTGGGCTATCTCCGTTGGGCAGCGATGCTCGTGGCGTGCTCTGTCGCCAGCGCCCAACGCGGCGCCCTTCGCACGTCGCACCAGCTGGGCACCGTCGACTTCCCGATCAGTTGCTCCAAGCCCGCCCAACGCGAGTTCAACACGGGTGTCGCCCTGCTGCACAACATGACGTACGCCGAAGCGCTTCAGTCGTTCGAAAAAGTCGCGAGAATAGACCCGGGCTGCGCGATGGCCCATTGGGGCATCGCAATGACGCTCTTCCAGCCGCTCTGGCCGACGCGTCCACAACCGCCCGAGCTGCAACGCGGCTGGCAGGAAACACAGCGCGCCGACTCCCTGCGGCCGCCCACCGACCGTGAGCGCTCCTTCGTCGCGTCTGCGATGGCGTTCTTCGCCGATCCATCATCCCCCGACTACTGGCTGCGCATCCATCGGTGGGAAGGCGCCGAGCACGAGACGTTCATCGCGAATCCCGATGACCCAGAAGCGGCTGCCTTCTACGCGTTGGCGCTGCTCGCGTCCGCGCCATCCAACGCGTCGCCCCGTGCGAACGCCGACAGCGCAGCCGCGATCCTGCTGCGCGTCTACGCGAAGCATCCCGACCATCCCGGCGCGATGCACTATCTGATTCACGCCGATGACGTGCCCGGCCGCGAGCACGAGTCGTTAGACATCACCGCGAAATACGCCGTCACCGCGCCCAACAACGCGCACGCGCTCCACATGCCGACGCACATCTACACGCGGCTCGGCGACTGGGACCGCGTCATTCGCGGCAACGTGATGTCCGAGGCCGCGGCGCTTCGGCAACGTGCGGGCGAGCACGGCGAGCTGATCTCCGATGAGTATCCGCATGCCGTCGAGTATCTCGTGTACGCCTACCTGCAGGAGGGCGCGGACGACGAAGCCGCGTACGAAACGCAGCGATTGCGCACGACGGCGCGCATCGAACCCACGTTCAAGACCGCGTTTCATCTCGCGTCGTGCCAGGCACGGTACGCACTCGAGCGACGGGCATGGGGCGAGGCGGCATCGATCGTTCCACGCCAGCCGGCGGTCGTCGACTGGGACCGCTTCGCGTGGCCCGAAGCCATCTCGCAGTTCGCCCGCGGGTTAGGCGCGGCCCGCGGCGGTGCGGTCGAGCCGGCGCGCGCAGCGCTTGCGCGCCTCGGCCAACTCGAGGACGCAAGCGCGCACACCGGCGAAGACCTGTTCACGCGCAATATCCGGATGCTCCGACTCGAGCTCGGTGCTTGGATCGCGCACATGGCCGGCGACGAGGACAGCAGCGTCTCGCAGATGCAGCAAGCGGTCGCGCTCGAGGTGTCGACGCCCAAGCACGCCGTCACGCCGGCACCGACGCTGCCAGCCTACGAGCTGCTCGGCGATCTGCACATGGAGCAGAAGCGTCCGGCGGATGCGCTTGCTGCGTATCGCCGGTCGCTCGAGCTCTACCCGCGGCGCTTCAACAGCCTGTTAGGCGAGGCGCGAGCTGCACGGGCGCTCGGCGATTCCGCTGCTGCCCGCGCCGCGTATCGAGCTTTGCTGGACGTCGCGCGGCGAACCTCGCACCGCCCGGAGCTCGGCGAGGCCAAGACGTACGTTGGCGACCGGTCGGGCAAGAACCCCGGAATCTGACCGTTTCGAGTCCGCCGGTCGCTCGCGCGCTTCCCTCTCCGTCGGTACAATACGTGGGCTTCGCGAACGGCGATCTCACGCCGTTTCACCGCCCGCCGTCATTGCCGCCCCTCCAACGGCCATTTCCTCGTGCGCGTCTCGTTAGTCCTCATCGCCATGCTCGTCTCCACCAATGCCGCCGCCCAGGCGAGCACCACGAAATCGCTCGACGACGAGCGCCTGCGCACCGACTGGGCGTACTTGCTCCGATACCGCGATGCGAATGCGCACCTCGGGCCGCCCGCACCCGGCGAGCAGCGGGTGGTATTCATGGGTAATTCGATCACCGAGCTGTGGCAGACGTTGGACAGCGGGTTCTTTGCGGGTCGCCCGTACGTGAATCGCGGTATCAGCGGGCAGACCACGCCGCAAATGCTCGTGCGATTCCGGCAGGATGTGATCGACCTGCACCCGTCGGTGGTCGTTCTGTTAGGCGGCATCAACGACATCGCCGAGAATACGGGACCGACGACGCTGGAAACGATTTTCGGGAACATCGTGTCGATGGCGGAGCTGGCGAGGGCGAACGGCATCGCGGTCGTGCTCTGCTCCGTGCTGCCCGCATCGGACTTCACGTGGCATCACGGGCTCGAGCCCGGACCCAAGGTCGCGGCGCTCAACGCGATGATCCGGCAGTATGCCGACACGAGTCACATCGTGTTCGTCGACTATTACCCGGCCATGGTCGATGGCAACGGCGGCCTGAAGGCCGAATTCACGACGGACGGTGTGCACCCGACGCTGGCCGGGTACCGCGCGATGGAGCCGATCGCCCAGAGCGGGATCCAGGAGGCGCTGGCGTCCTCGCCGCGCGTTGGGCATTGAGCTCCGCCTAACGCAACTGCTAGTCGTCCTGTTCCGAATTGCGGGGACGAAACATCTCGCGGCGTGCATAAAGAGCGTCTCTGGTCCATCGAAGCCATTGAGCTCACCACAGAGACTCAGTCCTGGCCCCGGGTTCGGTCCGTCCTTCGTTGTTCGTTTTGCGCTTTCCTACCCGTCGTCCGCCCTTCGTTGTTCGTCATCCGGCGACGGCCGTGGCCGGCCTCTTTTTCGCTCGGATCAGCGCGGATCACGAACACCGCATGACCGACAACGGGTCGGCAAGCACGCAACGAACAACGCATGACGGACCACGGGAACGGCCCGCTAAATGAGCTCAACGCAGTTCGCTCCGTGCATTCCGCGGCTTGCTACGTCACCGAACTTCTGAGCTGCACACTCAGTGGCCGAACACGGCCATCGCCGCCTGGAATCGCGCGAACCGCTTCGCGCCGGAAGGCACGCGGCGGGACTCGTTGGGCCCGGCGTTGTCGGCGAACAGGCAGTCGCCGTCCGTGCCGAACACGAGCGTCTGCGGACGATCCGCGTTCGAGAACTCGAGCGCCACGACCACGAACGCGCCGCGTGATTTCACCATGGCGGTCGCCGTATCCCAGCGCGCGGGATACGGCCGGTAGACGTCGAACGGGTGCGGCTTGCCGTCGCGTGGAAGCGCCAGCAGCGCCGGCGCCAGCAGCTCGTCCATGGCGTAGTCGGCGATCCCCCACGCGGCGCCCGCGGGGATGGCGATCGACGTATCGGGTTGACCATGCCTAACGAGCACCAGCGAGCTGTCGCGGACCGTGATCGCCTGCGTCCGCAGGCCATCCTGTTCGGACCACGTCGCGTGGTAGTCGGTGAGGCGCGAGCCGCTCACGCCCACCGATGCGACGCCCACCATGCCATCGTTCCGCGTCAGGGATGCCGTGATGCTCGAGGGACTGCGCGCCGTGGTGTGCAGCAGGATGAGCGTCTTGCGCTGCATGTCGAACGTGATCGACGTATCGGTGCCCGGCAGCGGTTCCAGCAGGAACCGTGTGACCGGCGTGTCGGACATCGACACGACTTCACTCGACTCGAGTCCCGCCGCGACGGTGTCCGCTGCATCCGGCGCGACGCCGCGACCGACGAGGTGCATCTCCCACTGCCGCCACACCAGTCGTCCCGCTTGCGTGTCGAAGAGATAGCGCTCGGTGTCCGGCCCGGTCACATCGAGCCAGGCCGTGTGTTGCTTCGCCGCATCCGCCACAAATCCGAAGCGATACCGGATGGTGCCGTGCGCCTCGACGTCCGCAACCTGGCGCGCGCCTAACGTGTCGAGGACGCGCCGCACCCGGTAGCTGCGGATCACCTCGTACACCTCCGGCCCCGCCGCATCCTTGCCCTCGGCGCGTACCGTATCGATCCACGAGGTCCCGGGACGGAGCGGCGCCGTCGGGAGGTGCAGCAGCAGGTCGACCGCCTGCGACGCATCCGGCGGCTTGCGATCGACCAAGCGGACGCGCCCGTTAGGCGAGAGCGCGAAGACGTGCTGCTGCAGGCGGCGGCTGACATCCAGCAGCTGGTTGTGCACCGCCACCTCGGGCTGCGACGCCGTGCCGCCCCACACGTGCGATTCGACGCTCAACTCGCGGCGCGCGGGCCCGATGGTATCGGCGCCGCGCAGCCAATACATGCGATACGGATTGTCGATGGTGTACCGCAGCGTGTCGTGCCGGGCCGCGTACTGCGGCGCCTGCGCCCAAGCACTCGCCGCGCTGGCGAAGAGCGCCGCGAGCAGAAGCCGTACGACGTGATGACTCGACGCGCGCTGGCCACTCATGGAGGCAGCATGGCGCGGTGCACGTCGTTCAGCAAGCCTCGACCCGCGCATTCGGCGACGTCTTCGCGAGCGTGCTACAGTCGCGGATCCACCGGCTCGCTCTCGAGCGCGAGCACGCCGAACGCGCACTCGTGCACGCGACGCAGCGGCTCGCGATTCACGAAGCGCTCCAGCCCCTCGATGCCCAACGCGAACTCTCGTAGGGCGAGC
>DASVAC010000208.1:0-28654 GCA_036376535.1 Gemmatimonadaceae bacterium | reverse complement strand
AACCCAATCGCCAGATGAACGATCAGCCACAAGGGCCACGGGATTCCGCCAACCTGACCCGTCGACGCCTTGTCGCCGGCACGGCGGCGGCGATCGGTTTCGCGATGCTGCGCCGCGGCGCGTTCGCGCAGGCCGGCGCGCCGCCCGGTCCATCCCGCCCGTTAGGCGGGCCCGCGACGACCCTCGGCGCCCGTGCGCCGAACGAAAGGCCGCGGCGCATCGTCGGCGGGGCGATGCACGAGATATCGTTGACGCCCCTCCAGGATCTGCACGGCATCGTGACGCCGTCCGACCTGCACTACGAACGGCATCACGCGGGCGTGCCGGCCATCGACCCGCACCAGTACAAGCTGCTGATCCACGGCATGGTCGATCGCCCGACCGTCTTCGACCTCACCGCGCTCGAACGATTTCCGGCGGTCTCGCGCTTTCACTTTCTCGAGTGCTCGGGCAACGGCGAGAGCGCCTACCGGGACATTCGCCGCGACCAGTCGCCGCAGCTCGTCGATGGTCTCACGAGCACGAGCGAATGGACGGGCGTCTCGCTGGCGACGCTGCTCCGCGAAGTTGGCGTGCATCCGCGCGCGACATGGTTTCTCGCCGAAGGTGGCGACGCGGGTTTGATGGCGCGCAGCATCCCGGTCGAGAAGGCGTGGGACGATGCGATGATCGCATACGGCCAGAATGGCGAGGCCTTGCGCCCCGAGCAGGGATATCCGGCTCGCCTGCTGCTGCCGGGCTGGGAAGGCAACACCAACGTGAAGTGGATCCGCCGTCTCGAGTTTGCGGACCGCCCGTTCATGACGCGCGACGAAACGTCGAAGTATACGGACCCGCTGCCTAACGGGACCGCGCGGATGTTCTCGTTCGTCATGGACGCGAAGTCGATCATCACGTTCCCCGCCTATCCGGCGACGCTGTCCGATCGAGGGTGGTGGAACGTGACCGGTCTCGCGTGGAGCGGTCGAGGCCGGATCACGCGCGTCGAGGTGTCGGCAGACGGCGGACACACGTGGGCGCCCGCGGTGCTCGAGCAGCCGGTGCTGCCCAAGTGCCATACGCGATTCTGTTTTCCGTGGAAATGGGACGGACGTGCGGCCATGCTCATGAGCCGCGCAACCGACGAGACAGGCTACGTCCAACCGACGCTGGCGCAGCTTCGCGCCGCGAGAGGGGCGGGCACGCGCTACCACTTCAACAACATTCGCGCGTGGCGTGTCGCAACGGATGGCAGTGTGCTGTTCGGACTCGACGGATGACGAGAGCCGCGATGCTGAGGACGGCGCTCCTCGCCGTGGCGGCCGTCTCGCCGGCTCACGTTAGGCGAGTCGACATTCGCCCCTCTCCTCCGGCGCGCTACGGCCTCGGCCGGCCCGCCACGCCCGATGACATCCGCGCCTGGGACGTGAGCGTGATGCCGAACGGCACGGGACTGCCGAGCGGCAGCGGCACGGCCGTCCCCCAAGGCTCGACGATCTTTCTTCAGAAGTGCGCGCGCTGTCACGGCCTAACCGGACGCGAGGGCCCATTCGACCGCCTCGTCGGTCGGGAGCCGAGGCAGGGCTTTCCGTTCGGCCGTGACGAGTCGCTCGTGCGTACCATTGGGAACTACTGGCCGTATTCGACGACGGTGTACGACTACATCGATCGGGCCATGCCCTACGACGCGCCGGGTTCGCTCAAGCCTGACGAGGTGTATGGCCTCGTCGCGTTTCTGTTGTGGCGGAACGAGATCATCGCGGACACGGCCGTCATGAACGCGCGCACGCTTCCCCGCGTGCGCATGCCCGCGCGCGATCGGTTCGTGCCGGACAACCGTCGCGGCGGACGAGAGGTCCGGTAGTGAAGAGAACGACATCGCCCGGATCCGAGGTGCTCGCGTGCCGGTAATGCGACGCATTGGCATGCTCGCGACGTGCGCCGCCGAGGGCGGGCAGGGCGATATCCATCCGATTGCGAACGCAGCGCTCGCGTGGCGCGACGGACGCATCGTATGGGTCGGGCCCGATGCAGCACTGCCCGCGGAGTACGCCCGGGAAGAGCCGATATACCTGGCGTCGTCGGACACGCTGGTGATCCCGGGCCTCATCGACTGCCATACGCATCTGGCGTTCGGCGGATGGCGCGCGAACGAGTTCGTGGAACGCATTCAGGGGCGCACGTATCAGGAGATAGCGGCCGCGGGGGGCGGCATCGCGTCGACGGTCGAGCAGACCCGCGCCACTTCCTCGGAGGCGCTGGCGGCCAAGTGCGCGCGGTTCCTCGCCGAGATGCTCTCGTTAGGCGTGACGACCGTCGAGTGCAAGACCGGCTACGGCCTCACGCTGGCCGAGGAGCTCCGGTTGCTGCGTCTCTACCGCGACCTGGCCGCGGACGGACCGCAGCGCCTCGTGCCGACGCTGTTAGGCGCGCACACGGTTCCCCCCGAGATGCGCGACCGCCGCGAGACCTACGTCGACCTCGTCGTCAATGAAATGATCCCCGCCGCGGCGCGCGAGCATCTCGCCACGTGCTGCGACGTGTTCGTGGAGCGCGGGGCGTTCACCGTGGACGAAGCGCGCCGCATCCTGCGCGCGGCGCGCGATGCCGGACTCGCGGCGAAGCTGCACGCCGACCAGCTGAGCGACAGCGGCGGCGCGGCGCTCGCGGCCGAGATGCACGCCATCTCCGCGGACCACCTCGAGCATGCATCAGACGCGGGCATCGCGGCGATGGCGCAGGCCGGCGTCGTGGCCGTGAGCCTTCCGTTCGCAACGCTCTACCTGGGCCAAGCGCCCATGCCGGCGCGCCGGTTCATCGACGCCGGCGTTCCCGTCGCCGTCGCCACCGATTTCAACCCCGGCTCGGCGCCGAGCTACCATTTGCCGCTGGCGCTGACGCTCGCCTGCACGATGCAGCGCATGACGCCCGCCGAGGCGCTCAAAGGCGCGACGATCTACGCCGCGCGCGCCGTTGGGCTCGAGCGCGACATCGGATCGCTCGAGCCGGGCAAACGCGCGGACTTCGCGTCGATCGACGCGCCCAGCGTCGATCAGTGGCTGTACCACGTCCGTCCGAACGCGTGCTCGCTGACGTTCATCGCGGGCGAGGAGGTCTACCCGTCCGCCTAACGGAACGGTGCGATCAGCGGTCGAGCATCGGGATGTCGATGTCCTGCTCGTGTGCCGTCCGAATCGCAATGTCATAGCCGGCATCGGCATGGCGGGCCACGCCGATCCCCGGATCGTTGGTCAGCACGCGCTCGAGGCGCACGCGCATCTCCGGCGTCCCGTCGGCCACGATCACCTGGCCGGCGTGCAGCGAGTTGCCGATGCCCACGCCGCCCCCGTGGTGGAACGACACCCACGACGCCCCGCTCGCCACGTTGAGCAACGCATTGAGAATCGGCCAATCGGCGATTGCGTCGCTGCCGTCGCGCATCGCTTCGGTCTCGCGGAACGGCGAGGCGACGCTGCCGGTGTCCAGATGGTCGCGGCCGATCACGATAGGCGCCGAGAGCTCGCCTTGCGCCACGAGGTCGTTGAGCGCGACGCCAAACCGTGCCCGCGCGCCCTGGCCTAACCAACAGATGCGCGCCGGCAGCCCCTGGAAGTGGACCTTCTCGCGCGCCAGCGTGATCCACCGCACCAAGTGCTCGTCGTCGGGGAACAGCTCGAGCACGAGCTCGTCCGTGCGCGCGAGATCCTTGGGGTCGCCCGAGAGCGCCACCCACCGGAACGGGCCCTTCCCCTCGCAGAACAGCGGCCGCACGTACGCGGGCACGAAGCCCGGGAACGCAAAGGCATCCGCGAGCCCCGCGTCGTGCGCGACCGTGCGCAGGTTGTTGCCGTAGTCGAACGTCACCGCGCCGCGCCCGCGCATCGCCAGCATGGCGCGCACGTGCTCGACGATCGATGCGGTCGCCTGCCTCACGTATTGCGCTGGGTCGGACCGGCGCAGATCGGCCGCCGCGTCCAGCGACAGTCCCGCGGGCACGTAGCCGTTGAGCGTGTCGTGCGCGCTGGTCTGATCGGTGAGCACGTCGGGCGTCATCCCGCGCCTAACGAGCTCGGGCAGCACCTCGGCGGCATTGCCCACCAAGCCAACCGAGAGAGCCGTCCGCGCCGCTTTCGCTTCGGCGATCCACCCGAGCGCCTGGTCGAGGCTCGTCGCCTGCCGGTCGCAGTAGCCCGTGGCGACGCGCTTGGCGATGCGCGCCGGGTCCACCTCGATGCCTAAAAATGCGGCGCCGTGCATCGTCGCGGCGAGCGGTTGCGCCCCGCCCATGCCGCCCAGACCGGCGGTGAGCACCACGCGGCCGGCGAGCGTGCCGCCAAAATGCTGGCGCGCCACCGCGCCGAACGTCTCGTACGTCCCCTGCAAGATGCCCTGCGAGCCAATGTAGATCCACGAGCCGGCGGTCATCTGGCCATACATCGTTAGGCCCTGGCGCTCGAGCGCGCGGAACACATCCCAGGTCGCCCACCGGCCGACGAGATTCGCGTTGGCGATGAGGACACGCGGTGCACCCGGGTGCGTGCGGAACACGCCCACCGGCTTGCCGCTCTGCACGAGCAGCGTTTCGTCGTGATCGAGGCGGCGCAGCGTCGCCACGATCGCGTCGAACGACGCCCAATCCCGCGCCGCCTTCCCCGTCCCCCCGTACACCACGAGGTCGTCGGGGCGCTCGGCCACCTCCGGGTCGAGGTTGTTCATCAGCATGCGCAGCGCGGCCTCCTGCTGCCATCCCTTGCAGGACAGGGTGGTCCCGCGCGGCGCGCGCACGCGCTCGGTGTCAAGCGATGTCACGAGTCACTCCGAAGAGATCGGGTCGAAAGCGCCGGCGTTTCGGCGCGAGCGGCATTCCTTGCATTCTTACGGCGACGTCCCGGGACGAAGCAACCCCCGATGGCGGCTCAGCGCGGCGGACGCACGACGGCGAACGCGACGACCGCGGGGAGCGAACGGCCGAGCCACCGCCGGACGCGCGAGAGACGCGTGGCCGGCGTGCCGTCGCCCATCGGCGCTTCGAGCGCGGCGAGAAATTCGGCGACGCTGGGAAAGCGGTCGGTTGGTGCGCGCGCGAGCGCCGTGGCGACCGCGCGGGCGACGGCCGGCGGCACGTCGGGGCGCTTGTCGCCTAACGGAGCCGCGTCGGCGAGGAAGCGTTGGGCGAGCGCCGACTCGGTGCGCGAGCCGGGGAACGGCGGCGCGCCGGCGAGCATCTCGTAGAGCACGCACGCGAGGCTGTATTCGTCGCTCCGGGCGTCGACCGGGTCGCCGCACGCCTGCTCCGGACTCATGTAGGCGGGCGTGCCCACCGCGTAGCCGTCGTCGGTGAGGCGGCGGCCGGCGCTGTGGGGCGCGCCGCTCGCGATGCCGAAGTCGGCCACGAGCGCGTGTCCGCCCGAGAGCAGGATGTTCGCGGGCTTGACGTCGCGGTGGATGATGCCGTGCGCGTGGGCGTAGGCCAGCGCGTCGCCCGCCTCGCGCGCCAGGCGCAGCGCTTCGCCTAACGGAAGCGCGTGCTCGGCGGCCAGGCGCTCGCGGAGGGACTGGCCGGCGATGTACGGCATCACGTAGTAGAGCGAACCGCCCGACTCGCCCGAGTCGTGCAGCGGCAGGATGTGCGGGTGCTGGAGACCCGCGACGAGCGCGATCTCGCGCTGGAACCGCGCCAGGCCGTGTGCGTCGGCGGCGTCGGAGCGGACGAACTTGATCGCGACGTCGCGCTCGTGCTTGACGTCCCGCGCCAACAGCACGGTGGCCGTCGTGCCTCGACCTAACTCGCCTAACACGCGGTACCGGCCGCCCACGATCGCGCCACGCTCGCGGCTCGCGACGAGTCCGGCGGATACGGCCTCGACCGATGATGGCGTGCGCGCCCCGGACGAACCGGCCGGCCGCTTGATGGCCGGGATGCCCGCCGTCCGTCCCGTGGGAGTGGACCGCAACGCGAGCATCGCCTGCGCGCTCCGCTGACGCCGCGCCAGGCGGTCGCGCTCGCGTCCGGCCCAGGCGTCGAACGACGGTGCATTGGCTAACGAAAACCCGCTCAGGAACGGACCCGCATAGATGGCGACCGCGGTGCGCGCGTCGCGACCGTCCAGGGCCCGCTCGAATTCGCCGACGTCCGATCGAAGCACGGCGGGATCGATGCGCAGCGTGTCATCGGTGAGCAGGGCAGCCTGGCCGATCTCGCGCCGGATCGATTCGAGGACGGGCGGCAGCGGATCCGGTCCGGGCGCTGAGCCGGGCCAGAGCAGATCGCGCGCGCGATCCCGTTCGACACCGTGCTCGCCGGCCACCGCCAGCAACGCCAACAGCGCTAGCGCGTGTTGGTTCTCGCGGGACGTACCATCGAAAGCGGCTGCGCCACGCAACGACAAACCGCCCAGGGTCTGGATGGTGAACATCGAGCCGGTCGAGGGAAGAGCACACAGGATACGCCCAACCGGCCGCTGACGACAGAGGGCTCTGCATTGCAGGGGGACACGCCACACCAAGGCTCGCGTACCGGTTGTGGTTGGCTATACTTCGGCCCGGCATGCCCTCGCGACCGTCACCCATCCCCCGTCCAACTTTCCGCGTCCCGCTGGCGGTCTTCCTCGGCGCCATCGCGTGCTGGTTCGTGTTCAACTGGACACAGCCGGCCGGGCCCGGCTTGGATCCGGACGCGGTCCAGTACGTGGCCGCCGCGAAATCGCTGGCGTCGAACGGGACGCTCGAGGTGCCCGACAACAGCTGGGACAGCCCGGACAGCGTCGAGCCGCTCTCGCATTTTCCGCCGGGCTTGTCGACGGTGCTGGCGGCTCCGGTTGCGTTAGGCGCTGACCCGGTGCAGGCGGCGCGCGTCGTGAACGGCGTCGCGGCGCTGGCGCTGATCGCGATCGTGTTCATGCTCGTGAGCTGGGCCGAGGGACGCGCGGCTGGGACCATCGCGGCGATCGCGGTCGCGATTACGCCGGCGGTCGCGTTCGTGTTCCTCGACGTGCTGAGCGAGCCGCTGTTCTTTGCGCTCACGGTGACGGCCCTTGCGTTCATGGTCTGGCGCCCGCGCTCGCCGGTCTTGGCGGGCATTGCCGCCGCGGCGTCGTCGCTGGTGCGATACGCCGGTGTGTCCGTCATCGCGGCCGCCGGCGTGTGGTCGTTGCTGCTCCCCGGTACGCTGCGCGAGCGCATCCGCCGCGCGGTGATTGCCGGGATCCCCGGCGCGGTTGCGTTCGGCGCCTGGACGATCCGGACGCGCGTCGAGACGGAAGGCGAGGGCATCCGCCACTTCAGCGTCTACGGCCAGATCGCGCCGACGCTGCGAGAAGGCGTGCGAACGCTGGCCGGTTGGTCGGCGCCGCTCGTGGACGGTGCATGGCGCGCGATCCCGGCGATCATCGTGGTGTGCGCGCTGGCAGTGCTCTCGCGCGACGTGCTCCGTCGTTGGGCGGTTCGCGATCGTCTGTTAGGCGGCAGGGCGGCCAGCCCGGATGATGGCGCCGGGCGCTCGCGGTTGCTCGTCGCGGCGGCGTTGGTCATGGCGGCGTGTTACGTGGCGGTGGTCGTCACGGCGCGGCTCTTCGCCGACCCGGGCATTCCGTTAGACGAGCGCCTGCTCGCGCCGCTCATGCTCCTCGTGATGGTGGCCCTCGTCGTCACCCTGAGCAACGGCTGGCGCGTATGGCGTCGCCCGGCGCGCATCGCCGCCGCGGTGCTGTTCGTCGGTTGGGCGGGCGCGTCGGCGTGGGCGACGGCGCAGCAAGGGTCGTACGCCGTCGAGACAGGGAACGACTACGCAGACCTGAGTTGGTTCGGCTCGCCGCTCATCGCCTGGGTGCGCGACCATGGCGGCGGCCGCACGCTCTACACCAATTATCCGACGGCGCTCTACTTCCACGCGAATCGGTTCTCGCGCACGCTGCCCCAGGCGCCGCGTCCCGATACCGCCCGCGCGTTCGCGGACACCGTCGCCCAAGAGCACGGCCTCATCGTGGCGTTCAATCGCGCGAGCCGGTTCGCCGCGTCACCCACGGCGTTGATGCAGCTCGTTCCGCTCCCGGTGCACGTCGTCTTTCGCACATACGACGGCGCGATCTACGAACTGGCCCGCTGACGCACCCAACGGCAAAGTCACTGCCCCCAGTCGCCGTCGATCCTCATACCGACCTTCACCCCGCCGCGATCGCTCGGCGCCGTAAAGAAGTGGGCGTACGTCGGCTTGAAATGAATTCGCACCGCGTGCAATACCGCGATACCGCCATAAATCAGTGACACCTGATCTTTGGACAACTTCGAGCTCTGCGCCATGTAGGCGACGTCGCTCACCGCGCCGTTCCGGCCAAGCGTGATGTAGAACAGCGCGGTGCCGATTCCGCCGGCCAACAGCCCGCGCTCAAAGGCCGAGCCGCCGCGGTGCGGCACGTCGAGGATCGCCTCGTCGAGCACGGACTGAACCGTTAGACCTGCGCTCGAGAAGATGAACTGTTTCGTCGGATGGAGGCTCGCGTCGATGCCGGAATAGATCGTTGGACGCAGTTTGTTGAAGCCGAACGATGGGTGTCCGCCGACAGCCAGCGCGGCAATGATGTGCCCGGACTCGTGCGCGAGAATGCTCGTGACGAAGCCGAGCGCCATGTGCGTGCGGAATGAGCGACGGGCGCGCGAGCGAGCGCGTGCGGCCGCCCGCGCGAGAGCCGAATCAGCGGCAGTGGTGTCCGCTGCCGGCGTCGTGTCGCCGTGTGCCGCGGGGACGATGCTCGTCGCCGGCGGCGAGGGCGGCGCCGTTCGCGTGGATGACGAATCCTGCGCATGCACGCTCGCGGCGGCAATAGAGAGTCCAGCGAGCGCGAGCAGCGCGCGTTTCGGCACGCGCGGGAGGGGACTGTCGGGTTGCACGCGCGAAATGTACCTGTCGGCACATAGCGCGCTAAGCTCGCACGTCAGGGTCGCTGGCGGACCCGGCGTCTAAACGGTAAGCTCAATGACAGGTCGGTGCGGCCGTAAGGCTGGATCGCGATTCGCTTCGGAGGAGATGTGTACCGCGACATCATCATGCAGGCGCTCGAAGACCGGCGGGTGCTCGACCTCTCGTACGCCGGTGGCGCTCCGTTCGTAGTCCAGCCACACGCCATTCTTCGCAAGCCCGACGGAACCGAGATCCTCGAAGCGTATCAGGTGAGCGGGTTTGGCAACGACACGGCCGAGCATGGTTGGAAGACCCTCGATGTCTCGCGGATCGAGCTGGCGAGCCTTCGGGCCGAACGGTTCGAGCCGCGTCGCGACTTTCGGCCGGTAAGCGGCGGCTCGGGACTCGTCACCGCTACCGTTCTAGGGGACATGGCCGCCGAGCTGTAGCGCTACCGCGAGCGGGTGCGGGAAAAATGAACGCGGGGTGGCCGGCACCGAGCCGGCCACCCCGCGTCGCATTCCGTTAGGCAGAATGGGTCAGGCGTGCTTGAGTAGTTGCACCGTGCCGTGGACGGTGGCCAGATCGACGTGCCGCGTGCCCCCCGTGCCGATCGTGCCGGTGAGGTGCCTCGGATTCGCCGGTCCATCGGTCGTGATCGCGAAGCCGCTGGACACCGAGCCGGCGACGGTCTCCAAGTTCACGAATCCGGTGAGCTGCGGCGGGAGCACAGCCGTGATCGAGCCATTGACCGACTTGAGCGAGATGTCACCCGTCGCCGGCAGCGTATCGAGCGCGGCCGTGACACTGCCGTTCACGGTGACCAGGTCGAGCGAGCCTTGGTGCGACGCGATATTGATGTCGCCGTTGACGACCTTGGCCTCCACGGAACCCGACGTACCGGATGCCTGGACCGATCCGTTGATGCTGGCCAAGTCCACGTTGACACCGGCCGGTACGTCCACGACGAAGTCGACGCGTGCGTCGGTGCGGCGAGACGAGAAGAGGCCGTGGTGCCGGTCGTTGTCGGAGTTGTTGTCGGGGCTGCAGCTGTCCGCGGCGTGATACAGCACGCAGATGGTGATGCCGTCGGGGCCCGCGCTCTCGACGAAGTGCACGGCTTCTCCATTGCGCGTCCACTTCTTGGATGCGTGGACTTCGACGTTCGGGCCGGTGGCGGCGACGACGCTGATGGTTCCGTTCGTGTTGTGGACGTGCACCCACTGGCCGGCAGGGACGGCGCCGGACCAGGTGAACGCATTGGCCAGGTAATGCGACGTGTGCGCGCATCCGGCGACGCCTAACGCAGCGGCGACGCCCACGCCGATCAGAACTCGGCTCATGGCGACCTCGTGTGCGATCGTGAGTTGGACATCGCGAGTGCCTAACGCTGCGCCCCGCCGCATCCGCTCCGCGCGGACGGGGCGGGGCGCGAGCACCCGCAATGTACCCTACGGGCGCTGGGTCAGCTGAGTTTCCTGAGCTCGACGCTGCCGTTCACGGTGTGGAATTCGATGTGGCGCCCGCCCGACCCGATCTTCGCGTGCAGATGGCGGCGCGGGTTGATGGTGCCGCTGATGGTGAGCGGGAAGTCCGACGTGAGCGACCCGTTTACCGTCTGCATGTCGATGTCGGCATTGAGACCGGACGGCAACTCGGCGGTGATCGAACCGTTGACCGTGTTGTAGGTGAGATCGCCATCGCCGGTCAGGGCGTCCATGCGCACGCGCACGTCGCCGTTCACGGTGCTGGCGTCGACCGGACCAGACGTCGTGGAGGCTTCGACCGACCCGTTCACCGTATGCACCTTGACCGGTGCGGTGGCGCCCGCGACGCTCACGTCGCCGTTCACCGTGCCGGCGTTCATCCGTACGCCCTTCGGCAGCTTCACCGTGAAGTGCACGGACACGTGGTCGGTGTGGTCGTGGTCGCCGTGCGAATGGTAGCCGTCTTCGTCGCAGGAGTCGCCTTCATTCCAGAGCGCGCAGATCGTGACGTTGCTGCCGTCCTTCGTGACGACGAAGTGAACGCGCTTCGGATCGGCGTCGCCATGATACTCCTTGGTGGCGTGCACCGAGGCCTGGTCGCCCGACGCCGCTTCGACATCGACCGCGCCGTTCAGGTTGCGCACGGTGAGCCAGCTGCCGGCCGGGATACTGCCGGACCAGTCGAAGGTGTCGCCGTTCTGCGTCTGCACGTTCTGTGCGACGGCGGGCGTTGCAAGGGCCACGACTGCCGCGAGAGCAAGGGTGCCGCGAAGAATCGGTCGCATCGTTAGTCCTCGTCGTGGGAAGAATGGCCCGGCCGTTCGACAGTGATGTCGCCGCTGAACGTTTCGGCCGTGACCCGGGCGCCGCCGCCATTGATCGAGAATTCCATGTGCTTCTGTCCGACCTCGGAGCCGGGTTGCAGCGTCATGGGGTAGTCACTCTGCACGTCACCGCTGAACGTGTTGACGTCGAAGGTGACGCCGGTCGACGGGACGGCGAGCACGATGTCGCCCGAATGCGAATGGAACTCATAGCGGCCGGCTCGATCGACGGTACCGCCGAAGCGCGTGTCGCCGCTCACGGTCTGCGTGCGGACGAACGACGACCTCGTGGCGCCGAGGACGATTTCGCCGCTGGTCGACTGGGCATCAATGTCGCCGGTGACGTCGTTTGCGGTGAGGTCGCCGCTCACGGTGTTTGCGCGCAGGCCGCGCCCCACGTGTGTCGCCTTCAACGTTCCCGACACCGATTCGATCGTCGCTCGGCCTGTCACGTTGGAGATCGTGACGTCGCCGCTCACGGAGCGCGATTCGACGTCGCTGCCGCCGTCGCTCGTGATGTCGGCGGAGACGCTGTGGTTGATCAGTCGCGCACCCGCGGGGATGGTGACCTCGTATTCCGTGTCACCCATGTTCCCGTGGTCCGACCGCACCGACAAACTCACTCGCCCCCCGGAGGCATCGAACTGGAGCAGGCCACCGTCGCTCGTGGCGTGGATGCGGACCTGGTCGCGATTCCAACTAGTGACTTTGATCTCGCCGGAGATGAGCGAGAGCTCCACCACGCCGCCGCTCGACAGCGCGACGGTGGTATCGATGCGGGACGAGACGTCATCGTCGTCATCCCGGTGGTGACGTTGCGCCGGCAGCAGCGCCGGGGTGGCCGCAATCACCGCGGCCAGGCAGAGGATGCTATAGACTCGGGCACACATTGCGGGCCTCATGTGCGAGCAGGAAGTAAGGCAACAGTGCGAAGCAGGGCGATCTTTTGGTTCAGTGCGTCGTTCAACTGGTTGTGCAAGAAGCCGCTGTTGGGATCGCGAGCCAGGGCCGCGCGGCTCTGCTCGATGGCCTGGTCGATGATCCGGAGGTTTTTCTCGATCACGGCGACGGTGCCGGTGTCGAGCTCCGAGTGCCGCTCGCGCACGATCGAATCGAGCTCGGCGATCTCGGCTGCGTAGATCTGTTGGACCGGGACTGCGTTAGGCTTGGTCCCTGAAGCGTTCTTGACACGCGGCGCGGGCGCCGGAATCGCCGGCAGCGAGTCGACGGGCCGTGGAGCGGGTGTGTTCGTTGGATTGCTCGCGACGACGCTGGGACCCACGGGACCGGAGCGTGTTGCGAGGAGCGTGACTGTGACCGTGGCGGCGATGAGCAGGGCTGCCGCCGCCGCGAGCGTCGCGGGCGCCAGATACCACGGCCTAACGAAAGACCGGCCTGGGGTGCGGCCGCCGGCGATTGGGAGCGTGACCACCGGAGCGGCGATGCGGTCCACGATGCCCGGCCACAGGTCGCGCGTGGGCTCGACATCGGGGAGCGCTGCCGCCGCGGTCGTGATCGCCGAGACGTCGGCCAGGAGTGCGCGGCACCGGTCGCAGGCGGCGGCGTGCGCTTCGAGTGCGGCGCGCGCGGCCGGATCGAGCGTGCCCTCCAGGTAGTCGGAGAGCGCCGCGTCGAATTGAGCACAGGTGAAGAATTGGTCGGTCATCGGTTCAGTGCCTCGCGCAACAGGAGTCGGGCGCGGTGGAGCTGCGCCTTACTGCCGCCTGCGGTTACGCCGAGCAAGTCGGCGATTTCCTCATGTCGATAGCCTTCTATGTCGTGCAACACAAACACGCGTCGTGCACCGGGAGGCAATAAGGCGATCGCTGCCTCGAGGTCCATCCGATCGGCGTACGATGGCGGCGCGGTCGAGCCATAGGACTCTTCGGTATCTTCGTCATCATCGCCGGCAGCGGCGCGCGATCTCTCGCGGCCCTGCGTTTTCCGATCGTTCAACACCACGTTGACGGCCAGCCGGTGCAGCCACGTGCTGAATGCGCTTTCGCCGCGGAACAGCGGGAGCTTCTCCCATGCCCGGACGAACACGTCTTGCGTCAACTCTTCCGCTCGTGCGCGATCGCCGGACATGCGAACGCAGATGGAAAACACCCGCTGCATGTTGGCGCGGTACACGCGCTCGAAGGCTTGCCGGTCGCCCGCCGCAGCTCGCGCTACGTCGGAAGGCGGCTCCTCACTCGGAATCGTTGTGACCACGTCCATCGTGGCTGTCAGCATTCAGTGTGCACCCTCGTGCCGTCGCTGAATCAGATGGTGCATTCAGTCGAAAGGTTTGAACGGTCACGGGTGCAAAGCTGCCGGGATGGCAGCAGTTAGGTCGTCGATAACGGGTGGAAGGTCGCGGATGTCAGCGATGAGGCGGCCCGGGTGTGCGGCCTCGAGCGTTCGACGCGAGAACGGTCCCCAGAGCGCGGCCACGGTGAACACGCTGGCGGCATTGCCGGCGGCAATGTCGTGGGGCGAGTCGCCCACAAAGACGGCATCGCGTGGTTCGCGGCGCAGTTGGGCGAGCGCATAGAGCACGGGCTCGGGGTTGGGTTTGTGCGACACGGTGCAATCGAGGCCGACCACGTGACTCAAGAGTGCGCTTATGCCCATGAGGTGGAGCGCGCGCTTCGCGGCTTCCGTGGCTTTGCTCGTGACGAGTGCCATGTCGTGTCCGCGGTCGTGGAGGAGCGACAGCGTCTCGCGCACGCCCTCGAATTCGCGGAGGAGCGCGTCGTGGTGCTCGTTCTGCCAGTCGCGGTAGGTGGCGGTCATCGGCTCGATGAGAGCCTCGTCGGCGACGAGCGCGCGGATCTGCGCCGAGAGTGGTGTGCCCATGCCGGCGATCCACGCTTGATCTGCCGGCACCGAGCCCAAGTGCGTGCTGAATGTGTGGCGGAAGGCGCCGAGGATGAGGTCGACGGAGTCGGCGAGGGTTCCGTCGAGATCGAAGAGGATGGCGAGTGGGGCACGTGATGGCATGGCCGCAATGTACGGGAATCGGCCGAGTGCGGCTAAGCGATCCGGTGGGCGAGCGGGGGCGGCTGGTCATTCGATTCCGATCAGTAGTGCTGCGAGCGCGGGGGCGCAGGGATCGCTTTGGCGTGTGCGTTCCTGGACGTCGGCGAAGGTGCTGAGTGCGCGGAGCCATGCTTCGTCAGGAAGAGTGGCGGTGGCGAGGTCATCGAGCACGCGTTCGGCGCCGATACCAAACGGCAGTGTGATCGCTCGGCGCGCGCGTGCGGCGAGTGGGGCGAGCGTTGGGCGGAGGTGATGCGGCGCGCGCGCGGTAATGGAGACGATGCGTCGCATTGCCTGGCGTCGGCCTGGTGCGTGCAAGGGCAGCGCGCCGCCAGTGGCGGCGACAGCGGTGCGCCGGGCGAGCCAGCGATCGGAGAGCGCGATCGCACGCGCGACGGCGTCGTTAGGCGGATCCGGCGCGTGATCGGATCTGCCCCCATCCGCATTCAGTAGTGCCGCGACCTGGAGGAGGAGCGCGGGTTCGTCGGAGAGGGGGCGGTTATCGATGCTGCCGGCGAGAGAGGAGCCTGAGTCTGCGTCGTGGTAGGCGGCGAGCACGCACGGCCGCCCGGTGCGCTCGACGGCAATGAGCGGTCTCCGGGCGTCCGCTGTGAGGTCGTCGTCGACACGCCACGAGGCGATCAGCTGGCGCAGGGCTTCGTGCTGCCGGGCGGCGGACGGGGAGTCGTTGGGCGTCACGGTGGGCAGGATGGTTCCAGCGATGCCGACGGCGCGGTTGGCCGCGCGGAGTTTGGCATGCAGTCGCTGTTCGACGCGCAGCAGCGCTTCGGCGGCGGCAGGGGGTGAAAGAGCATAGACCGCGACGCGGTGATGAGTTGAACCGATGCGGCGTGCGCGACCGACGCGTTGTTCCATGCGCGCCGGCGTCCAGGGAAGATCGAGGTGGATGACTACCGATGCGTCCTGGAGGTTGATGCCTTCACTGAGCAAGTCGGTGGTGAGAAGGAAGTCGATGCGTTCGATGTCGCGTGGCGGTGCCACGACCATGGCGTTCGGTGCGAAGCGCGCGAGGATCTCGGCGCGAGGGGCGGGGCCGCTGGTGAGGTGACCGCCGCGGGCGGTGAGTGTGGCGGTTGCTGATCGATCGGGCAGTCGGGCGAACAGTGTGCGCACGGTGTCCGTGAATTGGGAGAAGGCGACGACTTTCTCGCCGCGGTGCTTGGCGCGGAGCTCGAGGAGGCGTTGCGCGCGTTCGGTGTCCGTCCAGACGCTGGCGAGTGCGCGCGTGCGCAGCGTGGCGACGGCGGTGGCGTGGCGAGTCACGATGTCGCGCAACGACGTCGTCAGGCAGCTCTCCTGCTCGAAGAGCTGGGGGAACGCCAACTGGACGGCGTCGTCTCCGCGGGTCCAGGCGCCGAGTGTCGCGCGGGATGGGTAGCGGCCGGTGGCCAGGGTGGCGTCGAGGGCTGTGGCGATGGCGAGTCTGCGATCGAGGGCGCGCAGGAAGGCGCCGTGGCTCGACGCCCACTGCCGCGCGAGTCCCCAGTGGACGAGGGCGCCGCCGTCGTCGCCATCGCGAGGCGGGAGCGGCGGTGGCAGTGACGTGATCTGCTCGAGCAGTTCCTGGTCGTCGCCGACCGGGATCCAGACCGGTGGAAGCAGGGTGGGTAGCGTAGCGTCGGCGATGTCGGTGCGTTCGCGGCGCACGATGCACGCGGTGCGTTGGGCATCGCCGAGTTGCCAGGCGCGGGCGCCGAGGAAGAGGGCGAGGAGGGCGGCGAGGTCGCCGGCGTGGTTGTGGATTGGTGTGGCCGAGAGCAGCAAGACTGGTGTACGGGCGGTGAGCGCGGCGAGGCGGGCATATCGTTTGGTGGCTGGGTTGCGGGCGTGATGTGCTTCGTCGAGCACGACCAGGTCGAACGTTCCGTTAGGCAGCGAGCCGCGGCTGAGCGCGTCGTAGGATACGACCTGGGCGGCCGCGCCGCCGCGGTCGAGGGCGTCGCGCCACATCTCGCGGAGTGCGGCTGGTGCAACGACGAGTGCGTGGCGGGCGTCGCGGATGAGTGCAACCGCGACGTACGTCTTGCCCAGGCCGACTTCGTCGGCCAGGAGGGCGCCGCCGTATTGGGCGATGGCGTGGCGAACGCGGTCGAGGGCGGACTGTTGATGTGGGCGCAGGGCGATGCGTCCGATAGTCGCGGCAGGCGCCGACTCGTGTTCGCGGAGCCACAGGCTTGCGACGAGCGCGCGAACGCGTGCGGGATGGGCGTTCAGCGTGACGTCCATTGGAGCAGCGGCTCGATGTCGGAGTGGCGCAGGTGGTAGGCGCGGAGTGTGGCGTCGAGCAGCTCACCGTTATCGGGTTCGTGACCGTGTTGGGCGCGTTGGGCGAGTGGTGCGAGGATGTCGCGGGCGTGGGACCATGCGTGTGGAGTCGGCAGCAGGGCGATGGTCCATGCCAAGAACCGCCGATAGCCGCCGCGCGCGGGCTCCGCGATGAGGGCGAGCCAGGCGGCGATGAGGGGTGAATTGAGCAGCGCGGCGAAGGTATGTGCGTCGCGCGGATCGCCGCACGGCAGCACGTAGCAGCTATTGAGTGCGACCGTTGGATCGTGAGGTGCGAGCACCAGCGCGCGCGGCGTGCGACCGACGTCGGCCCACACCACGCGGGCGAGCTCGGTGCCCGCACCGGCGGTGCGGAAGAGCGACCACCATGGTCCACGCGACCGCGCGTCGGTGCGGCGCGACAATGCCGAGCGCCATCGGGCGAGCCAGGCGTGCGCGAGGGGCGGTAACGTATGGAGCGGCGCGCCGCGCGCGTCGTGGGTCCAGATTATCGACTCCCTTGCTCCGTTAGGCGCGGGGCGCCACGCAGCGATCGCGTCGCCGCGCAGTAGTGGGCGGAGCAGCGATCGTTCGACACGTCCGGTGCGGCGTCCGTCGTTGATGGTCGCGATGCCCGAGTCCGCGTCCGTGCACCGGACGATGAACGCCTCATTAAGTCCGCATTTGACGCCGAGTTGCGGGGGGCCGAGGGGGCTGTGGACGAGGGGGATACCCGCGTCGGTGAGGAGGTCGAACGCGTTTCGTACTGGCGGCGGGGCGAGGAGCCACGGGCTCGCGGGATCCGCGTCGAGTGCGAGACGATGGTTCGGCGTGCACCAGTGCGCGGTACGGTTAGGCCGGTGGACGGTGGTGCCGATGTCGTGATCGACGGTTTCGTTTTCGTCGTCGGCGAAATCGTTGGGTGCGGCGTCGTTGCGCCGGCTGGCGACGAGGAGCGACGGGTACACTGCCGCATCAAACTGGCGTGGTGCTTCGGTCCAATCCTCGAGCGACACGACGTGCGCGTGCCGGTGCAGGTGGGCACGGAGTCCGCCGCCGGCGAGGGCGCGCCAGAGCTTCGACGGGAGGAGTAAAGCGAGTGTTCCGGAGGGCTGGAGCAGTGAGAGTGCGCGTTCAGCGAACAGTGCGGCGAGGTCGACCTGGGCGGCGAACCCCAGTGTGGCGCGGGCGGCCGCGGCGCCGCGGGACCAGGGGGCGTTGCGATAGCAGGCAAAGCGGCGGCGCAGCTCGAGTCGTGCGTTAGTCGGGATGCGGTGGAGGCGCACCCATGGGGGGTTGCCGAGTATGGTGGTGAAGCCGCCGGCGCGGGCGACGTCGGGGAAGTGGGTGACCCATGCGAAGGGAAGTGCGCCGCCATCGCGCACCTCGCGGAGGGCGGTGCTCAGCGATCGACTGCGGTCGCGTTCGAGGGCGAGTCGTTGTCGCGCCACCGATGCGGGTGTCGCGCGTGTGCCGAAGAGGTCGCGTCCGCGGAGGGCCGAGAGGATATCGCGGCGTCGGGCAGAGGATGCCGCGAGTTGTCGTTCGAGATGAGCGACGACGAGTGCGCGTTCGGCGCGATCGAGTGCGCGTTGGAGCGTGTGTTTCCGGCGTCCGTTGGAGCGGGCGTAGCGTTCGCGGAGTTGGGCGAGGCGCGGGGTGCCGCGACGCGGCGTGCTAACGATTGCATCGAAGGCGTCGCCGGCGAGTGAGTCGCCGATGCGGATGTGGCGATCCAAATTGGGGAGCGGGGGAACCAGCATCGGATCGCGCGCGTCGCAATCGATGACGACAGAAAGCCAGAGGCGGAGCTCGCAGAGCCAGACTGCGGTCGGATTGATGTCGACGCCGAAGATCGATTTGGTGAGTATGTCGCGCCGGAGTTGCCACACCGGGCGGGGGTCGCCGAGCTGGGAGCGGAGGGAGGCGAGTTGCTCGAGGATGTGGACGAGGAAGGCGCCGCTGCCGCAGGCCGGGTCGAGGATGGTGATGGTGTCACACCGCTCGCGGATGCGGCGCGCATCGTCGTCGTTAGGCATGTGCCCATCGAGTGCCGCAAGGGCGGCGTCGGGCGAGAGCGATTCGATGGCGAGAGCGTGGGCGAGGGCGGCGCGACTGACGGTGGCGACGAGTCGGCGGGGCGTGTAGAACGCTCCCGAGGCGCGTCGATTGGTTGCTTCCATGAGCGATTCGAACGCTTTGCCCAACATTTCGGGGTCGACGGCGGCTTCGGACCAGTTGGCGGACTCTTCGCGCGGTGAGAAGCGGTATCTCGAAAGCAATTCTCCGAAGACGACGCCGAGCATGTCATCGGGGAAGCGGAGATTGGGGCGGCGGCGTTCGAGGGGGGTGCGAGCGAAGAGGCCACCGTTGAGAAATGGAACGCGGCCGAAGGCGCGTGCGGCTGCGGCGCGTGCGCGCGGTGGCGTGTTGAGTGTGCCGAAGAACAGCGGGAGGAGGATGCGGCGGTGGTAGTCGCCGCCGTGTTCCATGCACCGGGCGAAGGAGTTGTGGAGGAATCGTCGGTCGTGGTCGAGCCAGCCTTTGGTTTGGATGAAGCTGAGGAAGAGGAGGCGGGAGACGTAGAGGAGGGCGAGGTCGGCGCGCTCGGATGGCGGCACGCGCGTGGGTGCGATGCCGAAGGTGGCCGAATTGGCGAGGTTGGCGACGACTTGTTCGAGGGTGCGATAGAAGCGTCGCGTGAGGGCATCGCGGCCCAACGTGTCGAGCCATGCGGAGTGGGTGAGGATATCGGAGTCGGCGGCTGCGGCGGCGAGCGCTGCAACTGTTTCTGCGTCGCTTGGGACAACGTGGGTGCGATCGACGTGTAGCGCGACGACGCGTGGTTTCGATCGGTCGGCCGACCATGTGGCGATCGTGAGCTCGCATCCATTGTATTGCGTGGCGATGAGGAGCCAGAGCAATTGCGGAGCGTGAGCGGTGCATTGTTGGGCGACGGTGGTTGCGACGGTGCGGAGCGGCGTATCGCGTTCACACTCGAGCAAAATTGCGCGGAGGGCGCCGATTCCGGTTGCGACGCGGGCGGAGCGGACGAGCGGCGAGGACGGGGCGCCGAGTGTCGCTTGGGTATCGGGATCGAGTCGCACCGGATCGGAGGGGAATCCGAGTTCGGAGGCGAGGGCCGAGAGGGCGGCGTCGGAGCTGGTGGCGGCTAAGAGGGCCGCGAACGATTCGAGGGAGCGCACGCCGCGAACGTAGCGGGGGACGTTGCGGGGAGTGGGTGCGAAATCGTGCGGGGCGGTACAAAGGATTGCGTGTTGGCCGTGCGCGAATGAGAGGTGTCACAGGAATGGCGAACGCGCTTGCGCGGGGGCGTCCCGTTCCCAAGTTATGGGAGCGAAATCGTGGCGCGTTGGGCGCCGCCTGGTACGTCCCGAATCGGGAGATGCGATGCGAACGTTGATGAGTGCGGTGTGCGCCGTGTGCGTGATGGGGTCTGCCGTACGCGCGCAGGATTCGTTAGGCAATCACCGGTTCACGCTGCGCGACATTTTCGATCTGCAGTGGGCCGCGGATCCGCAAATTTCGCCGGACGGGAAGCAGATCGTGTACGCGCGGTCGCGCTACGACATCATGAAGGATCGGGAGCGCTCGATCTTGTGGCTCGTGAATGCGGATGGCGGTGAGCAGCGTCCGTTGACGAGCGGCGGCGATCGGAACGAAACGTCGCCGCGGTGGTCGCCGGACGGCGGGCGCATTGCCTATGTGTCGAATGCCGAGGGGTCGAGCGAAATTCACGTGCGGTGGTTGGCGTCGGGGGTGGACGGTGTGATCACGCACGTGGAGCACGGTCCATCGTCGTTGTCGTGGTCGCCCGATGGCAAATCGATCGCGTTCATGATGTTCGTGCCCGAGCCCCCGAAGTCGTTCGTCACGCTGCCGGCGAAGCCGGATGGCGCGGACTGGGGGCCGCCGACGCGGTACACGGAATCGTTAGTCTATCGGCGGGATGGCGGCGGCGACGTGCCGTCCGGGCACGCGCACATTTTCGTGGTGAGTGCCGATGGCGGGGCGCCGAGGCAGTTGACTAACGGACCATTCACCGATGGTTCGCCGACGTGGGCCCCGGACGGGAAGACGATTTACTTCTCGGCGAACCGGCACCCCGATGGCGACTACACGCCGCTCAACACCGAAGTGTATTCGGTTGCCGTCGCGGGCGGCGAGGTGCGCGAGCTGACGACGCGCGACGGTCCCGACAATTCGCCGGCGATTTCGCCGGACGGCCGGATGATCGCGTACACGGGGTTCGACGATCACCGCCAGGGGTATCAGGTGACGCACCTGTACGTGATGAACGCGGATGGATCATCGCCGCGGGAGGTGACGCCTAACTTCGACCGCGACCTGTTCGCGCCGTCGTGGACGGCGGACGGGCGCGGCATCTACGCGTTGTACGATGATCAGGGCGACACGAAGGTCGGGCTCGTAACGTTGGACGGGAAGGTGACACCGGTCGTGTCGCATGTGGGCGGGTTGGACATCGGGCGTCCGTATCCCGGCGGGTCGTATTCGACGTCGCACACGGGGCGGATCGCGTTCACGGAATCGGAGCCGGATCATCCGGCCGACGTGGCGGTGACCGGCCTCCGCTCGGGTTCTGCCGCGGTCCGTCTCACTCGGCTCAACGATGGAATGTTCGGCCCGGGCGGCAAGACGTTAGGCGCAGTGCAGGAGATGCACGTCAAGTCGTCGTTCGACCAGCGGGATGTGGAAGGGTGGGTGATCACGCCGCCGGGCTTCGACGCGACGCGAAAGTACCCGTTGGTGCTCGAGATTCACGGCGGGCCGTATCTCGACTATGGCGATCGGTGGTCGGCCGAGCTGCAGCAGTACGCGGCGGCGGGCTACGTGGTGCTCTACATGAATCCGCGCGGCAGCACGAGCTACGGTGAGACCTTCGGCAATCTGATCAACCATGATTATCCGAACCACGACTACGACGATCTCATGTCGGGCGTGGACGCGGTGATCGCCAAGGGGTACGTCGATCCCGACAACTTGTACGTGACGGGCGGCAGCGGCGGCGGCGTGTTGACCGCGTGGATCGTTGGGCACACGCACCGGTTCCGGGCGGCCGTCGTCCAGAAGCCGGTGATCAACTGGTACAGCTGGGTGCTGACGGCGGACATGTCGGAGTTTGGCCTAACGTACTGGTTCACGGGCGCGCCGTGGACGCAGGCCGACACGTACATGAAGTACTCGCCGATCACCTACGTCGGCAACGTGACGACGCCGACGATGATGATCACGGGCGATGTCGACTATCGGACCCCGAGCTCCGAGGCCGAGCAATTCTACGCCGCGCTGAAACTGCGGAAGGTGCCGGCGGCGCTGGTGCGGGTGCCTAACGCATCGCACGAAATTTCGGCGACGCCGAGCCACATGATGGTCAAGATCGCGTACGTGCTGGCGTGGTTCAAGAAATGGCAAGGGACGGGCCCGCAGAACGCGGTCGGCCAGCAATAGCCCCGGATGTGGAACGCCCCCGAATACCTGTCGGCACAGGTACCGGGGGCGCCCCCACTCGGAGGAAGTAGAAGCCCGAAGGCTTCAATCATAAGACGAACGCCGCACGAAAAAGGTTTCCTTCCTTTGTTTATCAGCCTGCGACGTACTCGCGGCCCCGCCATTCGACTCGCCGGCCCCGGACGACCGCGCGAACGATGATGTAGCCGAGGATCAACGAGCCCAGCGGGTAGATCGCGGCAAACCGCAGCGCGCGGGACGGACCGACCACGGGCGCGCGCACATAGACCTGGATCCACCAGAGAACCGTCGCGACCGTCGTGATGATCGACCAAACGAGCCAACTGCTGGTCACGAGGCCGAACGCCGCCAGGATCAGCACGACGATGGGCGCAACACTGGCGACCGGTCCCGCCAACAATACAAAAGGCAACAGCGCTCGGCCCGTCGATCCAAAGGGTGCCGCGCGCACACCGCCTGCGTAGATGTTCTTCATCCAACCGCGAACCAGCGTACTGAATGACGTGTACATGCGCGTCGATAGATGCTTCCGGCCTTCGACGAGCTCGGTGCGTTTCCCGTGCTCGAAGAGTCGCTGCGCCAGCGCGAGGTCTTCCGCAACCTGATCGCGAACGGCCGCATGGCCGCCAACGTCGTCGTACGCGGCGCGCGTGAGGAGCATGTACTGGCCGTTCGCGAGCTTGTCGATAGCGTGCGACGATTGATTCACTTCGCGTGCGCCGCCGAAGCGCAGCGAGAGCATCGCGAATACCTGTGGCTGAATCAGTCGCTCCCAAAATGTGAGCATCACCTGACGTCCCAGGACGCTCACGAAGTCCAGGCTGCGGCCTCGAAGTCTCTGCACCGACCGGCTCATCAGGTCATGGCCGTGGCGCGTGTCGGCATCGGTAAAGCACAAAATTTCGCCGGATGCTTGATCAGCCCCTCGATCACACGCCCACTGTTTCCCGAACCATCCGTCGGGCAGTGGCGGCGCCTCGAGCGCAGTCACCCGGTGGTCGAAGCCAGCCATCACGCGCGCGATCGCGAGCGTGTCGTCCAGCGAATGATCGTCGACCACGATCACTTCGAACGCCGGATAGCGTGACATCAAAATCGATTGCACGCAGGCGGCGATGTTCGCACCTTCGTTGCGGGCGGGGATGACGACGGAAACTTTCGGGGCGTCATTTTTGTCCGCCGGCGACTCGTGGTCGAGCGACGGGTCGCCGCGCGCGCGCCAGAGCGCGATGAGGGGGATGACGATCCACGGCGTTGCGGCGACGAGCGCAAACGTCAACACGAGGGCGCGGCGAAAATGTCTCGCTTGGCTATCGTCACCAGGCGAAAGGTAGCGGCCGTTTTTGCGGCCAGGGAAGGCCGCTCGCTAACTTGAGGGGAGCGGTCGTCGTGTGGCGCTGGACAAGCGGCAAATGAGCGTCAACCATACTACGGAATCGAGACAGCGAAGCGAGATGGCGGAACCAGCACAAAATTCGGGACAGGGATTTCGACAGGTGGCGGCGTCGGCCGTGATCGAGATGCAGAAGCGCGGTGACGACGTGACGTTCGTCGACGTGCGCGATCAGCACGAATGGAACCTGTTCCGCATCGGCGGGGCGGTGCACATTCCGCTGGCCCGCGTGCGCGACGAGGCGCCGCGCCGACTCCAGCCGAACAGCACGGTGCTGCTCTATTGCGCCCGCGGCGGCCGCGCGGCTAGCGCCGCAGCGACGCTCGCCGAGCTGGGCTTCGCCGACGTGCTGTCGATGGAGGGCGGGCTCATGGCGTGGGTGAACGCGGGCGGGGCGCTGGAGGAGTAGCTTCGGGTGTCGCAGGGCGCCAATTTTCCGTTAGGCAACGACGATGCCGGCGACACCGGCCCCGTGATGGCCAGCCCGCTCGTCGGCCGGCTCGCCGCGCGCTTGGGCAGGCGATCGGCGAAGGGCATCGATTTGGGAACCGGTGGGCGGCGAGCGGCGGTAGCGCTGGTGCTCAGGGCGCGCAAACTTGAGGAAGTGGAGCTGCTCATGATCAAGCGCGCCACCTACGCGGGCGATCCGTGGAGCGGACACTTCGCGCTGCCGGGAGGACGACAGGAACCGGGCGAAACGATCGAGCAAACGGCCGTTCGCGAAACCCTCGAAGAAACGGCCCTCGATCTGTCTCACAGCGGCTCAATCCTCGGCCGCCTCGATGACGTGGAGCCACGCACGGTCGCGCTGCCGCGACTCGTGATCACGCCGTTCGTCGGCGTCGCGGCCGGTGACGGATCGCTGACGCTCAGCGATGAAGTTGCTGAAGCGTTCTGGATCCCGGTGGACGCCCTGCGGGCCCCCGATGCGACCCGCGAGGTGGTGCTCGAGCTGACAGGCGGCCCTCGGCGCGTGCCGACATTTCAGCACGGCGGGCGCACGATCTGGGGCCTAACGGAGCGCATTCTGCGGCAGTTTCTGGCGCTCACATCGACCGAGTGAACCGGCCATGTACACGCGCATTCTGGTCCCGCTCGAGAATTCACCGTACGACGAGGCAATCCTGGATCACGTCCGGAATCTGGCGCGCCTCTGCAACGCGTCCATCATCCTCATCCACGTCGCCGACGGCTGGGCCGCGCGCAACCTGCGGCAGCTGGACCTGCGCGAGAGCGAAGAAATGCGCGGCGATCGCGAGTATCTGAGTCGTGTCGCGGCACAGCTCGAGGCCGACGGATTCGACGTCGACGCCGTCCTCGCCAACGGCGACCCGGCCCGCGAGATCGCCGACGCTGCCGCCCGCGAACGCTGCGACCTCATCGCGATGTCCACACACGGCCACCGCTTCTTCTCCGACCTCATCTACGGCAGCGTCGCCGACGGCGTGCGACACAAGTCGGATGTGCCGGTGCTCCTCGTGCGCGGCTCGAAAGTCCAGCGCTCGACGCCCCCATCCAGCCCCGCGGCGCCTCGCGCCTCTTGACACCGCCGCGCAGCGCATGGCGAATTTTACGCCATGCCCTCCACGGTGCGCATCGGAACGCAAGGCTGGAACTACGACGCCTGGGTGGGCCCGTTCTATCCGCCGGACACCCGCGCGTCCGACTTTCTCGCCGTGTACGCGCGCGCGTTCGACACCGTCGAAGTCGATTCGACGTTTTACGCGGTACCGCCGGAGCGCACGATTGAAAGTTGGGCGGAGCGCACGCCGGGACACTTTACGTTCGCGCTCAAGCTGCCGCAGGAAATCACGCACGAGCATCGCCTGCGCGATTGCGCCGATCTCACCGCCCAATTCTTCGATCGCGTCCGCGCACTGGGCTCCAAGCTCGGGCCGGTGCTGGTTCAGCTCGGTCCGGAGTTCGGACCGTCGGAGCTGCCGGCGCTCGCGTCTTTTCTTCCCACGCTGCCGCGCGATGCGCAGGTGGCCGTCGAGTTCAGGCAGCGCGCGTGGATTCACGAGGGTGTGCTCGCGCTCCTCGCCGAACATCACGTTGCGCTCGCTCTGACCGACGCGCGATGGATCCCCCGTCGCACGATGCTGGCGTTGGCGGAAAAGCCGACGGCGGATTTCGCGTACATTAGGTGGATGGGACCGGACCGGGACATCGTGGATTATTCTCGCATTCAAGCCGACCGCACGCGCGAGCTCGAGGCATGGGCGGATGCGCTGTTGATGCTCGCGCAGAAAGTGACGGCCGTGTACGGCTACGCCAACAACCACTTCGCCGGACACAGCCCTGCGTCGGCCCGCCAGCTGCAACGGCTCCTGGGCCAGCATCCGGTGGACCCGAGCGAGTTGGGCGAGCAGATGTCCCTCTTTTGATGCCTAACGTTAGACATACGCGGCGGCGCGCCGCATGAATCGCCGGACGTTGGTGGGATGCGTGGTCGCGGCGGGCGCGGCGGCATTGTTCGCGCGGTTGGGCGTGTGGCAGCTGCACCGGCTCGCGGAGCGACGCGCGTTCAACGCGCAGTTCGAGCACCGGCTGGCGGCGTCGCCCGCGCCGCTCGACAGCATCCCCGGCGACACCGCGCTCGCGAAGTATCGGCGCGTGCGCGTGCACGGGACGCTCGACTACGACCATCAGTTCGTCATCACGGGCCGGTCGCGCCAGGGCGCGCCGGGCGTGTTTCTCATCACGCCGCTCCGGCCCGACAGCGGCGGACGCGCGGTGCTCGTGAATCGCGGCTGGGTCTATTCGCCGGATGCATCGTCGGTAAATTCGTCGCTCTGGCTCGAGCCGGAACGTACCACCGTGGAAGGATTCATCGAGCCGTTGCCCGCGCGCACGAGCGGCGGCTCGCAATCCGCGAGCAATCCGCGCGCGTGGCGCGAGCTGGATTACGCACGCGCGACCGCCGAACTGCCGTACCCGATCGCGCCGTACACGATCATCGAGTTGGCAATGGGACCGCGCCCAGTCGGCGCTCCCACACGAATGACGCTGCCCGAAATGGACGACGGCCCGCACCTGAGCTACGCCATCCAGTGGTTCACGTTCGCGGCCATCGCACTCTACGGCGCGCTGTACCTCCTCTGGCTGGATCATCGCGCATCAGGGTAAAGGGCGACGGCTGATTGTCCGCGCTCCAGCGCAGCGTGTATTTTTCAGGTGTGCGACGCGCGAGCGTCGACGCCCCGCTCACGCGGGCGACAAACCGACGAGGGTGATCTCGCATGGCAGACACCAAACACGGACTGGCCTCCGAGCAAGAAGCCCGCGACGTTGCCGAAGCCGCGCGCGAGGACGAGTGGACCCAGCCCAGCTTCCTTCAAGAACTTTTCCTCGGCCGCTTCCGGCCCGAGATCATCCATCCGTATCCGGCCGACGACCCGGAGGAGACGGCCCGCGCCAAGCCGTTCTTCGATGCCTTACGGAGCTACCTCGAGCGATTCCCGTCCGACGACATCGACCGCACGGGTGAGATCCCCGAGCCGCTCGTGCAGGAGCTGCGCGAGATGGGCGCGTTCGGCATCAAGATTCCGCGTGAGTACGGCGGACTCGGCCTCTCGCAGACGAGCTACATCCGCGCGATGGGCATGGTCACGTCGCGTGATGGCTCGCTCACCGCGCTGCTCTCCGCGCACCAGTCGATCGGCTTGCCGCAGCCGCTCAAGTTGTTCGGCAGCGACGCGCAGAAAAAGACGTACTTCCCGCGCCTGGCCAAAGGCGCGATCTCCGCGTTCGCGCTAACGGAAGTCGACGCCGGCAGCGACCCGGCCAACATGCGCACGTCCGCCGAGCCCACCGAAGACGGCTCGGCGTTCGTCCTGAATGGACAGAAGTTGTGGTGCACCAACGGCACGCGCGCGGAGCTCATGCTCGTGATGGCGCGCACGCCGGACGCCGTGGTGCACGGCAAACCGAAGAAGCAGATCACCGCCTTCATCGTCGAGACCAACTGGCCAGGCGTCGAGGTCGTGCACCGCTGCCGGTTCATGGGACTCAAGGCGATCGAGAACGGCGTCATCCGCTTCACGAACGTGCGCGTGCCGCGCGAGAACATCCTGTGGGAGGAAGGCAAGGGGCTCAAGCTGGCGCTCATCACGCTCAACACCGGGCGCCTAACGCTGCCGGCGAGCGCCGCGTACGCCGCCAAGCAGATGGTGCGCGTCGCGCGCGAGTGGTCCAACGAGCGCGTACAATGGGGACAACCCATCGGCAAACACGAAGCGGTTGCGCAGAAGATCGCGCGCATGGCCGCGAACACGTTTGCGATGGAGTCGGTGGCCGAGCTCGCGAGCAAGATGGCCGACCGCGGCGGCTACGACATCCGCCTCGAGGCGGCCATCGCGAAGATGTGGAACACCGAAGCGGGCTGGCGCATCGTCGACGACACACTGCAGATCCGCGGCGGTCGCGGCTACGAGACGGCCGACTCGCAGCGCGCGCGCGGCGAGCGCCCGATCCCGATCGAGCGCGCGATGCGCGACTTCCGCATCAACCTGATCTTCGAGGGCTCGTCCGAGATCATGCGGTTGTTCATCGCGCGCGAAGCGGTGGACTTCCACTTCCGCACGGCGTTCGATCTCGTGAACCCCAAAGCCACGGGCAAACAGCGGATGGCGGCGCTGCGGCGGTCGGCGGGATTCTATCCGGTGTGGTACACGTCGCGATGGGTGGGCGGCTTCCGATCGTACAGCGAGTTCGGCCACCTCGCACACCACATGCGGTTCATCGAGCGCGCCACGCGAAAGTTAGGCCGGTCCATTTTCCACGCGATGGTCAAGCTCGGCCCCAAGCTCGAGAAGCGGCAGATGGTGTTGTTCCGCGCCGTCGACATCGGCGCCGAGTTGTTTGCGATGTCCGCGTCGTGCGTGCGCGCGGTGAAGGTGGCCAAGGATGGCGACACGAACGCGCCCGATCTGGCGGACGTGTTCTGCCGCGAGGCGCAGCTCCGGATCGCCGACCATTTCCGCAACCTCTTTGGCCCAACGGACGGCGCGCTGTACCGGCTGTCGCAGCGGGTCCTCCAGGGCGAATTCACCTGGCTCGAGCAGGGTACCGTCGCCATGGAGTCCGAGGAAGAGGAAGCGATCTCGGGCGAGCTGATCGGCGCGGCGCGATAGCGGTCAGAGGAGCGGCAGTCTGCGCTCGTCGCGGATTTCGGTCACGCGATACCCGGCCAGCTCGATCGCGCCGACGATCTGCTCGTGGGTCGCGCGACCATCGTGCTCGATGGTCGCGC
>DASVAC010000207.1:0-2047 GCA_036376535.1 Gemmatimonadaceae bacterium | reverse complement strand
CTCAGGCTCAAGCGCGAGGGCAGCGAGCTCACGGGGCCGCCGGCCAAGTTTCTCGACGCCGGTGCGCGCGAGCAGCTGGCGCTCGCGGACGGCGACCTCGCGCTCTTTGCCGCGGGTCCGGACCGCGTCACGAATCCGGCGCTCGATCGCGTGCGACAGGAAGTGGCACGCGTGATGCACCTCGTGCCGGACGGCGTCCTGCGCTTCTTGTGGGTGACCGATTTCCCGATGTTCGAGTGCGACCCGGCGACCGGTGCGTTAGGCCCGACCCACCATCCGTTCACGGCGCCGCATCCCGACGACGCCGCGCTGCTCGGCACGGATCCGCTCCGGGCGCGCGCGCAGGCGTACGACATCGTCCTCAACGGGATGGAGATGGGCGGCGGCAGCATCCGCATCCACGATCCCGAGATGCAGCGCCGCGTGTTCTCGCTCATCGGGATCGACGAGGAGACGGCGCAGCGCCGGTTCGGCTTTTTGCTCGAGGGACTACGCTCGGGTGCGCCGCCGCACGGTGGTATCGCGATGGGCGTCGATCGCATCGCGATGCTGCTCGCCGGCGCGGGCTCGCTCCGCGACGTGATCGCGTTTCCGAAAACGACGACCGCCAGCGCGCTCTTCGAGGGCGCGCCGAGTCCGGTGCCGGACGCCGACCTGCGCGCGCTGCACGTGCGGATCGACGGCGCGGGCGAGGTGACGGCGTGAGCGACGAAGCCGTCACCCACCGCCTGAGCACCGAAGGCGCGGACCTCCTGACACTGGCGGGCGTCAACGACGCGAACCTCATCCAGTTGTCGCGCATGACGGGCGCGAAGGTCTCGCTGCGCGGCGATGCGCTGACGTTGAGCGGACCGCCCGCCGCGGTCGAGCGCGCGACGCCCATCGCCCAACGGATGCTCGACGCCGCGCGCCAGCTCGTGCCGCTCGGCCCCGACGACGTGCAACGGTTAGGCGAAGACGGCGCCATCGACGGCAACGGGAACGGCACGGGGACCACCGACGAGACTCGCATCGTGCTGCCCGGTGTGCGCCGCATCATCCAACCCAAGACACCCGGCCAGGCGGCGTACCTCAATCTCATCGCCGAGAACGACATTGTCGTCGGCATCGGTCCCGCTGGCACGGGGAAGACGTACCTCGCGGTCGCGATGGCGGTCGAAGCGCTGGCGCGCAAGCGGGTCCGGCGCATCGTGCTCGCGCGCCCGGCCGTGGAAGCGGGCGAAAGCCTCGGCTTTCTGCCCGGCGATTTGCAGGCGAAAGTGGACCCGTACCTGCGCCCGCTCTACGACGCGCTGGATGACATGATGCCGCCGGAGCGCATCATGAAAGCGCTCGAGACGCGCGTGATCGAGATCGCGCCGCTCGCGTACATGCGCGGACGCACGCTCGCCGATGCGTTCGTGATTCTCGACGAGTCGCAGAACGCGACCAGCGCGCAGATGAAGATGTTCCTCACTCGGTTAGGCGTGAACTCGAAGGCCGTGATCACGGGCGACAAAACCCAGATCGACCTGCCCGCGCGCGAACAGTCGGGCCTCATCGAGATCGAGCGCATCTTGAAGGGCATCGATGGCATCGCGTTCCACTATCTCACCGACGCGGACGTGATCCGACACCGGCTGGTGCGCGACATCATCCGGGCGTACGCGCGCGACGCGGGGACGGACTAACGGATGGCGATCCGGCTGCCGATCGAGCGCAACGCCGCCGGAGCGGGCGGCCCACCGTTCACCACGCGGGCCCGCGTCGGATACCACGGTGTGCGCATTGCGCTGCTGGTGCTGCTCGCCGTCGTCACGTACCTGCTGTTCCCCAATGCGCCGGCCGTCGATTCGCCGATCTTCGAGGTCGGCTCGGTGGCCACCGACAACGTCATCGCGCCGTTCGCGTTCGTCGTGCCGAAAACGCCGTCGGCCCTGGCACAGGAACGCGACGAGCTCGCGCAGTCGGTGAAGCCGATTCTCGAATACCGGCCGGCCGCGCTCGACTCGGCGCAGAACCAGCTGCGCGTGTTCTTCGACTCGCTGTCGGTGACCGTTCAGCGCGG
>DASVAC010000206.1:0-4292 GCA_036376535.1 Gemmatimonadaceae bacterium | reverse complement strand
CCGTGACCGTCACGCCGCTGGACGCCTAACGCCACCCCCGCTCGTTTCCGCCTCCGGAGCGGACTCTCGTGAATCCGCCTCCGCGAATGATGAGAGTCTCACGACTGTGAGCGCGGACGAGGCCGGACACGAACGGACACGGCAAGAACGTGTTGTTTGGTTTCGAGCGCTGACATCTCGAGCAGTTACCAATTAAGTCTGCCTTGTCCGCCGTTGTTCCGGTGTGTCCGCTATCAACTCGTGTGACCCGCCTCCGCGACGCAGTGTGGGTCACACGGAAGACCCTCTTTCTCTTCCCGCCCTTGCGCGGTCCATGGAGCGTTAGTCTGTGTCGGCCGAGCCCGATTGCGGATCCGTCATCACGTGCACCATCCATCCGAACACGTGCGGCCGGAACGTGCCGCCGGCTAAGTCGCACGCCGCTTTCGTGGTGATCGTGCCCTTGGGACCGAATAACGGTTTGCCGTCTTTCTCGGCGCGCCAGCCGTCGGGCGCGGTGCGCGGCGGAATGCAGAGATTCGTGTGCAGGTGCCACGGATAGATGCTGAGCGGCACGCGCGCATTGAGCTCGTCGAGTGAGGATCGATAGGGCGCGGTGTACATCGCGCCCACGAGCATGTAGCCGGTCCCCGTTTTCTTGTAGAGCAGCGACGTGGGACGCGCGGCGTCGAACGCGAACGCCGCCTTGATGCCGTTGCCGCGCTTCGTGAAGTGGTAGACGTGCTGTGGCGCGTTGGGCAGGAACGGTTTGTAACCGTCGGCCAACGCCACGTTCACGTCGCGATACTTGGCGATCGCGCCGCGCAGCGTGGTGACGATCTGCGCCGCGCGCGCGGAGTCGCCGGGCGCCGGTGGGCGCGGCGGCGTCATGGTCATGTGCGGCGACATGCCGGGCATCTCCCGGCTCATCGCGGTGTTCACGCCGGCGTCGACTGGTGAGGTGGTGTCGGCGCCCATGGACATCCCGGGCATATCGGGCATCGCGCCGGTCGCGGCGCGGGTGGTGTCTGTGGCCTGCGCGCGGCCGCACGCGGCGGCCGAACAGAGCAGGAGCAGGGTCGCGAGTTGGGTACGCATGCGAGATGAGACGCGCGCACGCGGGAGTTGTTAACGCGCCTCACCGCGCGTTATTCATGGTGCGCAATGATCCCATCCAAGCCGCGGTTCATTCTCGCGCTCGTCGTCCTCGGAGCAATTGGATATCTGTCGATCGCGGCGCCCAAGCCGGTGCCGCGGCTGGCGCCGTTCCTGGATCCGGTGCGCGGCGTGTGGGCGGTAGCGCGCACTGCGGTGTTGCCGAGTACGGCGGACGGCACGATACCTGGGCTCAGCGCGCAGGCGCGCGTGTTCTACGATCTGCGCGGTGTGCCGCACGTGTTCGCGGCGAACGAGTTGGACGCGTACCGCGCGTTGGGCTACGTGACCGCGCGCGACCGGTTGTTCCAGCTCGATCTGCAAACGCGCGCGGCAGCGGGCACGCTCACCGAGCTCGTGGGCCCCATTGCGTTAGGCGCGGACGAGGAGACCCGCGCGTTGGGCCTGCCGCGCGCGGTCGAGGGGCAGCTCGCAGGGATGGACACGACGAGCACCGCATGGCGCACGGTGGAAGCGTACAGCGACGGGATCAACGCGTACATCGATCACATGCACGCCGCCGATCTCCCGCTCGAGTACCGGCTGCTCGATGCGCGGCCCGCGCGATGGAAGCCGGTCAACACCCTGTACTTGTTGGCGCGGATGGGGCTCACGCTGGCGTACGATCCCGAAGAGCTCCGTCGGCTGCGTGCCGCGGCGCTGGTGGGAGATCGCGCCGCCGACGCGCTGCTCTCGACGCGCGCGGCCATCCAGGAGCCGATCGAACCGAACGGACAGCACGCGCCGCGCATCGACTCGACGCCGCTGCCGCCGCCCGGCGCGCCCGATACGGCCGCCGGCGCGCTGGCGCTCGCGTTAGGCAGCGCGACGCGCGGGCTCGACGCGCTGGCGCGCCATGGCTCCGGCGGCGACGTGACGTTGGGCAGCAACAACTGGGCGGTGTCGCCCGCGCGCACGCGCGACAAATTCGCCTTACTGGCCGGCGACCCGCACCTCGATCTCTCGCTGCCGTCCATCTGGTACGCGGCGCACCTCTCGGCCGGCGGACTGGATGTGTACGGCGTGACGCTGCCGGGCGCGCCGCCGGTGATCATCGGATTCAATCGAAACGTCGCGTGGACGTTCACGAACACCGGCGCCGACGTGATGGACTTCTACGCCGAATCGGTGGACGTGGCCGCGCACCCGACGAAGTATTTGGTGGACGGCGCGTGGCGTCCGCTCGAGCTGCGCGTGGAACGCTATCGCGACACCGATGGCAAGGTGTTCGCGACCGACACGGTGCTGTACACGCATCGGGGTCCCATGCGTCGCGCGGGCGGGCGGTGGCTCTCGATGCGATGGACCGTGCTCGAGCAACCGATGGTGATCTCGCCGTTCCTGCAGATGGCGCACGCGCGCAGCGCCGACGAGTGGTTGTCCAGCTTGAGCACGTACGCGTGGCCGGCGCAGAACATGCTCGTGGCCGACCGCTCGGGCACGATCGCGATTCGGTCGACGGGTTTCTTTCCGACGCGGCCCGATAACGGACGCGGCGACATCGTACGCGACGGGACGAAGTCAGCGAGCGACTGGACCGGATCGTGGCCCGTGTCGAAGTACCCCGGTGCGCGCAATCCGGCGCAGGGATATCTCGCGTCGGCCAACCAGCAGCCCGTCGATCCGCGCATGGACTCGACGTACCTTGGCGCCGACTGGCCCGATCCGTGGCGCGCGATGCGGATCAACACGCTGCTGCGCGCGGATTCCGAGGTGACGGTGGACGACATGCGCAACGATCAGACCGACCCCGGCAGCGCGCGCGCCGATCTGTTCGTGCCGGCGTTCCTCGCCGCGGCGCACGCGGTGCTGGCGACTTCGCCTAACGATTCGGTGCTGCACCAGGCAGCCGACCTGTTGGGCGAGTGGGACCGCCGCTACACCGAAGAGAACGACCGGGCGGTGTTGTTCGAGATGGCGATGCGCGAGCTCGGCCGCCGGTTGTGGGACGAGCTGATTCCGCCGGGCGACTCGGTGCCCGCGGTGCGTCCGCCGGAGAGCGTGATCGCCGCGCTCCTGCAGCAGCCGAACAGCGTCTGGTGGGACGACCGGCGCACACCGGGCACGGTGGAGCGGCGCGACGACATCCTGGCCGCGAGCCTGCGCGCTGCGTTAGGCGACGCGAAGCGCCGCTACGGCGAGCCGGGCAACGACAACTGGCGATGGAGCCGCGTGCAGCACGCGAACATCTATCACCTGTTGGAGCTGCCGTCGCTCTCCCGATTGAACATCGAGGTGCAGGGCGGCCCCGGCACGCTGAGCCCGTCGAGCGGAGGCGGCCGCGCCGGTCCGAGCTGGCGCATGGTCGTACAACTCGGCCCCGACGTGCACGCGTGGGGCACGCTCCCCGGAGGCGAATCGGGAAATCCGGCGAGCCTGCGATACGACAACATGCTGCGCAGCTGGCGCACGGGTACGCTCGACGCGCTCTATTTTCCGCTCGACTCGCAGGTGTTGGCCTCGCCGCCCAGGAGTCCGTCGCTCACACTCTCGCCGCCGGAGCGACGTTGATGCGCGACGCGAAGCGATTCCTGCTGGCGACGATCATCTTCGCGTTCGCGACCTGGGCGGCGCCGTGGCCGATCATCCCGGTGGTGGCCGCCCTGATGCTGCTCGCGGCGCCCCGTACCTTCACGCCACCGATGCTCGCGTGCGCCGCCGGCACGGCATGGGGCGGCATCCTCGCCTGGACGGCGCTCTTCTTTCCGTTAGGCAGATTGGCGAACGAAGTCGGCGGCATCGTGCACCTGCCCGGCGCGGCGCTCGTCGCCCTCAGCGTGGCGGTCGCCTTCGGACTCGCGTGGGGCGGCGCCGAGGTCGCGGTCGTGGTACGCGCGGGAGCGAGGATCTCTGAAGAAGGACTCAAAGGATAACGAAAGGATGCAAGAGATGGGGAGGATTGCATCGACATCACGGAAAGCGCGACGTGCGCGCGCGTGGTGGGCTTCCTCGCTCATTTGACACGGATAAAATCGGATAACGACACGGATCAGAGCGGATCGGTCGGCGGCGGCGGCGAGGTCGTACTGGCACGTCGTGTCAGGTGTTGTTGGTGACAGCGTGCGACGGGCGAGCAACCCAAGTCGGCAGAACGGACGGCTAGCAGTATGTCTCTGAAAAGATCGGTTCTGGCCATGATGGACGCGCTGTGCGCCGAG
>DASVAC010000205.1:0-4020 GCA_036376535.1 Gemmatimonadaceae bacterium | reverse complement strand
CTGCGGGCACGCCATGTGCTCATTTCGTTACGCGGGTGTCCGGAAGCGGCACCACACGCCGTCGGTGTGCGCCCGGCGCTCGCCTTCAGCAGGAGGGATCGACCATGGGAGACGTGAAAAACGCACCGCCCGGTCAGAGTGGCAATCCCGGTACGCCGAAGGAAAGACCGCACGAAGATCCGGACCGCGGACATCGTGAGGAAGGTGGGATGGGTGGAGCCGGACGCGACAATCCGGGTCAGCAACGTGACAAAGACAGGGAAAGAGGGGGAGGCGGCGGTGGTGGGGGCGGCCAGCCGCACAGCGATCCGAACCGTGAACGGAGCGGCGGATCAGGCGGCGGCCAAGGCGGTGGCCGCGGCACCTAGGTGAGGTGATACCCGACGGCCAGGGATGGCGGTTGCATCCCTGGCCGATCGGCGGCTGCACGACGCGGCAGCCGTTGCAGCGCGTTCGTCCGTCGCACGGTTGGGGTGTGCGCGGACGGGCGCGCTGTCTTGCTAACGGACGGGGTGAGATTCGAACTCACGATACGGTTGCCCGTACTCCGGTTTTCGAGACCGGTGCCTTCAGCCACTCGGCCACCCGTCCTTCGAGCGAACGTGAATGATGACACCGCGGCGCACCCGAGTCAACGCGCCACTGTGAGCCCCGAAGACGCTGGCGGCGGCCCTCCGCGCGCATCCGCCGGCCGGTCGCTCTTGACAGCGCATAGGTAGACCCACAACATATTGGCCGTCTACCTATGGCGGCGCGCGTGACCAAGCCCGAGAGCCAGAGCGACATCGTCCCCGGCACGCTCGAGATGCTCATCCTCAAGACGCTCACGATCGGGCCGATGCACGGGTATTCCATCGCCCAACACATCGCGCGGCTGTCGAAGGATGTGTTGCGCGTCGAGCAGGGTTCCCTCTATCCGGCGCTCGAGCGCGTCCAGAAAAAAGGTTGGGCCACCTCGCGGTGGCGGGCGTCGCCAACCGGGCGTCAGGCGCGCTACTACACGATCACGGCGGCCGGCCGCCGACATCTCGGCGAAACGAGCACCGCGTACCAGCGCACCGCGCTCGCGATCGCGCGCGTGATGCGCCGAGCCTGATCCCTGCCCTGTCATGTCGTTCGTCGACGGCCTTCGCTATCGCGTGCGCGCGTTGTTCGGTGCGAGGCGTCACGCGCGCGAGGCCGAGCGTGAGCTGCGCTTCCACCTCGATCTCGAGGCGGCGCAACGCGTGCATGGCGGCGACACGCCCGAAGACGCCGAGTTCGCGGCGCGGCGTCAGTTAGGCAACAGGACTGCGGTGGCGGAAGGTATGCGCAGCGTGGCGGGACTTGCCTGGCTCGATGCGACGCGGCAGGACCTCGCGTTCGCACTCCGCGGCATCCGGCGCGCGCCGGCGTTCTCGCTCGTGGCTGCGGCTACCCTCGCGCTTGGCATCGGCGCTGCGACGACAATCTACGCCGTCGTCGACGCCGTGCTCATACGGCCACTCCCGATCACGAACGCCGACCGCGTGCTCGACCTCGAGATCGTCCGCCAAGACTCATCGGGCCGCCGTGATATGCTGTTTGTCTCCGCACCCGAATACCTGCGCTGGCGGAAAAACCTCCGCAGCTTCTCGGAGATCGCGGCTGCGACGCCGATGCGGAGCGTATCGTTAGGCCGTCGCACCCAGGCCTGGCAACCATGGTTGCCCGCGGCACACGTCGTACACATGACGGAGGTGACGCCCAACTTCTTCGGCATGGTCGGGACGTCGCCGGCCATTGGGCACGGCTTCGGACCGATCGATGATGGTGACGTCGGCCCGAAGACGGCGGTGCTGTCCTACGGTTACTGGCAAAGCGCCTACGGCGGCGACCCGCGCGCGATGGGCAGGACCATCGTCCTTGATGACGACACCTACACGATCGCCGGCGTCATGCCGCCGCGCTTCGTGTTCCCCGAGGACACACAGATCTGGACGTCGGCCGGGCCTGACATCGCAGCGTTCAGGACGAACGAATACACATTCATGCTCGATGTGATCGGGCGTCTTCGCGTTGGCGTGTCGCCCGACCATGCGTTGGCCGAGCTACGCACGTTATACGCCGCAGACACCGTTGGTGTGCGTTCGTTGAGCGATCTTCGCGTCGATGCCGCTCCAATCCGTGAGACCATCGTGCAGCAGGTCGCCACGCACCTCATGATCATGATGGCGTGTGTCGCCGTGCTGCTTCTCATCGCGTCAGCCAACGTCACCAACATGCTGCTGGTGCGCGGCGCAGCCCGTCGCCACGAGATCGCGGTCCGCCTTGCGTTAGGCTCAGGCCGCGGACGGATCGTGCGTCAGTTGGTCACCGAGGCCCTCATGCTCGCCGCCCTCGGCGCTCTCGCAGGACTGGTCGCGGCGGCGTTCCTCGTGCAGTTCGTCGCCGGCGAGTCGAGGTTGAATTTGCCGCGACACTCGCTCGTCGCCTTAGACCCGCCTGTGCTGTTCGTCAGTGCGATCGCAGCCGCGGTCGTGGGCATCGTGTGTGGAATCATCCCTGCGCTGAGCGTCTCGCGTGACGCACTCGAAACCACGTTGCGGAGCGAGACGGCGCGGAACAGCGCCGGTCGTCGGCGCCGGCGTCTGCGCAACGCGCTCGCCGTTGGGCAGGTCGCCATGTCGGTCGTGTTGCTCGCGGGTGCGGGCTTGCTCGTGCAGACCGTTCGACACCTGATGGAGCTCAGACCGGGCGTCACTGCTGATGGTGTCGATATCGGAGACATCGATCCTGGCTTCCCCGCGAAGGATACGGTCGCCCGGGTGCTCGCGGCCCGTCGAATCCAGGAACGGCTCGCCGCGTTGCCCAATGTTGCGGAGGCGTCCGTCTCGACCACGTATCCATTCGGTGGAGCGCTCTCGCTCCGCGACCTTCGCATTCCGGGCCACGCACGTCAGGACTCCGCAAAGGACTTTACGCTCTTTGCCGGCGTCGATCGACATTATTTCACCGCGCTGCAGATTCGCGTTGTACGAGGTCGCGCCTTTATCGAAGGGGATCTCGTCCGTCGCGATGTCGCAATCGTGAATGAGACGATGGCGAAGCGATACTTCGGAACGCTGGACCCGATTGGCCGCCACATCACTCTCGCACAGTATCCGGTTCCACTCGAAATCGTCGGCGTCGTCGACGCAACGAGAGTCACCACCGCCGGTTCGGTAGGGGAACCGGCAACATACGTCCCGGTTGGCGCCGCAGGCGCGCAGAATCTTTCCATGATCGTGCGAGTGGCGCACGGAAATCCGTCAGCCATGACACCGGCCATCCAACACGCCGTCGAGCAGGCTGCGCCCGGCGCGCACGCATACTATGTCGCGCCCCTCAATGCGTTGATGGGATATCTCGTGGGAACCGAGCACACCTACACGATGATCCTCGTCGGCTTCGCGCTCGCGGCACTGCTCGTCACGGCTGTCGGCTTGTACGGCGTCATCTCCTACTCCGTCGCCCAACGCACCAGCGAAATCGGCATCCGCATCGCGCTCGGCGCCTCGCCTAACAGAGTAAGGCGGCGCGTCGCCGGACAGGGTCTCGGCCTCACGCTCACCGGTGTCGGCGTGGGAGCCGCCGCGGCCATCCTCGCCACGCGCATACTGCGCAGCATGCTCTTCGGCGTCGCCCCCGGCGACCCCACAGTCATCGCTCTGGTCGCGATCCTCCTCGCCGCCGTCGCACTGCTCGCCTCCTGGCTCCCCGCCCGCCGCGCCGCCGCCGTCGACCCGCTCATCGCCATCCGCACCGAATGACCGAGCCGTTAGGCATCCGCCCGCTTCGCGCCCGCGACCGCCCCGCGGTCACGCGCATCCTCGAGTCCGTCGGCAACTTCACACCCGCCGAAATCGCCATCGCCCTCGAGCTCATCGACGCCTGGCTCGCGACCGGCGAGTCGTCCGACTACTACTGCCTGGTCCTCGACACGAGCCCCGACCCGGATCACATCGACGTCCAGGGCTACGTGTGCTACGGCCCCACGCCGCTCACCGAGTCCACGTTCGA
>DASVAC010000204.1:0-4517 GCA_036376535.1 Gemmatimonadaceae bacterium | reverse complement strand
CGCCTAACGGAGTCGTGTACGTCAACACCTGGCACCCGCGCCGGGGCGGCGAAGGCGGCAACGAAGACAGCGCGTGGAAAGGCGGCGCCATCGTGGCTCTCAAGGACACGACGGGCAGCGGGCACGCCGACATCACCGACTACTTTGGCGACAGCGCCAAAGCGGGCGGCCACGGCGGCACGGGCATCGCGCTCCACGGCAACTACCTCTACGCCGAAGAGTCTGACCGCATCGAGCGCTACGCACTGCCGAGCTCCGGCCTCGTCCCCACGGGCAAGCCGGACGTGATCCTCTCGGGCATGCCGTTAGGCGGCAATCACCCCATGCACGCGTTCGCCATCGATTCGTCCGGCACCATTTTCGTCGAGATGGGCTCGGCCACCAACGCGTGTCAAATCAAGGATCGCACCCTCCATTCGCCGGGCCACAAGCCGTGCAAGGAGCTCGCGACGCGCGGCGGCATGTGGCGCTTCGACGGCAACAAGACGGGCCAGCACTTCTCGCCATCGGCGCGGTACGCGACCGGCATCCGCAACGCGGTCGGGGTCGCGATCGCGCCTAACGGATCGCTCTTCTCGACGCAGCACGGCCGCGACCAGTTGTCCGGGAACTGGCCGGAGCGCTACACCAACGAGCAGAGCGCCGAGCTCCCGGCGGAAGAGCTGCTGCACATCGAGCGCGGCGCCGACTTCGGGTGGCCGTACTGCTACTTCGACGGCTCGCAGAAGAAGCTCGTGCTCGCGCCCGAGTACGGCGGCGACGGCAAGAAGGAAGGCGTGTGCACCACGAAGCGAGCGCCGGTCGCGTTCTTCCCGGGACATTGGGCACCCGATGGGCTTACTTTCTACTCGGGCTCATCCTTTCCGTCGCGTTATCACGGTGGCGCGTTCATCGCGTTCCACGGCTCGTGGAATCGCGCGCCGCTGCCGCAGGCGGGCTATCTCGTGGCGTTCGTTCCCTTCCAAGGCGACTCGGCGAGCGGTCCATACGAAGTGTTCGCCGACGGATTCGCGGGCGCGAACAAGCAGCCCGACGCGGCGGCCCACCGGCCCACCGGTGTCGCCGTTGGGCCCGACGGCGCGCTGTACATTGCCGACGATGCGCACGGCCGCATATGGCGCGTGACGTACCACGGTACGGCGCAGTAGCCTAACGGACGGCCGCGGCCGGCGGCAAGTGCGCCGCGCCGCGGCCGGTGCGCGCCACGGGCTGGTCGAGCAGCGCGTCGATCGCGATCTCCGGAGTGGGCGCGGTCTGCAGCCCTCGTGCGTGCACGCCAAACGCGCGCTTGAGGTGCGCGCGCAGCGTGCTCACCTTGCCGTAGCCCAAGGTCTTGGCCACGCCGTTGCACGTGCGCGTCCCGTCGTACAGCAACCGGTACGCGGTGAGCACGCGCGCGGCGCGCAGAATGTCCTTGGGCGCCGGCAACCCGGCGCGCATGAAGTGTCGTTCGACCGTGCGCCGAGTCATGCATGCGCGGGCCGCGAGCACCGACACGTCGACACGCGCGTCATGATCGCGTATACATTGCTCGACGGCTACGCGGAGCTGGCGCGGCAGCGGCGCGAGCAACGCCATGAGACGCGCCTGCGCGCGGTGCGTGATCGAGTCGCGCACCAGCTCGCCTAACACGGCGCCGAGGTGGTTCGTCGAGTCGTCGACGCCCGCGAACACCACGGTGCGCACGCCCGCGCCACCCAGGTCGAGCAGCAGGCGCGCCGTGTCCGGCCGGAGCTGCGTATAGAGGAGCCACCGTACGCACGGATGGCTGCGCACCGTTTGGATCAACTGCGCCGCGTCGAGCGGCTGGTCGAGCTGGGGATCGAAGATGGCGACGTCGGCGCCCGTCGCGCCTATCGCGGTGTCGAGATGCTCGAGTCGCGCTATGATTGTGGCGGCGCACCCCGATGGCGCCACATCCCGCACCCGCGCGACACGATACGCCGGGACGGCGATGACCAATCGCATGTGTTGTGAATCCTCGATCCGAGCCGGTGCGGGGTGACACCTGTTTGCATATTAGGGGAATCTGACGTTGGCGCCAGAGCGTGGCACATCCTGCCGACACTCCGTAAGGCATCGAGCCGCGCACCTGTCGCGAATGGGCTCCCAGTGTCGCATCATAGGACTTGCAGGTCGGCGATTCTGTCGCCCGCAGGCGCGACGGCTTGCTGCACAGTTCGGTATGTCGTTCATCTACCTGGCTGGCGGGCCCGTCCCTAGCTTTCAGGGAACCGGCGACCCGCAACGCCGGTATCCCACGGACACCGAATCGGATCGAACCGCCCTACCGTAGGGTCTGTCATGGACTTGCGCGACCAACTGCAGACAACCCTCGGGTCCAGCTATACCCTCGAGCGTGAGTTAGGCGGCGGGGGCATGTCGCGCGTGTTCGTCGCCATGGAAACCGCGCTCGAGCGACGGGTCGTGGTGAAGGTGCTCCCGCCCGACCTGAGCGCCGGCGTCAACGCCGACCGCTTCAACCGCGAGATCCTGCTCGCCGCGCGGTTACAACATCCGCACATCGTTCCGGTGTTGTCGGCAGGGCAGACGGACGGGCTTCCGTATTACACGATGCCGTTCGTCGATGGCGAGGCGCTGCGCGCGCGGCTCGCCAACAGCGGCGCGCTGCCGATCATGGACGCGATCAACATTCTGCGCGACGTGGCGCGCGCGCTCGCGTACGCGCACGAGCACGGCGTCGTGCACCGCGACATCAAGCCCGAGAACGTGCTGCTCTCGGGTGGCGCGGCCGTGGTCACCGATTTCGGTATCGCGAAAGCATTGAGCGATGCGCGCGGTCACGTCACGGGCGCGACGCTCACGCAGTTCGGCACATCGCTCGGCACGCCCGCGTACATGGCGCCGGAGCAGGTAGCCGCCGATCCCGACGTGGATCATCGCGTCGATCTGTATGCCTTTGGGTGTCTGGCCTACGAGCTGCTCACGGGACGCGCGCCGTTCGCTGGCCGCTCGCCGCAGAAGCTGCTCGTGGCGCAGATGGCCGAGGATCCGCAGCCGGTGACCGAGCTCAGGCCCGATACGCCGCCGGAGCTTGCCGAGCTCGTGATGCAGTGCCTGGCCAAAGATGCCGGCGCTCGGCCGCAGAGCGCGGCCGACCTCGTGCGCGTACTCGACGTGGTCACCAGCAGCGGCACACGCGCCGCGATGCCGGCCATTCTGTTAGGCGGCCGCAACGCGGTGTGGAAGGCGTTGGGCATTTACGCGATCGCGTTCGCCGTGGTGGCGCTCGTCGCGAAGGCGGCGATCATCGCGATCGGGCTGCCGGAGTGGGTGTTCACGGGCGCCATCCTCGTGATGGCGTTCGGGCTGCCGGTGATTCTGTTCACGGGCTTCGTGCAGCACGCGGCGCGGCGTGCCGCGTCGGCGACGCCGGCCTCGACGTTGGGCGGCGCCGCGAAGAACGGTACGATGGCCACGATCGCGATCAAGGCGAGCCCCCACATGAGCTGGCGCCGGACCATGATGGGCGGGGCAGCGGCGCTCACCGCTTTCGCGGTGCTCGTGGTCGCCTTCATGGTGCTCCGTGCGTTAGGCATCGGGCCGGCCGGCTCGCTGCTCGCGTCGGGGCGCATGAGCGGCAACCAACCGCTCCTGGTGAGCGAGTTCGCGGTATCCGGCGGCGCGGACACGGCCCTGGGCGCGGTCGTCGCCGAGGGCGTCCGCGCGGACCTGGCGCAATCGCGCGCGGTACACGTGATGCAGGCGAGCGCGATCCAGTCGGCGCTGCAGCGGATGCAGCGTCCGCCCACCAGCCGCGTGGACGCGACGCTCGCCCGGGAGATCGCGCAGCGGGAGGGGCTCAAGGTGGTGGTCGGTGGCACGATCACGCCGTTAGGCACCGGCTTCGTCCTCTCGGCGCGGATTCTCGCGGCCGAGTCGGGCAACGAGCTCGCGTCGTTCCAGGAAACCGCGGACAACCCGTCGGAGCTCATCCCGACCGTCGACAAGCTGAGCCGCGACCTCCGCGGCAAAATCGGCGAGTCGCTGCGATCCGTGCAGGCATCGCCCAGGTTGGATGCGGTGACCACCACGTCGCTGCCGGCGCTCAAGCTCTATACTGAAGGCCAGGCGGCGTTCAACGGCGGCGATTACGCGAAAGCGGCCGGACTCTTCAAGCAGGCGGTGGCGCTGGACACGACCTTCGCCATGGCGTGGCGCAAGCTCGCGGTGACGTACGCGAACGCCGCCATGTCGCCCGTGCTCATCGACTCGGCTCTCATCAAGGCCTACCAGAACCGCGATCACCTGACGGACCAGGAGCGCTGGACGACGGTCGGCAGCTACTTCGAGAACGGGCCCGGTCACGACCGCGGCAAGGCGATCGAGGCGTTCGCCCAGGGCGTTGCGTTAGGCGACTACGACGTGTCGGCCACCAACCTGGGCAACCTGTACAGCGAGCGCCGGCAGTTTGCGGCCGCCGACTCGGCATTCCAGGCGGGCATCGTACATCGGCCGGCGACATCGCTGCTGGCATACATCGGCCTAGCCCGGTC
>DASVAC010000203.1:0-7734 GCA_036376535.1 Gemmatimonadaceae bacterium | reverse complement strand
CGTCGCACGTAGTCGTTCACGTCGCGCTGGGTGAGATTGTGCCACACTCCGTCGTTCAGATATCGAAAGAGCCGCGTGCCCGGCGTGCGCCGCAAGGCCTGCACCAAGGTGGCCAACGGGCGATCGACGACGACGCGGTGCCGCTCCGTGTTGGACTTGCCGCGAACGGCGAACTCGATCGCGCGACCGTCGACGGTCGCGTGGCGCTTGGTGAGGGTCGTGATGCCGAACGTGTGGTTCTCGCGCGTGTGCTCGCGGCTCGTGCCTAACTGAGCGTACAGCGCCTCGCGGATCATGGGCAGGTCGCGGGCGAGCCGGCGCATACTATGGTATTTGCGTTGCTCGCGGAGGGCGACCGCGCGTTGATGAAGCGGTATTGCTTGCGGCCTTTGACGTCGAACGGCTCGGCCGTGCGCATCCTCGTAGCGGAACCCTGTCGACATGCCGCCTCTTCGCCTGAGCCACTGCGCAGTCATGCCAACGCGGCAGTGGCAAGAAGCAGTCCCACTGGTTTCTGAAAGCCCGTCGAATGCGATGCGATACGACTGCCGCCGTGCCCCGGTGCGTCCTGCAGTTCTCCACTCCCGCAGTCACAGAACGCCGCGCATGCCGACTCGCCAAGACGCACTGTTCGCGGCAGCCGAGCAATCCGCTCTGATCCGTTGTTTTCGCCTTTATCCGTTTGGATATGAGCGAAGAAGGCTCCCATGCGGCTCATGCAACACGGCTTGGAAGGCTTCTACGCTCATTTTGAAACGGATAAAGGCGAAAACAACGGATCAAGAGCGGATCGGTCGGTTGCGGTAACAAGAACGTCTAACCAAGCACGATCTCTCGAGTTTGTTGACAACTGGAATGGCGAGCCCACCTCTCAACAGGTTTCACCGACGGCCGAGCGAAGCTCTCGCTTAGTACTAACCAACCTTCGCGCCTTCCCGCCGCGCATATCCGCCATAAAAACTTTTCAATTTGAAAGCGCCTGCCCGATCGGACAGGCGCTACGAGTTTTCGCCGAAATGTCGATTTCGCGATCCCTCAAACGTCGCTATGCAGACGGTGAGTCACCGTTTCGTCGCGGCGCGATATCCATCGCGTCCGGCAACGTCCGATTTGTGTCAAAACCGGACCAATCGAACGGAATTGTTCGCGATGATGGAACCACCCGGGCCGGAGCCCCGTTTGGGAAATCAACGTACATCGCCTCCAGGACTACCGAGTATGCAGAATCCATCTGAATCGCAGTCGTCGGGCGCATCGCAGGCTCCAGGCTCGCGTCGCACCTGGCTCATCGCGGGAACGGTCGTCGCGATCCTCGCCACGTTAGCGGCGGGACGCGCGATCACGGCAAAGGGCGAACAGCCGCAGGGCCCGCCGCCGGCACCCCCAGTCACTGTCGCTGCGGCCATCGGACGATCGGTCACCGATTTCGATGAGTTCACCGGCCATCTCGAATCGGTCGACATGGTGGACGTGCGCCCGCGTGTCTCGGGATACGTCGAGCGCGTGGCGTTCACCGAAGGCGCCATGGTCCACAAGGGCGACGTCCTCTTCGTCATCGACCCTCGGCCTTACGAAGCCGATGTGGAGAAGGCGAAAGCGGATCTCGCGCAAGCGGAGACGCGGCGGACGCTCGCGCAAACGGAGGTCGCGCGCGCGAACCATCTGCTCGCGGCACAAGCCATTTCGCGCCAGGACTACGACACGCGCACGAGCGCGAGCGCCGAGGGCGAAGCGGCGGTGCAGGCGGCACAGGCCGCGCTCACCACGGCGCAGCTCAACCTCGAGTGGACCACGGTGCGCGCGCCGATCACGGGGCGTGTGGGCCGCGCGCTGGTGACGCCGGGCAATCTCGTGCAAGCGGGCGCGTCTAACGCAACGCCGTTGACGACGGTGGTGTCGCTCGACCCCATCTACGTCTACTTCGATGGCGACGAGCAGACGTACCTCAAAGACCTCGGCGTGTCGCCCGGGAGGGGCGCGGCCGCTGCCCAACAGCACGTCACGCGCGTGGTGCACATGGGCTTGGCGGACGAGACCGGCTATCCGCACGAAGGGCACATCGACTTCGTCAACAACCAGCTCGACCCCGTGGCCGGGACGATCCGTGCGCGCGCGGTGTTCGAGAACCACGACCGCCGCCTAACGCCCGGACTGTTCGCGCGCATCCAGCTCGTGGGCAGCAAGAGCTACGACGCGACGCTCATTCGCGACGATGCGGTGGGCACGGATCAGGATCGGAAATTCGTCTTCGTTCTCAAGCCCGACAACACGGTGGACTACCGCGCCATCACGCTCGGTCCCATGGACGATGGGCTGCGCGTGGTGAAGCAGGGGCTCAAGCCGGGTGAGCGTGTCGTGGTGAACGGTCTGCAACGCGTGCGGCCGGGTGCCAAGGTCACGCCATCGGTGGTGCCCATGACGCCGCCGTCGGACTCGCAACCATCGGTGGCATCGACGCACTAGGATCGCCGCAACTTCGCACCCGAACGAGTATCACGGAGTACAGGTCATGCGCTTCTCGCGCTTCTTCATAGATCGCCCGATCTTCGCCGGCGTGTTGTCGATCGTCATTCTGGTCGCCGGTCTGATCGCGATTTTCACGTTGCCGGTGAGCGAATACCCCGAGGTCGTGCCGCCCACGGTTGCCGTGCGCGCGGTGTACCCGGGCGCCAATCCCACCGTGCTCGCGCAAACCGTCGGCACGCCGCTCGAGGAAAGCATCAACGGCGTGGACAACATGCTCTACATGTCGTCGCAGGCGACCGCCGACGGCGTGCTCAACCTCACGGTCACGTTCAAGATCGGCACGAACGTCGACATGGCGCAGGTGCAGGTGCAGAACCGCGTCAACCAGGCGCTGCCGCGGCTGCCGGACGAAGTGCGTCAGTTGGGCGTGACGACACAGAAGCAGTCGCCCGACCTGACGATGGTGGTGCACCTCGTTTCGCCTAACGGGCGATACGACCCGGTGTACCTCCGCAACTACGCGACCCTGCAGGTGAAAGACCAGCTGCAGCGGATTCCGGGCGCGGGGCAGGTGATCGTGTTCGGCTCGGGCGATTACGCGATGCGCGTGTGGCTCGATCCGCAGAAGGTCGCCGCGCACGATCTGTCGGCCACGGACGTCGTGAACGCCATCCGCGAGCAGAATCTCCAGGTGGCCGCCGGGGTCGTCGGCGCGCCGCCGATGCCTAACCCGGTGGCGTATCAGCTCACCGTGAATGCGCGCGGTCGCCTGGTGAACGAAAAGGAATTCGGCGACATCATCGTCAAGACCGGTCAGGACGGCGAGATCACGCGGCTGCGCGACGTGGCGCGGATCCAGCTCGCCGCGGGCGACTACGGCTTGCAGTCGCTGCTCAACAACAAAAATGCGGTCGCAATTGCGATCTTCCAGCAGCCGGGCTCGAACGCGCTCGCGCTGTCGCACGACGTGCGCGCGACGATGGCTCAACTGAAGACCAACTTCCCGCAGGGCGTCGACTATTCGATCGTGTACGACCCGACGACGTTCGTGCACGACTCGATCAATGAAGTCGTGAAGACGCTGCTCGAGGCGACGCTGCTCGTCGTGATCGTGGTCGTGGTGTTCCTGCAGACGTGGCGGGCGTCGATCATTCCGCTGGCGTCGGTGCCGATCTCGATTGTCGGCACGTTCGCGATCATGCTCGCGGCCGGTTTCTCGATCAACACGCTGTCGCTGTTCGGGTTGGTCCTGGCGATAGGCATCGTGGTCGACGACGCGATCGTGGTCGTCGAAAACGTGGAACGACATATCGAGCTGGGTCTCTCGCCCCAAGAGGCGAGCCACAAGGCCATGGAGGAAGTGAGCCGGCCGATCATCGCGATCGCGCTGGTGTTGTGCGCCGTGTTCGTGCCGGTGGCGTTCATCAGTGGCCTAACGGGGCAGTTCTACAAGCAATTCGCGCTGACGATCGCGTTCTCGACGCTGATTTCGGCGTTCAACTCGCTCACGTTGTCGCCGGCGTTGTCGGCGATCCTGCTCAAGCCGCACGGCGCCGAGCCGGACCGGTTGACGAAGATCCTCGAGAAGCTGTTGGGCTGGCTGTTCCATCCGTTCAACCGCGTGTTCAAGAGCGGCTCGAACAAGTATGGACGGGCGGTGGGCAAGTTGATCGGCAAGAGCGCGGTGGCGCTCGCGGTGTACGCGGGGCTCATCGTGATCACGCTGATCGGGTTCAAGCGGGTGCCGCCGGGCTTCGTGCCCACGCAGGACAAGCAGTACGTGGTGGCGTATGCGCAGCTGCCGGACGCCTCGTCGTTGGACCGTACCGAGGACGTGATCAAGCGGCTCTCGGACATAGCGGCGAAGCAGCCGGGCGTGCAGTCGACGGTTGCGTTCCCCGGTCTTTCGATCAACGGCTTCGTGAACAAGCCGAACGCCGGCACGGTGTTCATCGGCCTCAAGCCGTTCGACGAGCGGAAGAGCAAGAACGAGAGCGGTGCCGCGATCGTGGCGGCGCTCAACCAGAAGTTTTTTGCGATCCAGGATGCGTTCATCGCGGTGTTCCCGCCGCCGGCCGTGAACGGGCTGGGCTCGGTGGGCGGATTCAAGATGGAGCTCGAGGATCGTGCGGGATTGGGTCAGGAAGCGTTGTACAAAGCGGCGCAGGACTTGTCGGCCAAAGCGAATCAGACAGGCAAGTTCTCGGGCGTCTACACGAGCTATCAGATCAATGTTCCGCAGCTGTTTGCGGACGTCGATCGCGACCGCGTGAAGCAGCAGGGGGTGGAGCTGAGCGACTTGTTCTCGACGCTGCAGATCTACCTGGGCTCTGTGTACGTCAACGACTTCAACCGGTTTGGCCGCACGTATCAGGTGATGGCCCAGGCGGACGCGCCGTATCGTGCGACCGCCGAGGACATCGGGCAGCTCAAGGTGAAGAACGCGAAGGGCGACATGGTGCCGTTAGGCTCGTTGATCAACGTCAAGCAGTCGTTCGGGCCGGACCAAGTGATGCACTACAACGCCTATCCGTCGGCCGACATCAACGGCGGTCCGGCGCCGGGCGTGAGCTCGGGGCAGGCCGTGGCGACCATGGAGCAGCTGGCGCAGGAAACGCTGCCTAACGGGATTGGCTACGAGTGGACGGAGCTCACGTACCAGCAGATTCTGGCCGGCAACACCGCCATTCTCGTGTTCCCGTTGTGCGTGCTGCTCGCGTTCCTGGTGTTGGCGGCGCAGTACGAGAGCTGGTCGCTGCCGTTCGTCGTGATTCTCATCGTCCCGATGTGCCTCTTCTCGGCGATCATGGGCGTGTGGCTGAGCCATGGCGACAACAACGTGTTCACGCAGATCGGGTTGTTGGTGCTGGTTGGGCTCGCGTGTAAGAACGCGATCCTGATCGTGGAATTCGCACGCGACCTGGAGCTGCAGGGCTACGATCCTGTGCACGCGGCGCTCGAAGCGTGCCGGATCCGGTTGCGGCCCATTCTCATGACGTCGTTCGCATTCATCATGGGCGTGGTACCGCTCGTGGTGGCGTTCGGCGCCGGCGCGGAGATGCGTCACGCCATGGGCGTCGCGGTCTTCTCCGGGATGCTCGGCGTCACGTTCTTCGGACTTTTGCTTACTCCGGTGTTCTATGTGGTCGTCCGTGGACTCGTTCACAAGCGGGCGCAGGCATCAGCGACGCGCCCGTCGGAATATCCGCCGTTGGTTGGGCACGCGGGTTCGTTGCCCGCGCCCGAAGGGGGTGACTAATGCGTAACACGGCATGGGTGCCCCTGGGCGTGCTGCTCGCGGCCGCGGCGTGCGTGAGCTCGCCTAACTATCAGCCGCCCACGGTCGTGGTGGCGCCGGCGTTCCAGTCGTTGTCGGATACCAGCGCGCGCCGTGTGGCCACGTCGCAGGGGGCGACGGCCGATTCGGTGTCGCCCGCACCGGTGGCGCTGCCGGATTCGTTCTCGTCGAGCGCGTCGGATTCGGCGCTGCCGAAAGATTCGTTGCTCGACACCGTGCAGGTTGGTTCGCTGTCGTCGGGCACGACCGTGAGCGGCGAAGCGCCGGACAGTAATTTCTGGGCCGGGTTAGGCGACAGCGCGTTGACGGCGCTGGTGCACGAGGCGATGCGCGCGAGCCCCGACGTGCGGGCGGCGCGTTCCCGGTTCTTCGAGGCGCGGTCGCAGCGGCGGTTGGCATCGCTGGACCTGGTGCCGACCGTCACGGCGCAAGCGAGCTTCGCCCGGCAGCAGTTGTCGGCGTCGCAGTTCCCGGGAACGGTGGGTTCGCTGCCGCGGCAGGATTTGTGGGATGGCGGCGTGGACGCGTCGTGGGAGCTCGACGTGTTTGGCCGGGTGAGTCACAACGTGCGGGCAGGGAAGGCGTTCGAGCAGTCGGCGGACGAGCAGGTGCGCGATGCCCAACTGAGTTTGGCGGCCGAGGTGGCGCGCACGTACTTCGAGCTGCGCGGTGCGCAGACGGAGCTCGCCGTGGCCGAGCGCAACGCGGAAAACCAGCGCCGGACGATGAAGTTGACGGAGCAGCGGTTGTCGGCGGGGAGCGGCACGGCGTTCGACGTCGAGCGCGCCCGCGCCGAGCTCAGCCTAACGCTGGCGCAGACGCCGGCGATCGAGGCGAGGATTGCGGCGAGCCGCAACCAGTTGGCGACGTTGTTGGGCCGCACGCCGGAGGCCTTGCCGCCGGGGCTGCTCACGCCGACGGCGCTGCCCACACTGCCTAACGTGGTCAAGGTCGGCTCGCCGGCCGATCTGGTGAAGCGACGCCCGGATGTGCAGAGCGCCGAGCGCCAGCTGGCGGCACAGACGATGTTGATCGGTGCGGCGCAGGCGGACTACTTGCCGCGGATCTCGTTGGCGGCGAGCGCGGGCTACACGGCGCCCACGTTCAATACGTTGGGCAATACGGGTACGCCGCGGTTCTTCTTTGGTCCTGTGGTCACGTGGCCGTTCCTGGACATGGGCCGCGTGAAGACGCGGGTCGACATCGCGGAAGCGCAGGCGGACCAGGCGAAGGCCCAGTACACGTCCGCGGTCGTTGGCGCGATCGGCGAAACGGAGAGCGCAATCACGAACTACGATCGTTCGCGCGCGCGTCTGTCGAGTTTGAGCGAAGCAGTGCGTGCGAGCACGCACGCGCTGGACCTCGCGCAGCTTCGCTACGAGGCGGGCGAAACGGATTTCTTACAGGTGCTCGATGCCCAACGCACGTTGCTGAGCGCCGAGAGTGAATTGGCAGTTGGGCGTACGTCCGCCGTTACCGCGCTGGTCGCGCTCTACAAGGCGGTCGGCGGCGCCTGGCCGGGTACCAGATAGCTTTGCAGTTGCAGTTCCAAAGAAATTGTACAAAGCCGATTGCTGGCGATGTGCTTATCGCCACAGCCGAGCGATCACTTTAGTTATCCTCAGTTTCACTTTTGTTATCCTTATCAAAGTCGTAAGACCATCCAGGCGGTTAGGGGGGCTGCCCCTGGATGGTCTTACGACTTTGATAAGGATAACAAAAGTGAAACTGAGGATAACTAAAGTGATCGCTCGGCTGTGGGGGATAAGAGCGACGCTCTTGGTCGACAACGGTATTCTTGGGAACTGCAACGGCGGAGCGTAGGCGTGTCAATGGGCGGCGCTATGGCGCCAACGCGGCACGGTGTACATCGTTCTGGCTCTCCCCGCCATCGAGTCGACGAGTGCTGTTCCCCATCATTGCGCTGCTACAAGTTGCCGCAGCGGCGTCTGGACCTGTGTTCAGCGGGC
>DASVAC010000202.1:0-4376 GCA_036376535.1 Gemmatimonadaceae bacterium | reverse complement strand
TTCGATCCGACCGCGCCGAGTTTGCACGTCGGGAGTCTCGTGCCGGTGATGGGGCTCGTGCACCTGCAGCGCACGGGCAACGTGCCGATCGCGCTCGTGGGCGGCGGCACGGGCATGATCGGCGATCCGAGCGGGAAGGCGACCGAGCGGCAGCTGCAGACGCGCGACGTGATCGAGGCGAACAGCCGCGCGATCGGCGCGCAGTTAGCGCGGTTCCTCGAGTTCACGGGTCCGTCGGCGGCCATCATGGGCGACAACGCCGAGTGGCTGCTTCCGTTAGGCGCCGTCGAGATGCTGCGCGATGTGGGCAAGCACTTCACCGTGAACTACATGCTCGCCAAGGAATCGGTGAAGACGCGGCTCGAGGGCGGCATCTCGTTCACGGAATTCAGCTACATGCTGCTGCAGGCGTACGACTACTTGCAGCTGCACGAGCGGCACGGCGCCACGCTGCAGATCGGCGGCAGCGATCAGTGGGGCAACATCACCGCCGGGATCGAGCTGATTCGCCGTGTGACGGGACACGAGGCGCACGCGCTCACGCTTCCGTTGGTCACGACAGCGGCGGGCACCAAGTTCGGGAAGACCGAAGCGGGCTCCGTGTACCTCGATCCGGCGATGACGTCGCCCTACAAGTTCTATCAGTTCTGGATCAACGCCGACGACCGCGACGTCTCGCGCTGGCTGCGTTTTTTCACGCTGCTCGATCGCGAGACCATCGAGTCGCTGGACCGCGAGACGCGGGAGCACCCGGAACGGCGCACGGCCCAACGGACGCTGGCAGACGACATGACGGCCCGCGTGCACGGCGCCGATGCACTGCGCACCGCGGCAGAGGTCTCGGCGCTGCTGTTCGGCGGCGGCGATCCGGGGGCGTTGTCGGCGCAGGCGCTCGACGCGTTGGCGGCGGAGATTCCGTTTGCGCACGCCAAGTGGGCGCGCGCCGATGGCGACGGCCGATCGTTAGGCCTCCAGGATGCGTTAGTCTCGGCGCAGTTGGCGACATCGAAGAGCGATGCGCGGCGCACCATTCAGCAGGGCGGCGTGACGGTGAACGGCGTGCGCGCATCGGGCGACGCGCCAGTGGTCCCGGCACAGTGCCTGCACGGCTCGTACGTCCTGCTCAAGAAGGGCGCCCGGAACTACGCGCTGCTCCGAATGGAAGATTGAGCGACTATGGGTACGGCAGCAGTGTGAGGCGGCGCACGATCGGCGCGTCGGTATCGCCGGCCGGCGCGAGCGTGCCGTCGTCGCGCACGCGGTCCCAGCCGCTCTGCGCGATGAAGTAAAAGGTGTCGCCCACCATGACGCCGTGGGTCGGATCGTTGGCCGCGGGCTTGGCGCGCTCCAGTACCTCGGCATCCAATACGCGCGTCATCGCCGTATCGAGCAGCACCCGAATCACCCGGTTAGGCGTGGTGCCGTTCTGGACCGCGAGCAGCGTGTTGCCCACGCGATAGAGTCCGTCGGTGCCCACGAGGGCAACATTGCCGGGGTGTCCGAGCCAGCTCACGCGCTTGGTCGAGAGGTCGACCACCGCGATGCCGCGCGCGTAGTCGGCGACGAAGAGCCGCTTCTCGTCGGCGGACAGCGCCGGTGTCTGCGGCGAGGTGAACGTGCCGGGCGGTACGAGCACGGCGAGCATACGCGCGCCCGGCGCGGCGGTGTACACGGCGCCGGAGACGGCGTCGGACACGTAGACCGTCCCATCGGCGCCGACGGTCATGTCGCCTAACACGTGCGCCCGGTGCGCGTCCGGCGGCTCGAGGCGCGCGCGCAGCGCGCCGGTGGCGAGTTCGTACGCGAGGAGCGCCGACCGGCCGGAATCGGCGGCCCTGTACCCCTGCGCGGCGTTCATGGCGGCGGTGGTGGCCCACACCAGCTGCCGCGCCGGATCGACGTGTACCGCGAACATGCCCCACGTGGAATCGGCGCCGGGTCGCGTGAAATCGGACGCGTGTCCGACGCTGTCGACGGCGACGATCTTCCGCCGGTGCACGCTCGACACGAGGAATCTGTGCCTAACCGAGTCGTACGCGATGTCCTCGGCGACGAGGTCGGCGTCGGCGAGCGTGAACGCGACGGCGCCGCGCGTGATCGGCGCGAGGTTGGCGGCCAGGAGCGCCGCCACGCGCGCGTACCCGGACCTGGCGCGCAGCGATGCCAGATTGGAGTCGCGGGCCGCATCTTCCCACAGGCCCATGCCCGCAAAGGTCTGGAGCCACTCCAGCGCGCGGTCCTCATTGCCTAACCGCGACTCGGCGACGGCGAGGTTGTAGTCGATGGTGGGCAGCGGTCCGACTTGCCGCCGGAGCGCGAGGAGCTGCGCGCGGAACGAGGTGAAGTCGCCGGCCTTGAATGCCTTGGCGGCGGCGTGGTTATGGTCCATCCACGTCGAGTCGCCCTGCCCGGCCAGCGCCGGCGCCGTGCCTAACGCCAGAGCGAGCAGCACGGCGGGCCAGCGCATCAATCGCCCTCCCCGACCATCACCGCCAACGCGCGCAGCACCTCGTCTCGCGTGTTGTAGCAATGCGGCGAGAGCCGGATGCAGCCCTCGCGCACGGCGTGGGACACCTGCGCACGCGTGAGACGCTCGGTCGCGCCGGCCAGGTCGTTGGGCTTGAGCGCGAGTACGCCGGCGCGGTGCACGCGGTCGGCGGGTGTCACCAGCCGCACGTCGGTGCGATCCGCAGTCCATTCGATGGCGACATCCGCAAGCGCATTCACCGCGCGCTCGACCTCGGCCGGTCCCAGCTCGTGCAGCAACTCGAGGCTCGCGTTGAATCCGGCGAAATCCTGAAACGGGAGCGTGATCACCTCGAACCGGCGCGCGTCGTCGTGGTAGGCGAACTCGTAGTCCACCAGACGACCGAAGTCCAACGACGCCCGCATCGAGAGCCAGCCGACGACGTCGGGCTCGAGTGTGCGCGCGAGCTCGTCACGCACGTAGAGAAATCCCGAGCCCCACGGCGACAACAGCCACTTCTGTCCGCCGCACGCCAGCAGATCGATGTGACACGCTCCGACATCCAGCGTGGCAGCGCCTAACCCCTGAATCGCGTCGACCACGAACCAGATGCCGCGCTCGCGACAGAGACGGCCGATGGTCGCGAGATCGGTGCGAAAGCCGGTCGAGAACTGCACCCACGACACGGCCACGGCTTTGACGTGCGGATGGTCCAACGCCGCGATGAGCGCGCGCTCGTCGGGTACGCCCTGCGCGTCGGTGGCCAGACGCATCGTGCGAATGCCGCGCCGCTCGAGCGCCATCCACGGATAGACGTTGGCGGGGAATTCGCGATCGAAACCGACCACGACGTCTCCGGCCTGGAGCGGCAGCGCGCGCGCGGCGACGTTGATCCCGTACGATGTGTTGACCATGCACGCGATCTCGGCCGGCGAGGCATTGATCAATGTCGCCACGAGCTCGCGCGTGCGCGCCACGGTATCGAACTCGTCCTTGTCCGTTAGGCGCCAGGGCTCGGCGCGCTTGGCGTTGAAGGCGGACATCGCGCGGACGGTGCGCTCGGGGAGCGGCCCGGTGGAGGCGTTGTTGAGGTAGATGGTGGACTCGCGCTCGGTCCACGGAAATTCGTGCGCGCGCAGGCGGGCGACGTCGAAGGTCATACGGGTTGGGCACGGGCCGGCGCGCGATCGCGCCCAGCCAAGAAACGGGGGTCGAGGGCGTCGCGCAGCGCGTCGCCCAACACGTTGAAGCCGAGGACGGCCGCGCCGATGGCGAGGCCGGGAAACACCGACGTCCACGGCGCGGTGCGGAGCTGCAGGAGGTCGCGCGCGTCGGCGATCATCGAGCCCCAGCTCGGGGTCGGCGGCTGCACGCCCAACCCGAGAAACGACAGCGCGGCCTCGGCCATGATCGCGCCGGCGATGCCCAACGTGGCGGCGATGATCACCGGCGCCACGCAGTTGGGCAGGAGGTGCTGGACGATGATCCGTCGGTCGGTCGCGCCTAACGCACGCGCCGCGTGCACGAATTCGAGCTGTCGCGTCACGAGCACCTGGCCGCGCACGATCCGCGCCATGCCCGCCCACCCCACCACGCCGATGGTCACGAAGACCGTCGTGAGCGACGGCTGCAGCGCCGCCGCCATCGCGATGAGCAGCAACAGCGTCGGAAAGGCGAGCGTGATGTCCGCGAGCCGCATGATCGATTCATCCACCCACCGCCCGTAGAATCCGCTCACCAATCCGAGCGTGACGCCGAGCAGGAGAGCGATGGCTTGCGAGACGATGCCCACCGTGAGCGAGATGCGCGCGCCGTACACGATGCGCGACCACACATCGCGGCCCTGGTAGTCGGTGCCCATCCAGTGCGCGAACGATGGATGCTGGAGTTGCCCCGCGAGATCGATGGC
>DASVAC010000201.1:0-12323 GCA_036376535.1 Gemmatimonadaceae bacterium | reverse complement strand
CCGCACGCGCACGCGTGCGGCCGCCTCGCCGTAGCCCAGGTACACCTCGCGCGCCCGGCGCGCAAACACGCGCGTCGTCATGCCGGGATAGCTGTTCTGCTCCTGCAGCACGATCGGCACGTGCTCCCACACGGCGCGCGCCAGCGCCGCGCCCGACGCGTAGCCGCCCGTCCCCACCACCAGCGCCGGCCGCTCGGCGCGCATGATCTCGCCTAACGATCGCCACGCGCTCGACAGACCCGTCACCGTGCGCCAACTCCGCCACGGGCGCGACCGATACAACGGGTGCAGGTCGAGCAGGCGATACGGGAAGCCAGCCGAGGGCAGCACGTCGCGCTCGACTCCGCGTTGGGCACCGATGAAGAACGGGTCCACGTCCGGTCGCTCGCGTACGAGCGCCCGCGCGATTGCGAGGCCCGGATACAGATGCCCGCCGGTCCCGCCGCCGGCGAACAGCACCCTCACGCCGCGGTCACCCCGAGCGGATCCGTCGCGTGCGCCCCCACCACGCGCTCGTTGACGCTCCCGATGTTCACCAGGATGCCCGTCATGAGAATCGATAGCACGAGGTTCGTCCGTCCGTACGAGATGAACGGGAGCGTGAGGCCGGTGGTCGGCAGCAGACCGATCACCACGCCGATGTGCAGGAACGCCGTGCTCACGGTGTCGAACACGATGCCGATCGCCAGGAGCTGCTGGAACGGCGTCCGCGCCTGCTTGGCGATGCGAAAGCCCAACCAGCCGTAAATCGCGAACGCGAGCGTCACGCCCACGATGCCTAACCAGCCCCACTCCTCGCCGATGTTGCTGCCGATGAAGTCGTTATACGGGAACGGCACGAAGCCGAGCTGCTGGCGGCCCTGTCCGAACCCGACGCCCCACAATCCACCGGAGCCCACCGCGATCAGCGACTGTTTGAGCTGGTAACCCACCACCTCCGGCGCGTGGCCCGGATTGAAGAACGACGTCATGCGCAGCAGCGCGTACTGCACTTTCTCCAGCTCGTGCCAGAAGACCGGGATGGCGATGACGCACAGGAGCACCACGTGGCCGATGCGCACGCCGCCGGCGAACAGCACCACGCCCATGATCAGCGTGAACGTCATGGCCATCGAGAGATCGGGCTCGAGCAGCACAAGGATGTTGAGCACCGTCAACACGAGCAGGAAGGGCAGCAAGCCCTTCGTGAGACGGCGCATGAGATCGCCTTTCTTCACGACGAGCATCGCGGTCCACACGACCACCGCGAGCTTGGCCAATTCCGACGATTGAAAGGCGAACCCGACGTTCACCCATCGCCGCGACCCGTTGATGCGCGGGGCGATGGCCCCGGTGAACGGCAGCACGGGAATAAGTAGCATGAGGATACTAAATCCCATGATCGGCCATGCCCACCCGCGCCACCGCTCGGCGTCGAGCTTGGCCGCGATGGCGAACAGCACGACCCCGATCCCGATGCCGCCGAGCTGCCGAGCGAGGAAGAACGTGCTCGAGTGGCCGTCGCGTTGGGCGACGAGCGCGCTGGCGCTGTACAACACCGCCACGCCGAACGCGAGCAGCGCCGCCGTCACGATGAGGAGCGCGCGCGCGTCCACTCCCATGCGCCACCGGCGGCGCCCACCCTGCACTGCCACGCTGCGCGTCCCGCGGCCGCCGCCCGCGACCGCGGCGCTCCCAACCGGGGTGCGCGGGCTCACCTGGCTGTCGCGTTATTCGCCATCGCCAGCCTCCGGAACGTCGCGCCGCGCTCGGCGTAGTTGTTGAACATGTCGTAGCTCGAGCAGGCGGGAGACAGTAACACCACATCGCCGGGTTGCGCGAGCGAGCGCGCCTTGGCGATCACGCTCTCGAAATCCGAGCCCATGTGGACGAGCGGCACCACGCCCTCGAGATCGTGTGCCACGATCGGGCCGGCCTCGCCGTACGCGATCACCGCGCGACCGATGCGTCTCAGCGGCTCCGCGAGCGCGGTGTACGGCTCGCCCTTGTGCCGCCCGCCTAACAAAAGAACCGTGGGGCGCGTCATGCCCTCGATGGCGACCAGTGTCGAGCTGACGTTGGTCGCCTTGGAGTCGTTGATCCATAGCACGCCATCCACCTCGCCCACGCTCTCCAACCGGTGCTGCAACGCCTTGAACGATGTGAGCCCCCCGGCGATCCGGGCACGCGACGCGGGCGTCGCGTGCGCCGGATCGGCGACCATCACGGCGAGCGACGCGGCGAGCGCGTTGGCAACGTTGTGATCGCCGAACAGCGCGAGATCCCGCCGCGCGAGCAGCGGCGTGCCTAACACGACCAACGCGTCCGCGGCGCGGTCGTAGTACGCATCCGCCTGCTCCGCGAGGCTGAACTCGACCACGCCGGCGAGCGGCCACTTGGTTCCCGGCGCGGCGGCTGCGGGCGAGCCCCCGCGCCGCGACGACAGGATGCGCGCGACCTCATCGTCGTCGCCGTTCACCACCCATTTGGACGACGCGCTCGCGTTGGCGAAGAGGAGCCCCTTGTCGGCGTAGTAATCCTCGACCGACGCATAGCGATCGAGATGGTCCGGGCTCAGGTTGGTCAGCACACCCACGGCCGGCGCGATGCTCGGCGTGTCGTGCAGCTGGAACGACGACACCTCGAGCGACACCCACTTGGGCGGCGTGGCGGCGAGCGCGATCTCGGTGAGCGGCGTGCCGATGTTGCCCGCGTCCACCGCCGTCACGCCTAACGCACGCAACAGCTGGCCGACCATCGCCGTGGTGGTCGTCTTGCCGTTTGTGCCGGTGATGGCGATGTACCGCGTGCTCGGCGCGAGATACCGGAGCCCCACCTCGATCTCGCTCACCACCGGCACGCCGGCCGCTCGCGCACGCGCGAGCGGCGCGGCGTCCGGCGGGACACCGGGGCTGGCGACCACGACCGCCGCGCGCGCAACGCGCGCGAGGTCGTGGCCGCCAGCCTCGACCGACGCGCCTAACCGGCCCAGCGACGCCGCCGCCTTCGCGGCGGCGTCCGACGACGACGCATCCGACGCGTACACGCGCAGCCCGTCGCGCAGCAACAGCTCGGTCGCGGCGCGCCCGCTCGCCCCCAGGCCGATCACGGCGACCTCGCCCTGCCGCCACGCTCTCGGAATCATCGAATCTTGAGCGTCGTGAGGGCGACGAACGCGCAGAAGATGCCGAGGATCCAGAAGCGCACCACCACCTGCGTCTCGGTCCAGCCGCTCAGCTCGAAGTGGTGGTGCAGCGGTGCTCGTCGAAACACGCGGTGCGCCTTCGCGTAGTCGATCCCGTACTTCCGCCTCCGGTGCTTGAACACCGACCGCTGCACGATCACCGACGCGGTCTCGGCCACGAATACGCCGCCGATGAGCAGCAGCAGAAACTCGCTCTTGAGCAGGATCGCGATCGCGCCTAACGCACCGCCCAGCGCGAGCGACCCCGTGTCGCCCATGAAGACTTCGGCCGGATGCGTGTTGTACCACAGAAAACCGATCAGCGCGCCGAACAGCGTCGAACAGAACACGGTGAGCTCCCCTGCGCCCCGAAGGTAAAAGATGCGCAGGTATTCGCTCGTGTCGATGCGCCCGATCACGTAGGCGAAGATGGCGAACGTGGCCGCCGCGATCGCGGTGAGGCCGGTGGCGAGGCCGTCCAGTCCGTCGGTGAGATTCACGGCATTGCTCGCGCCGGTGAGCACGAACGCCACCCACGGCACGTACAACCACGCCAATCCCGCCGCCATCGGCACCAGCAGCACGTACTTATAGAACGGCAGCGTGGTGGACGCGCCCGGCAGCGTGGACAGCGGCGCCTTCCAGAGCCAGATGCCTAACCCGACGCCGATCACGATCTGGCCCGCCAGCTTGTATCGCTCGACCAGACCCACGTTGGCCTGCCCTTCCCGCTTCTGCTTGAGCTTCAGGTAGTCGTCCAGAAAACCGATCGCGCCCATCCAGACGGTGACGATGAGCGCGATCCACACGTAGCGGTTGTCGAGCCGCGCCCAGAGCAGCGTGGGCACCACCGCACCGATGATCACGATCAGCCCGCCCATCGTCGGCGTGTTGCCCTTGCCCTTGTGCGTCTCGGGCGTCCCTTGTCGAACGACCTGTCGCACTTTCATCGCGCGCAGCCGCACGATGATGGGTTTGCCGATCAGAATCGCCACTACGAATCCGGTGAGAGCCGCGCCCACCGACCGGAAGCTGATGTACGTGAAGAGGTTGAACACGCCGCACGCGCGGCACGAGTTGACGTATTGGGTGAGAAAATGGTAGAGCACTATCGCGTCGCCCAGGCGGTGAGAAGCGGGACGAGCCGCTCGAGGCGCACGCCGCGCGAGGCCTTGAGCAGAACGATGGCGTCGCGCGCGAGCCGCGGCTCGAGCCGCGGCCAGAGCGCATCGAGGTCGTCGGCGAGCACCAGGCGCGGATCGTTAGGCGCCGCGGCGCCGAGTGCCGTCGCCATGTCTCCGATGCCGGCAAGCACATCGATCCGAGTCGCGAGCGCGTAGCGCGCGATCTCGTCGTGCAAGCGCGCCGCGTGGGTCCCGAGCTCGCGCATCGTACCCAACACCGCCACGCGCTGGCGTCCGCCTTCCAGACCGGCCAGCACGTCCAACGACGCCCGCATGGACGCCGGGCTCGCGTTGTAGGCGTCGTTGATCACGGTGGCCGCGCCTAACGACTGCCAGGCCATGCGCATGGGCGGGATCACCGCCGCCTCGATGCCGCGCGCCGCGTCGGCGGCCGGGATGCCGCACTCGCGCGCCACGGCCAACGCGAGCATCGCGTTGCGCAGGTTGTGCGCGCCCGGCGCGGGCGGCCGCATGGTGATGCCGTCGAACTCGAGCCAGCCGCGCCCATCGGACGAGGTGCCCCACCGGCTCGCGCACACGTCGCCTTCGCCGAGGCCCGCCGTCACGATTCGACGCACTTTGCCGTGCGCGACCGCCGCGACCTCGGGCTGCGATGCCGGCACCACACCGATCTGCGCGCCCTCGAGCGCGATCGATTCTTCGCGCATCACGCCTTCGAGACTCCCCAGCCCCTCCAGGTGCTCCTCGGCGATGCACGTGATCACGGTGATCGTAGGCTCGGCGATCGCGCGCAGCCGCGCCATCTCGCCGGGCACGTTCATGCCTAACTCGACCACCACCACGTCGGCGGCGTCGGGCAGCGCGAGCAGCGTGAGCGGCACGCCCACCAGGTTGTTGAGATTGCCCGACGTCGCGTGCACCTCGAGCCGGCTCGCGAGGGCGGAACGCGTGAGCTCCTTGGTTGTCGTCTTGCCGTTGGAGCCCGCGATCGCAATCACCGGGCCGCGGGGTCCCCACGCCCGGCGCCGGTAGTTGGCCAAGGCGCCTAACGCAACGAGCGTGTCCGACACCACGTACACCGGCACGCCGAGTCCGGCCGCCGCGCTGGGGCGCGACACGACCACCGCACCGGCGCCCCCCTTCACCGCGTCGCCCAGGAACTCGTGTGCGTCGAAGCGTTCGCCAGCCAGCGCCACGAAGAGCGAGCCGGGCGCGATGCTCCGTGTATCGGTGCTCACGCCGGAGACCGGCGCCGAGCCGCGCGGCAGCCCAACGGTTGTGCAGGACGCAAGCGCCTGTGCAACCCGATCGCGCGTCCAGAACGATTCACCCTTCCCCTCCCGCTCACGACCGTACGGCGCCGCGCCGGTGTTCCTGAGCGATGCCGCTCGGCTGTCCGTCACCGCATCCTGCCCGTGAGCTCCGCCACAACCACCTTTTCGTCGAAGGGATGTTTGACCGTGCCGCGAATCTGATACGTCTCGTGTCCTTTTCCTGCGAGCAAAATCACATCGTCGCGCGGATCGGCCTTCTCCAATGCCTGGAGGATCGCCAGGTCGCGCTCTTCGATGCGCTCGTGGTTCGTCTTGCGCATCCCGCGCTCGATGTCGTCCAGAATCTCCTCGGGATCCTCGGTGCGCGGATTGTCGCTCGTGACGATCACCCAGTCAGCCGCGCGCTCGGCGATGTTCCCCATCTGCGGTCGCTTGCCGCGATCGCGGTCACCGCCACAGCCGAACACCACGAACAATCGCTTGCGCGTGAACGGCCGCACCGCCGCGATCGCGCGCTCGAGCGCGTCCGGCGTGTGCGCGTAGTCGCGCAGCACAGTTGGATGCTCGTGGATGATCTCGAGGCGCCCCGGCACCTGCGGCACGGTGCGCAACCGCGACGCGATCTCCGACAGCGATTGTCCGAGGTCGAACGCCGCGACCGCGGCGCCGAGCGCGTTGGCGACGTTGAAGCCGCCGATGAGCGGCAGGTGCAGAGCGTGGCGCTGCGTCCCCATCACGAGACGCCACTCGCTGCCGCGCGGTTCGTAACGCACCGCGTCCGCGCGCACGGTCGCGCGATCCGACAGCCCGAACGTGATCGTGCGCGGCGAGGAGGGGAGCTTTGACCACGCCGGGTCGTCGGCGTTCACGATCGCCACGCCCCGCGGCGCCAGGTACGACACCAGGCGCGCCTTGGCGTCGAAGTACGCCTCCATGGTACCGTGGTAGTCGAGGTGGTCGCGGGTGAGGTTCGTGAAGATGGCCGACTCGAACACGAGGCCATCGATGCGCCGCTGGTCGAGGCTGTGCGACGACGCCTCCATGGCCACGGACCGCACGCCCGCGGCGACGAGCGCGCGCAGCGTCCGCTGAAGCTCGACCGGGCCCGGCGTGGTGAGGGCGGCGTCGCCGCCTCCGCCTAACGGAGCGCCGGCGCTGCCCACGAGCACGCCTAACGTGCCGATCGACGCGCTCTTGCCGCCGTGGCCGTCGAGCAGGTGCCGCAGAATGTGCACCGTGGTGGTCTTGCCGTTCGTGCCCGTTACCGCCACGAGGCGCAGTGCCTGCGCGGGCGAATCGAAGGCGGCCGCCGCCGCGATGGCCGCCGCACGGCGTCCGTCGCGCACGACCATGGCCGGCAGATCCGTGCGCGCGCGGTCCTCGACGATCGCCGCCCCTGCGCCCTTGGCCTGAGCCTGCGGCAGGAACTCGTGGCCGTCGCGCTCGGACCCCTTCACCGCGATGAACAGCGATCCCGCCTGCACGTGCCGGCTGTCGTCGCTCACGTCGCTGAGCTCGGCCGGCAGCGTGCCGCGCGTCGCCAACAGCAGGCCGGCATTGTGCAGCGCTGCGACCACCTTGGCCGACTCGAACGGCGTCACGGTGCGGCCACCAGGTGGACGAGCGAGCCCGCGCCCATCACCGCGCCAGCGTTAGGCAGCGTGCTCTGCGCGACGCCGGCGCCGCTCGCCTGCACGCGGAATCCCGCGTGGTGCAGCGCGTACACCGCCGCGCGGATGGTGAGTCCGTGCACGTCGGGCACCGCGCGCGGCGCGAGGGCCCGTTGGGCAGGCGTGCGCGCGGGCAGCATGACCACCACCGGCGCCGCCGGCGTGTTGTCGCTATCGGGCGCCGCATCCGTTCGCGACGCCACCTCACCCGCCGACGCAACCGTGGTGTCTTGGATCTTCGACAACGATTCGCTCGACGCGAGCGCGCTCCGATCGAGTGCCGCATCGCGCGAGGCGATCGCCGCCTGCAGCACGATCTTCGACACCGGCGCCGCCGCCTTCCCGCCGTAAATGGTCGACTTGGGGTCGTCGAGCTTCACGATGATCACGTACAGTGGCTTGTCGGCCGGGAACAAACCGATGAACGATGCCGTGTAGTGTCCGGCAGTATACCCATGCTTGGTCGCACCGCGGCGCGCCGTTCCGCTCTTGCCGGCCAGCGTGAATCGCGCCAGCTGCGCTTCGGTGCTCGTGCCGCCCTGCACCACGCCAATCATCATCTTTCGCACCGTCGCCGCAACCTGCGCCGAGAAGAGGTGCCTAACGACGCGGCGGTCGTGGCGGTAGAGCACGGTCCCGTCGCGCGACCGGATTTCCTTGATCAGCGCCGGCTCCAACAGATCGCCGCCGTTCGCGATCGCGCCGTACGCCGCCGCCAGCTGCAACGGCGTCACCGCTACCTCGTACCCGATCGCCATCGACGCCGGCGATTGCTTCGACCAATCCGACACCGGATACAAAATGCCGGACGCCTCGCCGGGATACGGCACGCCGGTGGGCATGCCGAAGCCGTAGTCGCGCAGCGCCTCGAACTCCTGCCGCGGCGTTAGGCGGGAGACGAACTTCACCATCGCGATGTTGCTCGAGTATTCGATCGCCCCGGCGAGCGTGAGCCGCGCCTTCGGTTCCTCGTCGTGGATGGTGCGCCCTTCGATCGTGTAGACGCCGTTCTCGGTGTTCACGGTGTCCGTCGGGTGCGCCAAGCCGCGCTGCAAGAGCTCCGCCGCGAACAGCGGCTTGACCGTCGACCCCGGCTCGAACGGCTCGCTGATCGCGGGGTTGCCGAAGCTCGGCTGGCCTACGCGGTTGCTCGCCATCGCGCGGATCTCGCCGTCCTCCGGATCGAGAATCACGATGTCGCCGCCCGTCGCGCCCATCTTGTCGATCGCATCCGACAGCGCGCGCACGGAGATCTCCTGCAGCTCCTGATTGATGGTGAGCTGCACCGCGTCGCCCTGCTCAGGTGCGACATCGCTATCAGCCGGCGAATCGAACCGGCGGCCGTGCGCGTCGCGCGCGATCACCGCGTGCCCATCAGTTCCGCGCAAGAGCGAGTCGAGCGTCAGCTCGAGACCCGCGCGCGCGGTGCCGGTATCGTCCACCCAACCGACGATGCGCCGCGTGGCCTCGCGCGGCGTGTACACGCGATCCACCGTTGGGCGCGTGTACACGCCGCGCATCGCCGCGAGATCCGACGCGCTCGCCGGCGAGAACGTGCCCGGGATGTCCACCCACGCGCGGCGCGCATCCGTGGCGCGCGAAACGAACTGTGCCGGCACGCCGAGGCGCGTGAGATCTCGCCCGACGGCGCGCCGGTCCTTCACCTCGCGCGGCGACACACTCAGCCGCAGCATCTGCCGGCTCATGGCTAACGGAGCGCCGCTCACATCGTAGATCGCGCCGCGCGACGCCGGCAGCTTGGTGGACGCGAAGTGCTGCTGCGCCGCCCGCTGTGCCCATTGCTTGGACTGGAACAACTGCACCTGGGCCGCGCGCACGACGATCGCTCCGGCGAAGAGCACCAGCGACAGGTGAATGAGGGTGATGCGGCTCTGGCGAAACACGGTTACGGCGCGGATCTGGGTCGCGAGAGAATGACCACCTGCGAATCGTTGGGCACGCGCATGTCGAGACGATGCTCCACCAACGGCGCGAGAACACTCCGGCTGGACAGATTGCGCACGTCACTCTCGAGCTGCGCCCGTTCCGACTCGAGTTGGACGCGCTCCTGCTCGAGCGTGCGAATCTCGCGCGACCGCGCGATGCCCGCCGTCCTCCGCCAGATGACGCCCGCGGCGATGAGAACGAAACCGAACAGCGCCAGCGCGACCCAGGCGCGCCCGCGCGCGGCTACGCGGCGCTTCGCCATGCGCGGAGATGCGCGCTCCGCGCGCGTGGATTCGCCTCGACCTCGGCCGCGCTGGCCGCGGTCGCTTTGCGAGTGAGCGTCGTGCCCAGCGCCCGTCCGCCGCAGGTGCACACCGGCTGCTTCGGCGGGCACGTGCACGCCGTGCTCCACGCGCGAAACGCCTGCTTGACGATCCGGTCCTCGCCCGAGTGGTACGCGATGACCGCCAGCACGCCTCCCGGGGTGAGTCGCTCTCTCAGCGACGGCAGTGCCCGCTCGAGCCCACCAAGCTCGTCGTTCACCGCGATGCGAACCGCCTGGAACAGTCGTGCGAACACCGCCGGCCCCGTGCGCGGCGGGGCGCCGAGCGCACCGCGAATCGCGTCCACCAGATCGTCGCTCGTGGTGAACGGACGCCGCTCGCGTCGTCGCACGATCTCGCGCGCGAGTCGCTGCGCGCGCGGTTCGTCCGCGTAGTCCCGGAAAATGTGCGTGAGTGTGCGTTCGTCGGCCTCCTGCAACAGCGAGGCGGCATCCGGGCCGCCTTCGTCTCCTTCCATCCGCATATCGAGCGCGGCGCCCTCGCGAAATGAGAAGCCGCGCGCAAGGTCGTCCAATTGGTGGGATGAAACGCCGAGATCCAGAAGAACGCCGTTGAACCGCACGCCCACAAGCTCGGCGACTGCATCGAGGTCAGCGTAGTTCGCCGTGATCGCCCGAAATCGACCCGCCGTGTAGTACGTGGCCAATCGCTCGCGCGACGCCGCCACCGCTTCCGGATCTCGATCGATTCCCGTCACGCGCGCGCCGGACTCGAGCAAAGCGAGCGCGTGCCCACCGCCGCCGAGCGTTCCATCGAGCACATCGTCACATCCGCGGAGTGTGTCGACGACTTCCTTCGCCATCACTGGCGCATGGTATTCGCTCGCCCACGCTCCAGCGTCCGACATTGTGTGCGTTGGTTCACTCGGGGGACGCATACTAGCGGCGAACGACGCGCGGCGTCAAGCGCCCTCCTAACGATAGCGCCCGCCGGTCATCGGCGGGCGCATCGTGCATGTCGCATCATCGACTACTTGCAGTATTTCTTCACCTGCGCGTCGATCGCTGGTGCGTACTTCGGTAGGATACCGAGGATCGTCGCGGCCGTTTTTGGATCGGTCGATCCACCCGCCTGCATGTTGATCTGCGAGTTGAGCGAGGCGTCCTGCGCGGTCTTCGCGAGGTCGCATTTCTTCTCCGTCTGATTTTGTCGGACCGCGAGATCGGTCACGCGGAAGTACGCCACGCCCAACAAGAACTTCGTCGTCGGGCTCGGAGCGACGCTGTCGGCGGACGAGATCGTGGTGATCGCCTTCTGCCAGTCGGGAATGTTCGGTTTGTGGCCGTTGGTCGTATCGTTCCCGGCGTCATACGCCCCCTTCGCCAGCACGAGCAGGAACTGTCCGACCGTGCTCTTGTCTTCCCCGTTCGCCATGGCCTGTTTGAGCGCCGCCATTGCGCTGTCAGGCTGCTTGAGATCCATCTCAGCCTTGGCTTTGCGCAGGTACACGTGCTCCGCCTTCGGATCGAGCTTGATTGCTTGGTTCGCGGCGTCGACGGCCTGCTGCGTTTGACCGGCGAGCTGCAGCGTCTGCGCGTCGAGCGACCAGAGCGCTGCATTGTTCTTGAACTTCGCCACGCCCTTCGCCGTGGTCTCCGCTGCTTTCTGCGGCTGGTTGATCAGTGCGTACAGCGCTGCCTGACGCACGAAGTAGCTGGTGTCGGCGAGCGACGTGTCGGTCTGCACCATCTCTTCGCCTGTCGTCGCTGCCTCTGCATAGTCCTTGGTGGCTTGCAGAATGAGCCACTTCAAGTGCACGAGCGACGGGTCGCCCGGATTGTCGGTTACCGCCTGGATGATGATCGGCTTGGCGCGTTGGGCACGACCGGACGCCGCGATCTTCTGGCTGACGTCTTCCACCAACTTCAGGTTCTTCGGATCAGCTGCGAGCTCGGCCGCCCACGTGTCGACAGCCTTGTCGAGTGCGGTGGTGTCCTTCTGCGCGTCAGCCTTCTGCTTGTACGCGTCGGCCAGCAACGCGAGCGCAGGCTTGTTCTTGGGATCGATCTCGACGGCCTTGGCCGTCACAGAAATGATCGAGTCGGGTGGCGCTTTCGCGGCAAGGAACGCGTTGCCCAGGCACACGCGCGAAATCGTCGATTGCGGATAGTCGGTAATCGCCGCGCGCGCGGATGCGATAGCATCCTGTGCATTCCCGGCGCGTAGCGCATTCTCGCACTTTTGCTCGTCCTCCAACTGCTTGCGAGCGGCCTGCACTTCCTTGGACAACTTGTCGATCAGGTCGCCGAGTTTGTTGCCTTGGAGGTCGGGCAGCGGCTGCACCATGCTGTTGTCGCGCGTGAGAACCATGCGCGTCTCGAGCTTGTACGTCTCGGCGTTCTTGGTGACGTTGCCCTCGAGATACTGATCGGCGCGCAATTGCGTGGCGAGCAGCTTGGACGTGATGGGATCGGGTGTGCTGTCGCAGCTGAAGCCGGAAGCTTTGAGGTTATCGCAGACGGCTTTCTGCGGAATCACGAACAGGTTCTTGATCGGGATGTCCGAGGTGAGCTTGTCGATCACCTGACCGCTCACTTTGGGTCCCAGTCCGACCTCGTTCCCCCGGAACGGCGCCACCATCATGCGCGGCGTCCCTTCAGGAATGGGGACGCGCCTTGTGACCTGAGCGGCTGCCGACGTCGGGGCCCAGGCGAATGCGACCGCTGCCAATCCCCACACGGCCGCGCTCGCCCTGTAAGTCATTGCCTTCACGTTCGCTACCCTCCGAGAGTTATTCTGATCTACCCCGAACATCGCCGATGGGGTCCAAGCACAACAGT
>DASVAC010000200.1:0-6479 GCA_036376535.1 Gemmatimonadaceae bacterium | reverse complement strand
ATGGCCGCAGTGCAAGCTGGAGCCGGTCTCGTGTCGGATGTGAGCTTGGTAAACCAGGCAAAGGACCTGCTCGTCGAGGGCATCGGGTCGATAACCGCTCAGCGACTCGCCTACAACGCGCAGTTAGAAAACCTGACCGGGCAAAACGCCGCTGCGACCGCTGTACAACGTTCTGCTAGCCACGCCGGTGGTGTCGCGCGAAAGGAAGTGGCGACCACCTTTGAAGAAATTAAGCAGGATCAGCGCGAGGATTTGCCCGGGAATGTCGTGAACGTTCTGAACGACGGATTCACGTCAGACGGCTTTCACATATCAAGCCTCTGGAACCTTCTCCCAGGCGTTGAGACGTACCACGACATCATAACTGCCCGGCACATGTGCTCGGCACATCCCTAACGGAATTAACCGTGGCGCGGAATGGCTTGAGAAGCGTGGGAGCCCGCATCGGCCTGAACCTTCTTTGGGGAGGCAGCATAGGTGCGGGCGTCGGCTTGATACTGTGCGCGATCGCGACCGTGCAGAGGATAGCGCGTGGCCCTCAATTTATCGAAGGGTTCGGCATTGGGTTCGGACCTCTACTCGCGTGCTATGAGGCCGGCTGTACCGCAGCAGGCATTCTGGTTGGTGCCGCACGGCCACTGCTTCGATGGCGGCTGGCTGCGATAGTTGTTGGAATGTTGTCGGGGACCGTTGCGGCAGGGGCCCTCGGGTTAGGAATTAGCGGCCCAGTTCAGGTCTGGGGCGCGGACGCCTGGACAGCTGTACTTGTCATGGGCGTTTTAGGCGGCGGCTGGCTGGGCAACAATAGCTGGGAGGAGAGAGTTGAGCAAACGCTTCTGGATGCCGACCAACTGCCCGGTTCGCCGCCGCCACGCCGGCCTCTAGGCTTGTGGCGCCCTCATTGATTTCGCGATGAAACTCCCGCTGCGCAGGTAAAAAACTTCCGCGACGCCTTGGTCTGGTTTCCAAAGCGGACGCAGCCAGAATGTTAGTTGACGGTCGGGTATATAGCTCCCACCTGCGGACCAGTGACGCTCAACGTCGGCCGTACTGAAATATGCCCCATGTTATCGCTTACTCACCGTAGCACGGCCATGACCGCGGCTACGATTGCGGTGATGTTCGCCGCCGTAGCCTCTGCATGGACGGTGAGGCCAAAGGAATGCGCCGCGTCACTGGTGATCGGACCGATGGTGATCACACGGGCCCGGCCCAGCGCGTCCGCGCTGCCCACCGCGTCAAGGAAATATCGAACGGTGGATGCCGAGGTGAACGTGATCGCATCCACGCCATTCGCGGCGAGCGCGTCACGCGCTGCCCTCGCGCCGGAGGCGTCCGCTACGGTGCGGTAGACGACGTCCTCGTCCACCGTCGCACCTACCTCGTGGAGCGCCGCGGGTAGCGCGTCGGCCGCGCCATCCGCCTTGATGAAGAGGACGCGCGCGCCGCGCACATCTGGCCGTTGGCGAAGAGCCTCGCCGAGGTCCTTGGCCGTGGCGCGTGGGGGAATCAGGTCGGCCGCTATGCCGTGCTCGAGCAGTGCTCGCGCCGTCGCTTGCCCAACGACCCCCACTCGCACGCCCGCAAAGCGCCGCGCGTCGCCGCCCGCGTCGCGGAGCGCGGCCCAGGCAATCTCGACCGCGTTCTGCGACGTAAACAACACCCACTCGTAGGACTCGAGACGGCCGAGCGCGTCGCGCAACGGCGCGGGGTCGGCGGGCACGATGACGATGGCCGGCGCCTCGATCACGTCAGCGCCTAACTCAGTAAGGCGCGCGGCCAGCTCCGAGGCCTGCGCCCGCGCGCGCGTCACGATGATCCGGCGGCCGGAGAGCGGACGCCGATCGAACCACGCGATCTCGCCCCGCAGCCGCGCCACCTCGCCCACGATGGTGATCGACGGTGCCGCGATGCCGGCCGCACTCGCGGCTTGGGCGATGCCGGCCACCGTGCTCTCGACCGTGCGCTGCCTGGGCCACGTGCCCCACTCCACCACGGCGGCCGGCGTGTCCGCCGACAATCCGCCCGCAGTGAGCGCCGCGACGATGTCCGGCAACCGCTTCACACCCATGTAGAGCACGAGCGTGCCGCCTGCGCGCGCGAGCGACGCCCAGTCGATATCGCTGTCGCCCTTCGTTGGATCCTCGTGGCCGGTCACGAACGTCACCGCCGACGCGACTCCCCGATGCGTGACCGGAATCCCTGCGTACGCCGGCGCGGCGACTCCCGCCGTCACGCCAGGCACAACCTCAAAGGGCACTCCTGCGGTGGCGAGTGCCTGCGCCTCCTCGCTTCCGCGCCCGAACACGAACGGGTCGCCACCCTTGAGCCGCACCACACGCTTGCCTTCTCTCGCAAGCCGCACGAGCAACGCATTGATCGCATCCTGCCGAGCCGAGGGCGCGCCGCCGCGCTTCCCAACATCGTGCATCTCTGCGTCGGACCGCACCGCGCCGTGCTGTAGGATGCGCGGATTCACCAGCGCGTCGTACACCACGGCGTCCGCCTGCGCGAGCAGAGCCCGCGCGCGAACAGTAATCAGTCCTGGATCGCCCGGGCCTGCGCCCACGAGCGACACGAATCCGGATGTCGGGCGGTCAGAATCGGGCGGCGTGAGGGGCTCGTTCATCACTCGGAAAATGCCGGGTGCAATACGCAAACTCAACCGAGCACCCTGCGCACCGGACGTGCATAGCAGGCCGCCGACGCGTATGATCATGGGACATGACCACGCCAGCGGGGGAACGCACGTCCGCTGCGACGCGCACGGTGCTCGCCGGGTGCTCGTTCGCCGGACTCGAGTACCTCTATCGCACCGTTCGCCGTCGCGGCCGCTTCGCGCCCGGCGCCATGACGGTGATCGATCCGCGTCCCATCCACTCGTACGTTCCGTTGGCGCACGAGGTCACGGGTGGCGTTCGCGACGCCGACGACCTGCGATTCGACGCGGCCGGATTCTGTCGAGCGATTGGCGCCGAATGGATTCAAGGTGCGCTCTCGACGCTCGATCGCGAGCAGCACGTGATCGGCCTGGCGGACGGCCGCGCGGTGCCGTACGATCGCCTGGTGATCGCGATCGGCAGCGTGCCTAACTTGCCGGAAACGTTCGCGCGGTCGCCGGCTGTCATTCCCGCCAAGTTCGTGGACGACGCGGCTGCCTTACGACGCCGGCTGCACGTGCTGCGCGTGTCGGGCGCGAGCGTGTTGCGCGTCGTGGTGGTCGGCGGCGGCATCACCGGCGTGGAGTGGAGCGCGGAGCTCGCGTCCGGCCGCGTGGACGGCTCGCGCGTGGCGACGACGCTCGTGTGCGACACGGCGCGCGTCCTACCCACGTTCGCGCGCAGCGTGTCGCAGCGCGCGGCAGCAGCGCTCTCGTCGAGCGGTGTCGAGCTGCTGCTCGGGCGTCACGCCACAGGACTGTCGCGCGATCACGTGCTGCTCGAGGGTGGGACCGCCGTTCCGTGCGATGTTGTGGTATGGGCCGGCGGCGTGCGCCCGCATCCAGTGGTGGCGACGTTCGGTCTTCCGGTTACCGCGGACGGTCACCTGATCGTAAACGCGCGCCTCGAGGTGGAAGGCGATCCCGCGACCCACGCAATCGGCGATTGCGTGCGCGTGGTGCAAGGCGGCCGCGAGTGGCCGACTACGATGCGGGCAATCGAAGCCATCTGGCAGGGCGCCGCGCTCGCGCGACTGATGGACCCGGATCCACGCCGCGAGCCCAAGCCACACCGATTGCACCGCGATTTCTCGTACGGCATTTCGCTTGGCCGCCGGCGCGCGGCGATCGTGAACGGCCGTTTTGTCGTCGGCGGCCGAGCGGTGGTGGCGTTCCGGCGGCTGCTCCAGTGGGGTTATTATCGGCGCATGCAGCGCGTGGCGGCAAAGCCTAACGAACGCGCGCCGCGACAACAGATGTCGCCGTGAGTCGATTTCGTGCGATTTATCCGTTATAGGGGTATGCCCCCCACGTCCTGGAGACGAGCATGACCAGCACATTGACTTCCGCCCTCCCGACCCCGCGGGTGCTCGACGCGAGCGCCGTGACCGCCCTGTCCCAAGGCCTGCGCGGACGCGTGTTCACCGCGGACACGCCCGGCTATGACGACGCGCGCACGATCTGGAACGCAATGATCGACAAGCGCCCGGCGGTGATCGCGCGTTGCGCGAGCGCGGCCGACGTGCGGCGCGCCGTCCGCTTCGCGCGCGACGCCGGTCTCGACATCGCCGTGCGCGGCGGCGGACACAACATCGCCGGCAGCGCGCTCGTGGACGGCGGACTGGTGGTCGACCTGTCGCCGATGAAGTCGGTGCGCGTGGATCCGGCGCGCCGCATCGCGGTGGTCGAGCCGGGCGTCACGTTAGGCGAGTTCGACCACGACACGCAGGCGTTCGGCCTCGCGACACCGGTCGGCATCAACTCGACCACCGGCCTCGCCGGCCTGACGTTAGGCGGCGGCTTCGGCTGGCTGTCGCGCACCTACGGCATGACGGTCGACAACCTCCGCTCGGCGGACGTCGTGACGGTGGACGGCGAATTCGTGCACGCGAGCGAGCGCGAGAACGCCGACCTCTTCTGGGGACTGCGCGGCGGCGGCGGCAACTTCGGCATCGTCACGGCCTTCGAGCTGGCCCTGCACCCGGTGGGGCCGGAAGTGATGGCGGGGCTCATCGTCCACCCGTTCGACGATGCCGGCGCGCTGCTCCGCCGCTATCGCGAGATCGCGCTCGCCGCGCCTAACGAGCTGGCGGTGTGGGTCGTGATGCGCAAGGCGCCGCCCCTGCCCTTCCTGCCGCCCGAGGTGCACGGCACGGAGGTCGTGGTGTTCGGTGTTCTGTACTCGGGAGACATGAAAGCCGGCGAGCGGGCGATTGCGCCCCTGCGCGCGATCGCGAAGCCGATCGCCGACGTGGTGTCGCCGCATCCGTATACGGGGTTCCAGGCGGCGTTCGACCCGCTGCTCGCGCCCGGCGCGCGCAACTACTGGAAAACGCACGACCTCGCGCCGCTCCGCGACGAGGCGCTGGACCTCGCCATCGATGCGGTCAAGCGGCTGCCAGGCCCGCAGTGCGAGGTAATCCTCGCGCAGATGGGCGGCGCGATCCGCGACACGAGCGAAGATGCGACCGCCTACAGCGGCCGCGACGCGGACTGGATCGTGAACGTGCACGGCCGCTGGACCGACGCGGCCGAGGACGAGCGCTGCATCGGGTGGGCGCGGCGGCTGTTCACGGACCTGACGCCGTACGCGACCGGGAACGCGTACGTGAACTTCATGACGAACGACGAGGGCGACCGCGTGAAGACGGCGTACGGACGGCATTACGCGCGGCTGGCGGCGCTCAAGCAGAAATACGACCCGGCGAACCTCCTCCGGACGAACCAGAACATCGCGCCCGCGGCCTGAGGCCTCGGCGGCGCCGGGATGGATGTGAAACGTTGACGTATCGCTACGATACGCCTACGTTTCACATCGTCTCGAGCCGGAGCGTGCCATGCCCGCGTGCGTCCGCTACATCGTCACCGACGTCGACGCCGCGATCGACTTCTACACGCGGCTCCTGGGGTTCACCGTCCGGATGCGCCCCGCGCCCGCGTTCGCCGAGATCGCGCGCGACGACCTGCACCTCTACCTCACGCAGCCCGGACCGGGCGGCGGCGGCGCGCCCATCCCGTCGGGCGAAGCGCAGACACCGGGCGGATGGAATCGCATTCACCTCATCGTGTCCGATCTCGACGCGACGATCGCCGCGCTGCGCGCGGCCGGGTGCCGGTTCCGGAATGCCGTCGTGCAGGGGGTGGGTGGCAAGCAGATCCTGCTCGAGGACCCCTCCGGGAACCTCGTGGAGCTGTTCGAGCCCAACACGGCGGCGTACCGGGCACCGGGCCGGGCCGCATCCGGGTGAGCGCCTACGCCTAACGGACGCACCGGCCGGCGGCGCCGCGCGCCGGCGCGGCGGGCCGAGGACCCGCGCGTCGAGCGCTCGCGGCGCGTCATCCTCGGCGCGGCGCTCGATGAGTTAGGCGAGGCCGGGTACGGCGCGTTCAGCATCGAGTCGGTGGCCGAGCGCGCGGGTGTCGGCAAGGCCACGATCTATCGCCACTGGCGGCACAAGCTCGCGCTCATCGCGGACGCGTTCCGGATGCTGCAGGACGAGGGCGACCCCGAGCTCGAGAGCGGCACGCCGCAAGAGAAGCTCGAGCGCATTGTGCGGCACGTTGCCGAGGTGGCCAAGCACTCGCCGTTTTCGAAGTGTCTCCCGGCGCTCATCGACGCCGCCGAGCGAGACCCGGAGCTGCGCACGTTCCATCGGCGATTCCAGGCGGAGGCGCGGCGGCCGCTCATCGCGTTGCTCGAGCAGGGCACCAAGTCGGGCGACTTTCCGCGACATCTCAACGCCGAGCTCGCGGCGTTCAGTTTGCTCGGCGCGATTTTCTTTTGCCGGCTCATGACGAGCAAGCCGTTCGATCCGGACCG
>DASVAC010000199.1:0-21802 GCA_036376535.1 Gemmatimonadaceae bacterium | reverse complement strand
TTCATCGATCCGGACACGCTGCGCGCGCTGTACAAGACGAGTCCGGCATGGCTCAAGACGCTCATGAACGCGTGGGCGGACGGGCTCAACTACTATCTGTACACGCATCCGCAGGTGAAGCCGCGCGTGATCACGCGCTTCGAGCCGTGGATGGCGCTGTCGTTCAGCGAGGGCAGCATCGGCGGCGACATCGAGGACGTGAGCCTCAAGCAGCTCGCCGCGTTCTACGGAAAAGAAGTGGGTGACGATGAGCCCAAGAACGTGAGCGATGGCGATGGGTCGCCACCCGAGCCCGGCGGGTCTAACGGTATGGCGATCGCGCCGTCCAACACGCTCGACCATCACGCACTGCTGCTGATCAACCCGCACACGTCGTTCTTCTTCCGCGCCGAGCTGCAGATGGTGAGCGACGAAGGTCTCGATGCGTACGGCGCGGTGACATGGGGCCAGTTCTTCGTGTATCAGGGCTTCAACACGCGCACGGGGTGGATGCACACGAGCAGCAACGCGGACGACAAGGACGAGTATCTGGAGACGGTCTCGCAGAAGAACGGCCGCTACCACTATCTGTACGGCGGCAAGGAATATCCGATGACGACGTCGCGCATCACGGTGCCGTACAAGAGTGCCACCGGGATGGCGAAGAAAGTCTTCACGGTGTATCGCACTCGGCACGGGCCCATCGTTAGGAAGATCGGCGACAAATGGGTGAGCATCGACATGATGAACGAGCCGATGAAGGCGCTCATCCAGTCGTACACGCGCACGAAGGCGCTGTCGTACAAGGATTTTCTCAAGACGATGCAGCTGCACACGAACTCGACGAACAACACGATTTTCGCCGACGCCGATGGCGACATCGCGTACTTCCACGCGAACTTCATCCCGCGACGCAATCCGAAGTTCGACTGGACGAAGCCCGTCGATGGCAGCGACACCGCGACGGATTGGCACGGCCTCTTGTCGGTGGATCAGACGCCGCACCTATTGAATCCCGCGAGCGGGTGGCTCTACAACAGCAACAACTGGCCATGGTCCGCGGCGGGGCCGAGCAGCCCCAAGCGGTCGGACTATCCGCCGTACGTCGAGACGGGCGGGGAATCGTTCCGCGGCCTGCACGCGATTCGCGTGCTCGAGAACCGCAAGGATTTCGCGATCGACACGCTCATCAAGGCGGCGTACGACCCGTATCTCACCGGCTTCGCGGAGCTCCTGCCTCCGTTAGTCAAGGCGTACGACGACCTGCCCGCGTCGGACTCGCTCAAGGCGAAGCTGGCGCCGCAGATGGATGCGTTGCGCTCGTGGGACTATCGGTGGTCGACGACGTCGGTGCCGACGTCGCTCGCGGTGTACTGGGGCATGACGTTAGGCGAGATGGCGCAGGCCGAGGCGCGGAAGGCGGGCGCGCGCGTGGATGACTACCTGGTGAACGGCGTGAGCGATCGCGAGCGGCTGGCGGCGTTGGTCGTGGCCACCGACAGCCTCACCTCGCAGTTCGGTTCGTGGCGCACGCCGTGGGGCGAGATCAACCGGTATCAGCGCAACAACGGCGACATCGTGCAGCACTTCGACGACTCGAAGCCGAGCATTCCGGTGGGCTTCACCTGGTCGCGCTGGGGCTCGTTAGCCGCCTTCTCGGCGCGCCCGTATCCCGGCACGAAGAAATGGTACGGCACGGCCGGCAACAGCTTCGTCGCGGTGGTGGAGTTCGGCGATAGCGTGCGCGCGAAGGCAATCACCGCCGGCGGCGAGAGCGGAGATCCGACCTCACCGCACTTCGGCGACCAGGCGGAGCGGTATGCGACCGGTGCGCTGCGGCCCGTGTATTTCTATCGGTCGCAGTTGGAGGGGCACACGGAGAAGACGTACCATCCTGGCGAGGGAAGCGCGCACTAGCGTGCGCTGCGGGAAGCGCTTCGCTGCGGGAAGCGCTGACGCTGAGGGAATGGGGCGCCTGGCGAGCATCCGCCGTTAGGCGCCCGTTTCTCGGTCGAATCAGTGGTAGCCGCGTGCCATCACGACCGCGAGTACGACCATCACGACCACGATGGTCGCCTGGATGTAGCTGATCCGGGCGATGCGGTGTGATCTCGGCGCGATCGTCGAGAATGAGAGCGTGCCGCGCGACGCGGCGCCGCGCCACTTGATCAACGTGACCATGGGCCAGATCTCGAGGATGAGAATGAGGATCAGGCCGGCCATCTTGGCCATGAAGTACTTGTTGTGGACATAGTACGGCGTCGGCTTTTCGACAGAGCCTAACAGACGCCACAGGCCGGAGCCGATCCACAGAATCGCGGCGACCCCCCACCAGCTGTCGGCAGTGAAGCCGCGGCGGAGCGCGGCCAGGGTGTCGGGCACCGCACCGAAAGACCGGGCGCGCGCCCAGATGGCGCCCAGTCCAATCCCGAGGGCGAGCAGGTGAACGGCCGCGAGCGCGATCCGCATGCTCCGCCTTACGGACGCTTTTTGGTCAAGGTCCCGAGTATCCCGAGGCTCAGCGAGCCGTCGCGTTCGATGTGGAACGTCATCTGATCGGCCAACCCGTGCTGGGGGTCGTGCAGAATCAAGCTATCAGCCCGGACCTCGTACGTCATCTGGCTGCCGGGCTGACCCTGCATCGCCAGCACCTTTCCATGTTTCAACTCCATGGCAAATTCGCCGCTCGCGCTGCTGTAATACTTGCCATCGAGCGAGTTGCCCGTGCACGCCGTGAGGGTTCCGGCGACGAGTGCGGCGGTGAACAGACACGTGGTGCGGGTTGGGCGGCGCATGGCGATCCTCCGTGCGATGAGTCGGGACGACGGCAATCACTGCGGTGTGTATCGCTATGCGTGCAACGAGGGGAAATCCGGTCACGCGTCCGCACCGCGCGCACTGCCGAAGGCCAAGTGGCGGCGGTAGTTTGCCAACAGAGGTTTGTTCAATGCGAGGTTGACGGTGCGGGTCGTTTCACTGCTGGCCAGCGGAACCGAAATCGTCTGCGCGCTCGACGCCGGCGACATGCTGGTGGGTCGCTCACACGAGTGCGACAACCCCGAGTGGGTGCGCGCGCTCCCGGCGTGCAGCTCGCCGGCGTTCGACGTCTCCGTGTCCAGCCGCGAAATCGACGCCGAAGTGCGGCGTCGGATGCAGGCGGGCGAGCCGCTCTATCACATCCATACCGACCTCATCCGCGACCTCGCGCCCGACGTCGTGATCGCGCAGACCCATTGCGAGGTCTGCGCCGTCACGCCTAACGATGTGGCGCGCGACGGCGGGTGCCTCGACCCGCGCCAGATGGTCGCGCTCTCCGCGTTCTCGCTGGACGACATCGCGGGCAGCATCCTCGCGGTCGCCGACCGTCTGGGACTCGCCGAGCGCGGCCGCGCCGTGGTAGCGGCCGAGCGCGCGCGATTCGACGCCGTGCGCGCCGCCACCGCGCACCGCCCTCGGCCTAACGTAGCGATGTTGGAGTGGATCGACCCGCTGTTCGTCATGGGCAACTGGATGCCGGAAGTGGTGACGGCCGCCGGCGGCACACCGCTCCTCGCGCATCCCGGCGACTATTCGGCCGCGACGACATTCGATTGTATCCGCGCCGCTGATCCCGACGTCGTGATCGTTGCGCCGTGCGGGTTCCCGCTCGAGCGCGCGCTCGCCGAACGCGACGTGCTCGAGTCGTACCCGGGCTGGCACGACCTGCGCGCCGTGCGCGATGGGTCGGTCGCCGTCGCCGATGGCAATCGGTTCTTCAATCGCTCCGGAATGACGGTGTCGCGCACCGCCGAGATGGTGGCCGAGATGCTTCATGGCGTGTGCGTCGGCGAACCGTCGCACGGAACCTGGTGGCGCTGGCTCGATCGCGACGGGTCGTGAAGAAGATCCTGCTCTCGTGGAGCAGCGGGAAGGACAGCGCCTGGAGCCTGCACGTCCTCCGTCAGCGCGCGGACGTCGATGTCACCGCGTTGCTCACGACGTTCAACTCTGCCGCCGATCGGGTCGCGATGCACGCGGTGCGTCGCGACCTCGTGCGCACCCAGGCAGAGCGCACGCATCTTCCGCTTTGGGAAGTGGACTTGCCGTGGCCGTGCTCCAACGAGGAGTACGAATCGCGCATGCGGGGCGTGTGCGAGCGGGCCGTTGCTAACGGAATCGACGCCGTCGCATTCGGCGATCTCTTCCTCGAGGACATTCGCGCGTACCGCGAGCGACAGCTTGCCGGTACCGGTCTCCAGCCGATTTTTCCCATCTGGGGACTGCCGACGGCCGCGCTTGCGCGCGAGATGATTGCCGCGGGGGTGAAAGCACGCATCAGCTGTGTCGACCCGGCTCGCGTGCCGCGCACGCTCGCTGGGCGCGACTTCGACTCGACGTTGTTCGCCGACCTTCCGCCAACGGCGGATCCGTGCGGCGAGAACGGAGAGTTTCACACCTTCGTGTATGACGCGCCTGTCTTCGATCGGCCCATCGTGGTGGAGTCTGGTATCGTGGTGGAGCGGGACGGGTTCGTGTTCGCGGACGTGATCGGGGCGACGCCATCCAGCGTGACGGGAGCGTGACGCGACCGGGACGTTAGTCGGACGTTCACCCGACGCGACACGTTGCATCCGCCGGCCGCACTGTTGCGTTAGGCGCCGGCGGCGATCCCGGACAGGATCGTCGCCGGCGCGCGTGCATACGCGGCCGCGGCGGCATCCGCCGACGAGAACGGCGCCGCGGATACCTCGCGCGCGATGACGGCGAGTGGAACCTCGGCGCCGCCGAATGGATCCGGTGTCAGCACCAGGCGGTCTCCCATGAGACGCGCCGTTCCGCCGCGCTCGTCATGCTGTACGTCGGTCCACCCGTTGCAAAAGGCAAGCGAGAGAATGTCCCCGGTGCGCAGCCACCGGTAATCCGCGAGCAGCATCTCGAGCGTGGCCGGCGCCGCCGCGCGCAGGTGATGCGCGCGCAGCGATTCCATCTCGGTAAAGAATGGCGCCCACGTGTCGTCATCGCGGTACCGCCGATAGACGTGCACCGCGTGCTGGGCGACTAACGCGGCGGCATACGGTGTCGATGCGAGGAGCGCGACGCCGCGCGGCCAGATGCCGCGGCGCACCGCCACGGGCGATGTGATGAAGTCGAGCAGCTCTCCGGTCTTCGCGTCGACGATCGGCGCGCGATCGACTTCGAGCCATCCGTCATCGTGATGCTCCACCGCGTAGAGGATCTCGTCGCGGCGCGGTGAGCGCGCCAGCTCGTCATCCGTCCAGCGGCGCATGATGCGAGCGGCAAGCGCGGCGTGGTCCGGCTGCGCGATGAGCAGCGCGGTCGAGTCTGCCCGGCGAACGATCATCGCGTGACCTCGCGCGGCCGATGGCGGAACGGCTGCCGACCGGCCTGCGTTGCAGTGATGTCATCACGCGGAGCGTCGCGACCCATGTCATCATCTCTCGAGCACATTGGCGTAACGTATATCGGCGGACCCACCGTGCGCCTCGACGTCGCCGGGCTTCGGCTGCTGACCGACCCGACGTTCGACGCGGCCGGCGTGTACGAGGGCGCCACCAGCACCCTCACCAAACGTCGCGGTCCCGCGCTCGACGCCGCGTCCGTCGGTCATGTGGATGCGGTGCTGTTGAGCCACGACCATCACTTCGACAACCTGGACCGCGCCGGGCGCGCGATGCTGGGCTCCGTGCGCACGGTGCTCACCACTCCGTTAGGCGCGAGCCGCCTCGGCGCGGGCGCCATCGGACTCGAGCCGTGGCAATCGACGGAGCTCGCGTCGCCCCAGGGCGGAGCGCTGCGCATCACGGCGACGCCCGGGCGCCACGGTCCCGCCGGCGGGGACCGCGGCCCCGTCACCGGGTTCGTGCTCACACGGGGCGACGCGGGGCCAGCCGTCTACGTGTCGGGCGATACCGTGTGGTTCGACGGCGTCGCAGAGGTGGTTCGGCGCTTCGACATTGCCATCGCGGTGTTGTTCATGGGAGCCGCGCGCGTTGCGGCAACCGGCGCCGCGGCCATCACGATGACGGCAGAAGACGGCGTGCAATTCGCCCGCGCGTGTCCCGGCGCTACCATCGTCCCGGTGCACTTCGAGGACTGGGCGCACTTCTCCGAGAACCGCGACTCGATTCAGCGCGCGTTCGACAGGGCGCGTCTCGCCCAACGGCTGCGCTGGCCGGTGCGAGGCAGCACGATCACGGTGAACGCGAGCCACCAAACAGCCGGAGCCTGACGGCGGTACTCCCAGGAGCGCCCCTTGGCTCCGCGCGGGTGTCGAGGCGCGCCTGGTTTCGGTGACACGGAATCGGCGATGCGATTCCCCGCGCGCTCTCATCAGTGGGGGACTCCCGTGTTAGGCACGCTCGCGTCCGATCGCTCGCTTCTCCGGAGCATTCCTCGTGCTGCATTCGCTGCGTTGTGTCTCGGGTTCGCGGCGTCGATCGATGCCGGAGCTCTGCCGGCGCAGGGCGCGCCGCCGCAAGGAGGGCAGAGCGCGCAAGGTCGCGCGCCCATGCGACGCGCGTTCGTCATGCGCACGCAGATGCGCGGCCGCTCGATGATGATGATGGGAATGATGTCGGATCCGGCGGCGCGATTGTTGGATGCGCAGTCGATGCTCCAGCTGAGCGGCGCGCAGGTGAACCAGCTCATCGCGCTGCACGAGTCGACGCGCAAGCAGAGCCGCGCGGTGATGGATCAGATCCGCGCGATGTTCCCGCGGCCGCAGGAACAGAACCAGGGGCCGCAGCCGGCGCAGCGCCCGCGCTTGTCGCAGCAGCAGCGTGACAACCTGGGGGCGCTCATGGATTCGCTGCGCACCATCCGCTGGCGCGCGACGAGAGCCGCGGACTCGGTCCTGACCACGGACCAGCGACACATGGCGATGCATCTCGCGATGGCTGGCCGCGATGGAATGGGGCGTGGCCGTCGCGGCTTCGGCGGACGTGGCGGGATGATGATGCAGCGCATGGGTCCTGGCGGGATGCGCATGCCGCGGTCGCCCAACGACAGCGGACCGAGCGAGAACTAGTAGACCGCGTCTGAATTTCTGATCGCACGCCCGTCGTGGTCGATCGAGCCGGGTGCAGGCGATCCCGTCTTCAGTGACGGGATGGTTGCGCGGTTTGCAGGAAAGCACGGTCGGCGTGGTGGGGTCCGCCAACAAGAACTGCAACTGCGTCAAAGGATAACGAAAGTGAAACCAGGGACAACGGAAGTGATCGTGCTGCGCCGGGGAGAGCGCGTCGCCTAACGGATAGGTAATGCTCGTTGTTTGTCAAAAAGGGTCTTCGGGGAATTTCGGGAAAATGGGGCGACAGGTCGGAACACCTCGGCGGCTATATCCGGTGGGAGCGCGACGTGAGGGCTAACGGGAGACGCGCATGGAAGGCGTCTTCGCTTCTTGGTGAAGGATGACTACAAGGATAACAACGGAGATAACGACAGGCATTGCTCCGCTGCGCGAGGGAAGAACGATCACAATGGCGAGCGCAGTTTTTTGCTTTTGAAAAACAAAACGACACATCTATTCAGTAGCAGCAGTGCTGCCCTCGCAGCGGAGCAATGCCTGTCGTTATCCCTGCAGTTTCCTTGTAGTTATCCTTCACACCAGAGCGAGGAAGCCCTCCACGCGCGCCCGCGGTGAGCCACTAGCGCGAGCTCAAGCGGAGCCAGAGCCGTCACTTCATCTTTCCCGAAATTCCCGGAAGACCCTCAAAAAAAAGCCTGTCTTCCCATGGCGCTACCGCATTCTCCGCCCGCGCAGAACGATCACTTTGGTTATCCCTCGTTTCACCTTTGTCATCCTTTGAAGCGGTTGCAGTTTTCCGCCGCTCCCAGCATGACGGATGCTCTAAACATCTCAGTTCGAGCCAATAGTCACCTGCGCCTTGGTCACGAGACAAGACTGGGGAAAAGGGGAAGCACTCGCTGGCGCTGGCGCTTCAGGCCTCGAGCGCGCGGAACGCGGCGCAGGTATCGTGGCCGCCGAACCCGAACGCGTTGTTGAGCGCCACGCGCACCGGCCGCCGCACGGCTGTGCCTAACGCAAGCGAGATGTCGCACGTGGGGTCGCGCTGCCGGACGTTGATCGTGGGCGGCACCACGCCATCCACGATGGCCAGCACGCTCCAGATCGCCTCCACCGCGCCCGCCGCGCCCAGGAGGTGGCCCGTCATGCTCTTCGTCGACGTCGCGACCAGCGCGTCGGCGTGCGCCCCGAACAACGTCCGCACCGCCGCCGACTCGGCTTCGTCGCCCAACGGCGTCGACGTCGCGTGCATGTTGATCGTATCGACGTCCTCGCGCGCGAGGCCGCTCTCGTCGAGCGCGCGCTGCATCGCGAGGCGCACGCCCGTGCCCTCGGGATCGGGGGCGGTCATGTGGTACGCGTCGGCCGCCGCACCCACCGCGCACAACTCGGCGTAGATCCGCACGCCGCGCGCCCGGGCGTGCTCCAGCGACTCGATCACCAGCACCCCGGCGCCCTCGCCTAACACAAACCCGTCGCGCTCGGCATCGAACGGACGGCTGGCGGTGGCCGGATCGTCGTTGCGCGTCGACAACGCCCGCATGGCGTCGAACCCGCCGATGCCTAACGCACAGACCGCGGCCTCGCTGCCGCCGGCCAGCACCAGATCCGCGTGACCGAGCCGGATCGCGGCCAGGGCATCCGCGAGCGCGTGATTCCCCGTGGCGCACGCCGAGGAGACCGCATGCCCCGGCCCGCGAAACCCGTAGCGCATGGCGATCAGTCCCGACGCCATGTTCGGAATCATCATAGGAATGAAGAACGGCGAGAGCCGCCGCGGTCCGCTGCGCGCGAAGGTGAGCGCCTGCGCCTCGAACGTCTCGATCCCTCCGATCCCGGTGCCGAGGAATACGCCCACGCGATCGCGCTCGGCGACAGCCATGTCGGAGGGGGCCAGGCCCGCGTCCTTCACCGCTTCGTCCGCTGCAACGAGCGCGAACTGCGAATAGCGATCCGTCCGTCCGGCCAGCTTGCGGTCCAGGTGCGCGGTCGGGTCGAAGCCCTTCACCTCACACGCGAAACGCGTGGCGAGGGCCGACGCATCGAAGCGAGTGATGGGTGCGGCGCCGCTCACGCCGCGCAGGAGCGCGTCCCACGACTCCTGTACGGTGTTGCCCAGCGGGGTAATCGCACCCAGACCGGTCACGACCGCACGGCGAGCGCCGGCAGCACTTCGGGGAGGTGTCGGCGCTCGCTCGCTCATCGGGGCGGGTGCAGTGTTTGAGGGACGACGTGTCCGATGCGCTGCGGACCGCCAGATGCCAACCCAAGGCCCAATCCGCTCGGACCAAGGGCTGCGTACGGATTCCGTGAACGATGCGCGGGCGAAATGACGGATGCAACGGTTGGCGCCTCACGTCTGGCGTGCATCCTCGATGGTCGGCATCATTCAAACACAGAGGCCATCATTCGAACGCTCGACTCGTACAGCGTTTGCCCAGCACTTCGGAGCATCGTATGCCAAAGAAAGCTTCAGGCAGCGGCGTGCTGCTTCTTGTCGGTACCACAAAGGGCGCGTTCGTATTTCGCTCATCGGGGGCGCGAACCACGTGGACGATGTCGGGTCCATATCTGCGCGGCGAGCCGGTGTATGCGATGGCGTTCGATGGACGCGCCGGACGTCAGCGCTTGTGGGCCGGAACCGGCAATCCGTTTTTCGGATCGTCGCTGCGGTCGAGCGACGACCTCGGCGGGACGTGGAGCGACAAGGAAGAGCACGCGATCAAGTTTCCGGCCGCGTCTGGACTCGCGCTCAAGCAGATCTGGCAGATTCGTCCCGGTCCGGCGCACCAGCCCGACGTGATGTATTGCGGCGTCGAACCGTCGGCGTTGTTCGAGTCGCGGGATGCCGGCAAGACATGGACGGCGAACGCCGGACTGCTCGGCCACGAGCATCGGCCGAAGTGGACGCCCGGCGGCGGCGGGCTGTGCCTGCACACCATCGTTCCGTTAGGCGACGGCCGCATGGGCATCGCGATGTCGACCGGCGGCTTCTACCGCTCTGACGACGGCGGCAAGAGCTGGCGCGCGCGCAACGTCGGCGTGCGCGCGGAATTCTTGCCGGACAAGAATCCGGAGTTCGGGCAGTGCGTGCACAAGGTGGTGTCGCACCCGGCGCGGCCCGAGCGGCTGTTCTTGCAGAACCACTGGGGCCTGTATCGCAGCGACGATTTCGGCGACACGTGGCACGACATCGCGAATGGTGTGCCGTCCGACTTCGGTTTTTCGATGGCGATTCACCCGCACGATCCCGACACGGCGTACATCGTGCCGCTCGAGTCGGATGGATTTCGCTGCGTGCCCGAGGCGAAGCTGCGCGTGTATCGCACGCGCGACGCGGGCAAGTCGTGGAAGCCGCTTTCGCGCGGGCTTCCGCAGGAAGGCGCGTTCGAGAGCGTGCTGCGCGACGGACTCGACACCGACACGAGCGATCCCGCGGGCGTCTACTTCGGGACGCGGAGCGGGAAGGTGTTCGCGTCGCGCGACGAGGGTGCGTCGTGGGAGATGGTGGCCAAGTCGCTGCCGTCGGTGGTGTGCGTGAAAGCGGCGGTGCTTGCGCCGGCTCCGTCGCACGCAAAGCGGAAGGTGACGGCAGCGCACAGCAAGCGGAAAGCGGCGCGCCGTCCCACGCGAGGCGCGCGCTGATGCCGGTCGTCGTCGCGATTCCGGGTCCGCTGCAGCCGTACGCAGGCGGGCGCTCCGTCGTGCTGGTCAGCGCGCCGGGCGGCACCGTGGGCGACGCATTGGAAGCGTTAGGCGACGAATATCCCGGCGTGCGCGATCGCGTGCTTACGGAGCAGGGCGACGTGCGCCAGCACCTCAATGTCTTCGTCGACGAAGACAACGTCCGCTTCGCGAGCGGACTGGCGACGCCGGTTTCCGATGGCTGCCGCGTAACGATTCTGCCCGCGGTGAGCGGCGGCTGATGGCGCGGACCGGAGGGGGAGGGTCCACATGAGTCATGGTGAGCGGAAAATTCGCGCGCAGATGACGGTGGCGGGGATCGTGCTGCTGATCGCGGCGGCGATCTGGATTTTCGCGCTCGCGCATCCCATGCGCTGAGGGTCGCGGTGGACTCCGCGGCGGAGCAACGATGGCCAAGACGCGGAAGACGAAGCGCGCGTCGGCGCGCACCGGTCGCACGGCGCGCAAGGCACCGACGCCGAAGCGCCCGGCACAGTCGAAGGGCAAACGGCCGGCCGCGCGACCGCTCGGCGACGCGGTGCTGCGCGTGCAGCTGGTGGAGATGCTGCGCGGCGGACACGCGCATGCGACGTACGACGACGTGGTGGCGAACCTGCCGGCGGACCTGCGCGGGCGCCGTCCTAACGGAGCGCCGTACTCGCCCTGGATGATCCTGGAGCACATCCGCATCGCGTTCTGGGACATCCTGGAGTTCAGCCGCAATCCGTCGCACGTGTCGCCCGAGTTCCCGAAGGAGTACTGGCCGACGGATCCGGTGCCGCCCAACCCGGATGCCTGGACGGACAGCGTGGCGCGCTATGCGCGCGACCGCGAGGCGTTCGAGCGATTGGTGCGCGATCCGGCGAGCGACCTGTTCACGCCGTTCCCGCATGGGACGGGGCAGAATCTGGTGCGCGAGGTGCTCGTGGCGGCCACGCACACGTCGTACCATCTTGGCGAGCTCGTCGTTTTGCGCCGCCTGCTCGGCGCGTGGCCCGGTTGACGCGGCGGTGCGACACCCGCTGATCCGATTTCGGACGCCTAACCTCATACGTTAGGTCGTCGTTGGGCGCGTCGGTGACGAGGCAGGCTCTTGCATCGTCTCGGCAACGGTTGCATTGTAGTGCCTCGCGCTGCGACGCCGCGGCGCGCCCCGCCCGCATGGAGCGTGCATCGTGATGGTCGTCGGATTCGGGCTGCCGTCCCGCCCGCGTCGCCGAGCGTTGCCTAACGCACGGCGCTGGAAGGTCTCGCTGGTCCCCTCGCTGGTTTCGCTGGTCCTCGTCTGGGCGTTCCCTGCCGCGACAGCCGCGCAGCGCGCCGTCTTCGACAACATCACCCACCGCGACTCCCTCGAGAACGGGATGCGGGTGATCGTCGTCGAGAACCATGCTGTGCCGCTCGCAACGGTGGACGTGGTGGTCAAAACGGGCGCCATGTCGCAGGACACGACCGACGAGGGCGTGCCGCACCTGTTCGAGCACATGTTGTTCAGCGGCTACCGCGGCGCGGGCGATGAAGAGTTCTCGGATGACATCGGCCCGCTGCACGCCGCGTACAACGGCGAGACGCAGGAAGAGCTCGTGTCGTACTACCTGACGCTCCCATCGCAGAGCGTCGATCGCGCCATCGGCATCCTCGCCCGCCTCGTGCGCGAGCCGCACTTCGCGAACGATGATCTGAACAAGGAGCGCATGGTCGTTCTCGACGAGATGAAGCGCGACGTGTCGGATCCGCGCGAGCATCTGAATTCCGAAGTGTCCAAGCTGCTGTGGGGCAGCGGATGGCCGCAGAAGAACACCCTCGGGTCGGCGCTGCCCTTGTTCGCCGCCACGCCGCAGCGCCTCAGCCAGATCTTTCAGACCTACTACGTGCCTAACAATGCGGCGCTCGTCGTGACGGGCGATGTCTCGACGCCCAAGGTGCTCGAGTGGGCGCGCTCGCGCTTCGGCGGGTGGAAGCGGCGGGCGAACCCCTACGCGGCCCATCCGGTGCCCGTGATGCCGCCGCTCACGACGTCGCGCGCGACCGTGGTCACGGCCGACGTGCCGGACGTGACCATTCTCGTCGAGTGGCAGGGGCCGAGCGTCGCGACGCAGCGCGGCGACACGTACGCGGCCGACGTGCTGTCACAGCTCGTGGCCGACGAGGAGTCCGAGTTTCAGAAGCGCTTGGTGGAGTCGGGGTTGTTCCAGTCCGCGAGTCTCGGCTACGAGACGCAGTCGCACGTCGGGCCGATCGAATTCGTGGGCACGACGACGGTGGACCACCTCGCACCGGCTCTGACCGTGCTGCAAACCGAAGTGATGCTGATGGGCAACGACTCGTACTTCGACCCGGACGCGCTGTCGATCGCCGCGAAGCAGCGGCGCGTGGCGCAATCGTTCGATCTCGAGCGGGGACCGGGTCTGGCCTACGAATACGCCGACTGGTGGGCCACCAGCGGGCTCGACTATTACATGACGTACGGCGACAGCCTGTCGACGCGCACGCCGGCCGACGTGCAGCAATTCGCCAAACGGTACCTCGTGAATCGCCCGTTCGCGATTGGCGTGTTGGTGCGTCCGCAGGACGCCGACAAGGTGAGCGCAATGCTGCAGCAATACCTCCAGATGGCGGAGACCACTCCATGACGCGCGCCCAGCGGTTGGGTCGGATCGGCATGCTCTGCGCGGCGGCGGCCGCGTGGGGTCCGTTAGGCGGCTGTGCGAGCACCCACCTCGAGAAGCAGTTGCACGTGGCCACGCAAACCGGGCGGCTCGTTCCGTTGGACAGCGTCACGATCGCGTACACCGTCGGCGGCGTGCAGGTGATCCAGCGCCCGAACTATGCGAACGACGTCGTGGCCGTTCACCTCTATCTGTTGGGCGGACGGCGGCAGCTGACCGAGGCGACGCAAGGCATTGAGGCGTTGCTCCTGCGCGCGTCCAAGTATGGTACGGCGAAGTATCCCGGCGATGCGACGCGGAAGGCCTGGGCCCGCACCGGAAGCACGCTCGCGCTCGACCCATCGGACGACTGGACCGAAGTCGGCTTCCTCGGCGTGACGAGTGAGTTCGATTCCACATGGAACGTGTTCGCCGAGCGCGTGATGCATCCGACGCTTGCGCCGGCATCGGTGGCGCTCGTGCGCGAGCAGATGCGATCCAGCGTGCACCAGCGTCTCATCAGTCCCGATGGGTACCTGTTTCACCTGTCGGACAGCGTCTCGTTCCACGGCCGCGCGTACGGGCTGGCGCCCGGCGGCACCGAAGCATCGTTAGGCGCGCTCGACTCGGCGGCGCTGGCGACGTACGAGCGGACGCAGATGGTGACGTCGCGGATGCTGCTCGTCGTGGTCGGCAACGTGAGCCGTGAGGTGGTGGAGCACGCCGTCAGCACGACGCTCGCGACGTTGCCCAAGGGCGAGTACGTCTGGTCGCTGCCGCCCGTGACGCCGCCGGCGCCGGTGCCGGTGGTGATGCGCGCGCGGCCGGTGTCCACCAACTACGTCTTCGGGCTGTTCGAGGGGCCACCGGCATCGGCCAAGGATTATCCGGCATTCCGCGTCGCGACCGCGCTGCTGTCGTCGCGGGTCAACGACATGGTGCGCGACCAGCGCCGCCTGAGCTACGCGGTCAGCGCGCCCTTCATCGACCGCGGTCTCTCCGCGGGCGGCGTGTACTTCTCGACGAGCGCGCCGTCGGCGGTGCTGCCGTTAGTCAAAGACCAGATCCGGTGGGTCGAACACCTCTCAACGGCGATGTTCGACATGCCGTATTTCACCGAGGGATTCATCTTCGACTACCTCGCGTCCAACAGCACCGACGACGAGCAGGCGGACGTCCTTGCGCGCGCCCAACTGTATCAGGGCGACTATCGCAAGGCATCCGACGAGATGGAGCAGCTCCGCAACGTGTCGACCACCGATGTGCGCAGTGCCGCCCAACACTATTTCTCGCACATCCAGTTCGTGTACGTCGGCGACACGACGCGCGTGAAGCGAACGGACTTCGCCAGCTTCTAGCGCACGCCGACGCCCTCGCCGATCTCCACCTGCCTGACGTCGGTCACGCCGGGCAGGGCGCGGAGGTCGGCGACCACCGCCGCGGCGAGCGGCGCATCCACGTTGAGCACGGCGAGCGCCTCGCCGCCGGCGGCGAGCCGCGACTGGTGGTATTCCCCGATGTTGATGCCGGCCGCGCCTAACAGCGTGCCGACCCGGCCAATCACACCCGGCACATCGCGGTTGCGCAGGATGACCAGCGCGCCGCGGGGCTCGACGTCGAAGCGGTAGTCGCCGATGTGCAGGAGGCGCGGGTGGCGCTGCCCGAGCAGCGCGCCCGCCACGAACGTGACGGTGTCGCGCGCGCGGATGCGGACTTCGACCCGGTCGCCGCCGTCGGCGTGGGCTTCGCGCGTGGCCTGCGTGACGGTGATGCCGCGGCCTTTGGCCAGCCACGCCGCGTTCACGAAGTTGACCCGCGCCGGGCCCAACGTGGACCGCAGGATGCCGACGAGCACGCACGGCACGAGCGGCCGCAGCAGGCGCGGCGCGCTCCCTGCCAGCACGACTTCCACTTCCTGCACCGGCGCGTCGGCGACCGCCGCCGCGATCACGCCTAACGTAGCGCCGAGGGTGAGGAGCGGCTCGGCGCGGCGCATCTCGTCGCCGCCGACGGCGGGCGCGTTGACGGCGCGCGACAGGTCGCCGTCCGCGAGCGCGGACCGCACGGCGTCGGCGATCTCGAGCGCGACGTTGCGCTGCGCCTCGGCCGTGGACGCGCCGAGGTGCGGCGTGAGGAGCACGTTGTCGAGCGTGCGCAGGGGATGATCGGCGGGCAGGGGCTCCTGCTCGTACACGTCGAGCGCCGCGCCGCCTAACCGACGCTCGCGGAGCGCGTCGACAAGCGCCTGCTCCTCGACGATGCCGCCCCGCGCGCAGTTCACGATCACCGCGCCGCGTTTGGCGCGCGCGAGCATCGCGGCGTCGACCAGGCCGTGCGTCTGCTCGGTGAGCGGCACGTGCACGGTGATGGCATCGCCGCGTTCGATCACCTGCTCGAGCGGTGCCAGCTCGATCTCGAGCTCCGCGGCGCGCTCGGGCGCGAGGTAGGGGTCGAACGCCACCACGCGCATGCCGAACGCACGCGCACGGCGCGCGACTTCGCTGCCGATACGGCCGGCGCCGACCAAACCCAGCGTTTTGCCGTAGAGCTCGGTGCCGGTGAATGCCTTTCTGTCCCAGGCGCCCGATTTCATCGAGCGGTCGGCCGCCGACACGCGCCGCACGAGCGCGAGCAGCAGCGCGAACGTCAGCTCGGCCGCCGAGATGGTGTTGCCCGAGGGGGCCGTGAGGACCGCGATACCGCGCTCGGTGGCCGCCTCGACATCGATCGTGTCGACGCCGACGCCCGCGCGGCCGATGACGCTCAGGCGGCCGGCGCGGGCGAGGGAATCGCGCGTGATTTTCGTGGCGCTGCGCACCAGCACCGCATCCACGTTCTCCATCGCACCCGCCAGCCGGTCGCCGGAGAGGCCCGGCGCGTCGACGATCTCGAAGCGGCTGTCGTCGGTGAGCGGGCCTAACGCAGACCGGTCGATGGCGTCGGCAACGAGCACTCGCCATTGCGCGCTCACGCGAGCACCTCGGCGAGTTGGGCGAGCAGGGCATCGAGCTCGGCGACGGTGTGGTCGCCCATGTGGCCGATGCGGATGGTCGCGTCCTTGAGCTCGCCGTAGCCGGCGCCGATGGTCCAGCCGCGCGCCGCGAGGGCGGCCGTCACCGCGGGGCCGGTGCGGCCGGGCGGCAGTGTGAGGCAGGTGACCGTGGGCGACCGGCATCCCGGCGGCGCGAGCACGCCTAACGGAGTCCCGCGCTGGGTCATTTCGCCGGCCCACTGCCAGCACCGCTCGGCCATGGCCGCATGGCGCGCCCACCGCGCCTCGATGCCCTCGGCGGCGATCTGCTGCAGCTGCACCTGGAGCGCGTAGAGGAGCGAGAGCGCCGGCGTGTTGGGCGTCTGGTTCTTCGCGAGGTATTTGTCGAACTCGACCAGGTCGAAGTAGACGCCGCGGTTCCGCGCCTCGCGGGCGCGGGCGAGCATGCCCTCCTGCGCCACGCCTAACGCCAACCCCGGCGGCAGCGCGAGCGCCTTCTGCGAGCCTGTGAGCACGAAGTCGAGCGCCCAGGCATCCGATTCGACCGGAGCCCCAGCGACGCCCGTCACGCTGTCCACCAGCAGTACCACGTCGCCGGCGTCGTGCACCACGCGCGCGAGGTCCGCGATCGGGTTGAGCACGCCCGTGGACGTCTCGGAGTGCACGACGGTGACCGCGTCGTACGACTGGCCGCGCAGCGCGTCGGCCACCCGCTCCGGCGCGTGGGCTTCGCCTAACGGAACACGCAGCGCGTCCGTCTCGAAGCCGCAGGCCCGCGCGATCTGGTAGAACCGCTCGCTGAACGCGCCGTTTACCAACGAGAGCACGCGCCGCCGAGCCCCGTTGCGCACCGCGGCCTCCATGAGCCCCGTGGCCGACGAGCTCGCGAGGTACACCGGACGCGCGGTGCGGAACACATCGCGCAGCGCCGGCTGCATCCCGGCGATCAACTGCTCCATCGGCGTGCCGCGGTGGCCCATCATCGGCCGGAGTTGCGCCTCGAGGACCTCGGACCGCACCTCCGTTGGGCCGGGCAGGAAGAAGCGCCCGAAGCGGGGGCGCGTGATCACGATTCGTTCTTCGCTGTCGAGCGTAGCATGCGTCATGAAAGACTCCCATCGAGCAACGGTCCGGACAGGAGCGCGACGCCGCGGTCGAACACGGCGCGCGCGAGGGACGAGCAGGGCGGTGCGCCGCCCAACGCCAGTGGCACCACCGGCGCGAGCGACGGACCGTCAATCACGCGGTCAGCGCGGTCTACCACGTCTTTTCGCCTAACGACGCCGGCGAAGGCGACGAACGCGTCGACCGCGGGACGCGCCTCGAGATCGGTCGCGCCGTCGCCTACCAGCATCGACGGCCGCGGCGCCGGCGGCTGCCACGCCGCGATCACCGCGCGCTTGCCGCCCGACCGCGACAACGGCGACGACTCGTCGAATCCGCAGTACGACCCATCGTGGTCGAAGCGCAAATCGACCGCGGCCACACACTCCTCGGGCACGCCGAGTGCGAGCGCGACGGCGAGCACTGCCGGTCTCAAGCCGCCCGACACGATGCGAACCTCGATGCCTTCCGCGTCGAGCGCGCGCACCACGTCGCGCGCGTCGGGGACGAGCGACGCGACGTATTGCTCGGCGAGCGCGTCCAAGTCGCGCCGGGCCGGCCGGGCCAACGCGAGGCGGTGCGCGTACACGTCCTCGAGCGCGATCTGGCCCTGCATGGCCGACGTCGTCAGGCGAGCGATCTCATCGTGATGCGCAGCGCCCAGCACCTGGATGCCCTCAATCGCACAGAGGGTCGAGTCGCAATCGAAGATGACGGAGCGAAAACGCACGTCTCCCTGGAGGTGAGCGAGGCGATCCACGGGCAAGCGTTGCAGTCGTAATCTTCGTCGGCGCATCGATCCACACCAGCCTCGCGCGCCACCGAGTCTGTCACGGCTCGCGAGGGGGTTACCCGCGCGGTCGCTCGCCATTAGCGTTCCGCGGTTCCCTCGCCTCGAGACGCGATGCTCCAGTCCATCCCGGCCTGTGACGAAATCGCGCGACCCGAAGTTATTCCGGCATGACCGCATCCGACTCTGCCATCGTGCGTCGCGTGTTGGACGGTGACACCGAAGCGTTCGCGGTGCTCGTCGCGCGGCATCACGCGGCGTGCGTGCGCCTGGCCACGCACGTGCTCGGCACGCGCGAGGATGCAGAGGACGCGGTGCAGGAGACCTTTCTGCGTGCCTACCGGCATCTGAGTCGATACGAAGAACGGGAGCGATTCACGGGGTGGTTGTTTCGCATTCTCGTGAACCAGTGCCGGACGGCGCTGGCGCGCAGGCATCGTGGCGAGACGCACATGGCCGAGGGCGTACCGGAGCTGGCGTCGTGGGACGAGGATGTGGCCGAGGGGTCCGAGCGCGATGCGATGCTGCGAACCGCACTTGCGCGGCTGCATCCGCTGCAGCGGGAGGCGGTGCTGCTCCGGTTCAGCGCCGACCTGTCGTACGAAGAAATGGCGGCGGCGACGGGCGCCGGCGTGTCGGCCCTCAAGATGCGCGTGAAGCGCGCGTGCGCGCAGCTGCGCGCGATGCTCGGCGAGTCCATCCATGCCTAACGAACGCGACGAGCTGCCCCGGTGGATGGAGTCGGCGCTGCGCGAGCCTGTCGCGGCGCGGGCGGACCACGTCCAGCGGATCATGGCGCTCGTGCGCGGCGCGGCCGCGGCCGACGAGCGCATCCGACGGGCGCGGCGGCGCCGGGTGACGCGGCTCAAAGCGATCGGACTCGCCCTCGTGGCGAGTGCGGCGGGCCTGGCCATCCTGGCTGGGTCGGTGCGGGCCATGTGGCGGTCGGCGCTGCCCGAACCGCTCGAGGCGAGCGCGACGTTCATCGGCGACTCCATCGATCCCGCGCTGCACGACACGTTCGACCTGGTGCGGTTCGCGCTGCGGACGCGCGGCGCGTCGCGCGTCGTGCTGGCGGGCGACTTCAACGCCTGGAGCACCACGGCGACGCCGTTGTCGCGGAGCTCGTCGCCTAACGCAGAGCGATGGGCCGCCGTGGTGGCGCTCCGCCGCAATGATCGCCGCTTCGCCTTTCTGGTCGACGGCACCCGCTGGGTGCGCGCGCCGCGTGCCGCGGTGCGCCGTGACGCGCTGCCTCCCAAGTCCGACGCATCGTCGTACCGCGATTCCACCTGACCGACACGCGCCGCCCCACACTTCCACCGTTCTCGATGCCGATCCCATCCGCCGCGAAAAGCGACTACAAGCCGTCGTATCTGGCCGCGACCATCGCGGCGCTCTTCACCTTCGTGTTGTACCTGGTGACGCTCGCGCCGTCCACGGCGATGTGGGACACGAGCGAGTACATCGCGTCGGCCAAGGTGCTCGGACTGCCGCACCCGCCGGGCAACCCGTTGTTCGTTCTGTTAGGCCACTGCTTCGGGTTGCTGCCGATTCCGGTGAGCTACGCGCAGCGGATCAACATCATGGCGGCGTTGGCGAGCGCCGCCGCGGCGGGCTTCTGGTTCCTCATCACCGAGCGCGTGCTGTGGCGTTGGTTGGGCCAGCGGTGGCTTCGCCTCACCGGCGCGGCCGCGGCGGTGTTGATCGGCGCGACGTCGTTCACGGTGTGGAACCAATCGGTGGTGAACGAGAAGGTGTACACGATCTCGCTCATCGGCCTCGCGGTGATCTCGTGGCTCATGGTCTGTTGGTGCGACGCGCCCGATGATCCGCGCGCGGACCGGTGGCTGGTGTTGGTGGCGTTCCTCATGGGACTCGGCTATACGAATCACCCGGCCGGATTCCTGCCGCTGCCCGCGGTGGGCATCGCCGTGCTGGTGCGCCGTCCGCAGACGCTGCTGCGGTGGCGGCTCGTCCTGGTGGCGATCGCCGCGCTCGTGTTAGGCCTGACGCCGTTCGCATTCGAGCCGATCCGCGCCGGCTACTTCCCCACGATCAACGAGGGCGAGCCGACGGGCTGCCTCACGCACTTCGAGTGGTCGTGCACGTTCAGCGCGCTCACGGTGCAGCGTCTCGAGGACAACATCAATCGCAAGCAGTACCAGAAGCCATCCGTCCTCGACCGGCAAGCGCCGATCTCGGCGCAGGTCGGGATGTACTGGATGTACTTCAAGTGGCAGTGGCTGCGCGATGCGTACGGCGAGCACCCTTACCTGCAGAACGGGCTCGCGGCGTTGTTCCTGATCCTGGGTCTCGCGGGCGCGTGGGCGCACTGGAAGAACGACCCGGAGTCGTTCTGGTATTTCGCCGTGTTTTCGTTGACGGTGTCGCTGGTGCTCGTGTACTACATGAACTTCAAGTACAGCCTTGGGCAGTCGCCCGAGCTCGGGAACACCGTCGCGCGCGAGCCGCGCGAGCGCGACTACTTCTATTTGTGGAGCTTCTCGTCGTTCAGCGTGTGGGCGGGGATCGGCCTAACTCTCCTGTGGGAGTCATTGGCGACGCTAGTCGCCGATCTGATGAAAGCGACCGCCTCGGCGCTGCCTAACCGGGCGTGGCTGGCCGCGTGCCCGGTGCTGGCGATCGCGTTCATCCCGTTCGCCGGCAACTTGCGGGACGCGCCGCGCTCCAAGCAGATGTTCACGCGCGACTTCGCGGTGGACATGCTCAACTCCGTCGAGCCCTACGCCGTGATCGTAACCAACGGCGACAACGACACCTTCCCGCTCTGGTACGCGCAGGAGGTGGAAGGGGTTCGACAGGATGTCATCGTCGCCGTCGCGACCTACCTGGGCACCGATTGGTTCGTTCGGCAGATGATGCGGCGTCCGGTACGCCCGTACGATGCGGCCTTGGGGCCGGCGCGCTTTCGCGGCAAGACGTGGCCCATGCCCTCAGGGTCGCCGCTCAAGATGACGTACGGAGAGGCCGACTCGATCCCGCCTGTGTTGTCGCTACGCGAAGCGCAGACCTTCACGGCCGGTGGTATCACGGCGCGCATCCCAGCGGGCTACCTCACGCGCGATCAGATCGTGGTGTTGCGCCTCATCCGCGACGCGTATCCGCAGCGGCCCATCTACTTCTCGTCGAGCGAGTACGGCGATGCGTTAGGCCTCGAGCCCTACCTGCTGACGCAGGGCCTCGTGGTCAAGCTCATGCCGCAGGCGATCACCGCCTCGAAGGACACGTTCCGGATTTCGGGCGGCTACTTCGATGAACCCACGACGCGCGCGCTCTGGGACAGCGTGTACACCGCGCCGAAATCGCTGCTCGTACAGAACGGCTGGGTGGATCGCGCGTCGGTGGGCATCGTGTACCATTACGCCATCATCGGCTCGATCATCTTCCAATCGCTCGAGCAGCAGGGCGATTCTGCGAAGGCGAAAGCCATCGCGGGAACGGTGGATGCCATGGCGAGATCGGCGCGGCTGATGCGCGACAGCGGGCCGGGCTCGTCGGGTCAGTAGGAGAGAGCAGGGAATGGGGAAGCGCTCGCTCTGCTCGCTTGGGGAAGC
>DASVAC010000198.1:0-3953 GCA_036376535.1 Gemmatimonadaceae bacterium | reverse complement strand
CGTCAAACGAGCGCCGAAGATACGGCGATCGCGCTCGCGTACGCGCGGAAGGTGGTGATCGTGCCTGGCTACGGTCTCGCCGTAGCCGAGGGACAGCACGCGGTGCGCGAGCTGGCGCAGGAGCTCGAGCGGCGCGGCGTCGATGTGAAGTTCGCGATCCACCCTGTGGCCGGGCGCATGCCGGGCCACATGAACGTGCTGCTCGCCGAGGCGAACATTCCGTACGACGAGCTGGTCGAGATGGACCAGATCAACGGCGACTTCGACAGCACCGACGTCGTGCTCGTGGTGGGCGCGAACGACGTCGTGAATCCGGCCGCGCGTGAAGATCCAACGAGCCCGATCTATGGGATGCCCATTCTCGACGTCGACAAAGCGCGCAACGTGATCGTGCTCAAGCGCAGCATGGGCACCGGCTTCGCCGGCATCGATAACGCGCTCTTCTATCGCGACCGCACGCGCATGCTGTTCGGCGACGCGAAGAAGTCGCTCACGTCGTTAGTTGAGGCGCTCAAGACGGTCTGACGACACTGTTCGCGGCCCGTGTCGCATCGATGGCGACTGGTCAGGGCGGTGGCGCAGCGACCGATCTCAAGACGCGGATACCGGTGAGCGGCTGCGAATGGAGCACGACGGTGTCACCATGCCTGCTGTTCGTCACGATCCAGAACGAATCCGTCGCGACCTGTACGAAGCATTCAAGAGGCGTGGGCGCCCCGATGTCCGATGGCGTGACGCTCAGGAACGATCGGCACAGCCCACGCGGCGGGCCGAGCGTGACACGCGTACTCGCGTCAAAGTCCTGCATGGACGCGGCGCCGAACGTTGTCACCAGCGTGTTGAATAGGTCCGACTTGAGAAAGTCGAATGTGCTGTCCGTTCCATCGCCCTGCCACCCAGCGATGGTATAGTCCGAGTCGAAAGTCACGCCAAGGGCGTTCCTCGTCACCAGAAGTTCGGCGACCGCATTGAAGTGGTGCGTCACCCCATTCACCTTGATCGTTGCGGCGCCGACCGGCGCACCTTCGGCCAGAATCGCTGCGATGTCCCAGTAGGTGGACTTTCGGTAAGCGTCCGTGGTGGAGTGCATCAGCGAGTCGAAATGCAAGATCAACTCGGCGTTTTCAGCCGTATTTGGGCCGGCGACCTGGTCACTCGCACATGCGGCGACGACCGCAACACTTGCGATGAGAAACGCATAACGGGTGCGATGCGCACGAAGGCGCTTCGTTCTCCGTTGGGTGTACTGGATGCATCCATTGTGCGACGACACGCGTCTGTTCATGAATGATGGATTCTGCGTCATGACCCGAGGTCAGACTCGAGACGTATGGCGGACAGGGGCTGAGGCACGAGTGTTAGGCGTTGCGGTGTCGGACCACTCCCTCGTAGCTCTGCAGTCGCCGACACACTGATCGTCTCGAGTCGACAACTGTTGATTCGCGGGAGCGTATCGGCCGCGCCCAGAGCGTCGGGAATCGATTGGCAGACTTCTCCACGCGTCAAGGCGACCGCGATGCCCGAGCCTCCGCCAAACGACTCTACCTGAACGGTGTTAGGCGCCGACAGACTGATGGCAACGTTCCCTCGGGGATAATACTGGAACAGCACGATCGTATCGGCGTCACGTCCGCGCCATGCGTACAGCACCACGTCCGAGTCCAACGGGACGTCCTGGAAGTCATTGACGTCGAGCGCGGCGATGAGCGCGTAAGGCGCCGCCTTGCCGTTTACGTCAATCGTCACGTGCTGCACTGGCGCGCCTTCGGCGAGCAATTCGATCATGAGGCGAAACTCCAGGGCGCGGAACGGCGTCGACGCGACAGCCATCGAATCGAAGCGCTCGATGAGCTGCGCGTTTCGACTGATCGTCGGTCCGGTAGCCGAGCCACTCGAGCAGGCGGCCGCTATGGCGACCAACGAGGCACCGGCCGAGAAAGCGACAGTCCACCGTATTTGGCGCACCCGGCCGCTCGTCATCGCCGCCCTCCGTCAGGCAATCCGTTCGTCGAGGCGTCTGGAATCTGGGTCGCGGATCGTCGTTGGGCAATGGTCCGTTTCGTTCCGGCCGGCGTCACGGTTTCCGGTTAGGCTGCGCGCGGCGTTGGCTCTACTGGCGCAACGCGCGAACTCCGAAACCACCATGAGCGCGGCGGAGGAGCACCCGTCTCCACATAAATGCCGGATACCAATTGCTGCGACAGCCCGACGGTCAGAACATCGCCGCCTCCCAAGTCCGCCGAAAACGCGTCCATCGGTCGTTGGAGCGCGATACCGCGTTTGAGGGCAGGGGCGCCTAACGGCGCTGCCCGAGCGCCGACTCGTTGAATTCGTACCGGATCGCGGCGAGCGTTTGCTGCGGTAAAGCGAAGTCCACGCTGACCCCGGTGGTGTCGGTCAATTTCCCGGTCGCCACGGCCGAGACCCGCTCTAGCGCGCACGACACTTCGGGTGGAATGAAAATGCTCGGCGGCAGCACCGAGACAAACGACGTGCACGCGCCGTTGGGCGCCGACGCCGTTGCAGCGCCGGCCGCCAATTTGGACGTGAGAAAGACCCCGTCCTGCGTGGTGAGCGCCGCAGACACGGTATCGTGTTGGTAGAAGAAACCGACAATCGTATCGGCGTCCGCCCCGCGCCACGCGAAGACGAACAGGTCCGAGTCTGCCGGCCTCCCCGCGACATCGATGATGTCGTAGCGCGCCACGTACGAGTACGACGCCATGCCCGCGTTCAGTTCGACGATCACGTTCCCGACCGGCGCGCCGTTGGCCAGCTCGGTGACGATGTCGATGAGTTGGAAGCTCTGCTCGCGCGGCGCCGTCGCCGCGAGCGAGTCGAAGTGCGCAATCAACTTGACGTTTCGACTCGTGGTTGGAGCGGTAGAAAAGTCGCCCGAGCACGCAACCGTGGCCAGTGTGGCAGCCACGACAAGTGCGGCGACCGTGGCCGTGCTCACACGATGGTTAGATAACCACGCGCCAGAGATACTTGAGCCGTCAACGAAACGCATCGTAGAACTCCTGCCGGATCGCGGCAATGGCTTGGGCAGGAAGCTCGAAATGGAGCGACGATTCAGCCGACGCGCTGAGAGACTCGGAGATCGGCAACGTCAGCGTCTCTCGCCGGCAGTCGTCGCCCTTGACCATCGAGCTACCGGGCGGTACGGTGACGTCAACGGTCGCACACGCGCCTGCCGGCGCCGATGTCGTTAGGCCCGTCGGCGCAAGAACGGTGTCGTTGACAAACAAGTCGACGGCATCGGTCAGCAGGATAGAAACCCCGTTCCCGACGTCTAACTCGATGATGGTATCGGCGTCCTCGCCGCTCCACGCAAAGATCGTGAGCAAGGAGTCGACAGGCACTCTGGCCGAATCGTCGACGTCGTACTCGGCGATGATCGAGTAGGTAGATGCCTTGCCGTCGACCACGACCTGAGCGCGACCGACTGGTGCGCCATCGGCTAGCCGCCCAATGGCGGCACGGAGTTGATCGGCGTGAATCGCCATGGACGTTTTGCTCAGCGAATCGAAATGCGCAATGAGCTGCGCATTGCGGGTCGCGGTTGGACCGGTTGCCGATGTACCCGAGCACGCCACGGCCGCAACCGCCGAGACAATGATTCCGATAGAACGTCGTCCATCACGGCGGGCTGTCGTCAACATGGCGGTGGAGGTACCTCGATCACGACGCGGTGGCACCCAGGGCCCCGGGCACAACGGAAGCAGTCCCACCGAAGTTGTCGGCGGATGCCGTGTCGAGCGCCGAAAGCGCCGTCACCGTACCGCCCGCTTGGAAGAACACGATCGCGGTGTCCGAGCCATCGCCCTGCCATGCGCCTACGGCGTATACCGAATCGAGGTTCGCGACTCCCGAAAAATCGACGATGCGCAGCCCGACCACGTGCGCACGCGTGGTTGCGCCGTTCACCGTAATGATGCCCGTCCCCACCG
>DASVAC010000197.1:0-21281 GCA_036376535.1 Gemmatimonadaceae bacterium | reverse complement strand
GCCTCGCGCATGAGCGCTGTGGGCGGCGACCGATCGGGCACCGACACGAGCTCCGACAGCACTTGAGCGGCGCGCTTCGCGCGATCGGCGAGTTGGTCGTCTTGTGCGTGCAGGCCGGCTGCGAACGCAGCCACGCACGTGGACACGATCACAGCGCTCGCGCACACACGGCGGCGCCAACCCGCATCTCCGATCATCATTGTTGTTCCTTGTTTCGGTTATCGGAATTGTATCCAACGACGGCACCCCAGCCACACAGCGCAAAGCAGATGCCATGAGCGGGCGCAGCGGTCATGGAGACGCGATGGGGTCGCTCACGGTTCGCGCGTTCCAGAGCGCCGACAGCGCAGGCAACGACGGGCGGGACGGTCGCCACCCCCACAACTCGGCTTGCATGACGAGCCAGGCGATCACGCACGGCAGCGTCTTGAGCCTGTAGTGCATCACCACACCCACGCGCACCGCGTTCGGCACCGCACTCGACGCGCCGATGGACACGATTCCGACGGTCGCGACGATCACCGAAATCGTGAGCGCGTCCGGTGCCGAGATCACGAACCAGATGGCGATGCCGACCATCGCAATCACGAACGACGGCGACTCCGAGCGGTGGTTGAAAATCACAAGGAACACGAGCAGCGAGCACAGAAACCGCAGGCGGAAATCCGGATCGGCCCAACGGCGAAACCGGGTGACGAGCGGCAATACGAGCAGCACCGAACCCACCGCCTCGATCGCAAACGGCGGCGACTCCAACCCGAACCAGAGATGCGCGAGCTCGTACACACCGCCGGTGTGCATGCCGCGACCGGCGATGGTGTCTGCGACTGCATCGGGCGGAAGCATCGTCACCCACCGCGTGTACTGCGCTGTCACCTCGTGTGGGGACGTGACGAGCAGCGGCAGCCCGAACACCACCACCAACGCCACCGCGAACACGATCGCGAATCGCAGGCGTCGTGGACGCGGCAGCGCCATGGCCGCGCCCGCAATCGGAAAAATTTTGACCGCCGTGCCGATCGCGAGCGCGAACGCGGCGCCCACTTGTCGCTCCGACTCGAGCGCCAGGAACGCAAGAATGATCAGCGCCGCGAGCAAGCTGTTCGACTGCGAATGCTGCATCTGGCCGAACATCTCGAGAAACGTGAGCGCGAGCACGGCGTCGCCGCGCTTGTCCGGCAGCAGCTTCACGATGGCGAGGGCCAGCAGCATCGTGTTGATCGCATCCCAGAGCACGAGGCCGAGCGTGTCGGGAAGCACCGAGATCGGCGCGAACAGCACCGCGAACGCAGGGCTGTACTTGAACAGGTCGATGTATTGATCGGGGTGCCGCGCGTACAGGTCGCGTCCCGCACGAAGGTTTCTGAATGTCGCGTCGAAGATCAGGAAGTTGTTGTCGGAGTGGTGCAGGCCTTTGGGAATGGCCACCACGAGCACGCTCAGCGCGTACGCGCCGAGCAGCCAGGGCCGCCAATTCACCTGCCGCATCCAGTCCCAGGTCCGAGAGAGCATGGGCTATTCTCCCCCTCGGACGGGCCCAGGGCAAGGACACGGCCCAGGGTCTGACCACGTCGTGACCCCGAGCGTCGACCGGCCGTCCTCCTCTCGCCACCCGTCGCACGCAATCGCGCGCGGTGTGCGAGGATCCCGTACCGGCATCAGTGCAGAACACTACATCCTTCGAGGGCCCCACCACCGCGGCGCTCCTCGCCGCGGAGCGCGCCAACGCCGAACGCCATCTCAATGGCGTGCGCGCGGTGGTGCTCATGCTGTTAGGCGTGAGCGCGGTGGTCTATGCGCCGAAGATGTCGCGCGCGCTGACCATGGTGAACGCCTCGGTGCTGCTGCCCATGCTGCTCTGGACGCTCTGGCAGCAGGTGCGGATCCACCGCCATCGCCTCGAGCGGCCGTGGCTCGCCGCGGCGAACGCGATCGCCGACGCGACCGCGGTCACATGCCTGCTCCTGGAATACGGACTGGCGGTGTCGCCGAGTCTGGTCGTCAAGTCACCGATCTGGCTCGTGTATTTCGTGATCCTCGCGGCGCGCCCGTTCACCAGTTCGACGCGCCGCGCGGCAGTGGTGGCGACGCTGGTCGTGGGCGAGTACGTGGTGCTCATCGCGTTCTTCCTCGCCGCCGGTCACGTGCACCTCGAGTCCGACCCGATCGCGGCCATGACCACGACCGGCGTCTCGTTGTTGGACGAAGGCGCGAAGATCCTGTTGTTAGGCATGGCCGCGTGGATCGCCACGTATGCGACGGCGTGGAACGAGCGGACGCTGCGCCGCGCCCAGGGCGCCCTGCAGGCGAGCGAGGCCGAGCTCCACGCGCTGGTCGGCGCGATGTCCGACGTGATCGTCGCGCTCGACCGCAACGGCCGCTACATCAAGATCGCCGCCAGCGCCGCCGACGAGCGGCACCGCGCCCCGGTCGAATGGTTAGGCCGCACCGTGAGCGAAGTCCTGCCGCCGGGTACCGCCGACACCGTCCAGGCATGCGTCACGCGCGCGCTCGAATCGCGGCGCCCCGTGGACGTCGAGTACAGTCTCGAGATCGACGGCGCCACGGCGTGGTTCGCGGGCACGGTGTCGCCGATGGATGAACACGCGGTCGTGTGGGTCGCGCGAGACATCACGTCGCGGAAACAGCTCGAGTCGCAGCTCGCCTATCAAGCGCTGCACGACCCGCTCACCGGCCTCGCGAACCGCGCGCTGTTCCACGACCGCGTCGAGCACGCCCTCTTGGGGCTGGAGCGCGTGGGCGGCCGCCTCGCGGTCCTGTTCCTCGATCTCGACGACTTCAAGACGGTGAACGACAGCTTGGGCCACACCGAGGGCGACCGTCTGCTGGCCGCCGTGGCGGCGCGGTTCCTCAACGCGACGCGCGGCTGCGACACGGTCGCCCGGTTAGGCGGCGACGAGTTCGCAGTGCTCCTCGAGAGCGTCAACACCGATTCCGATGTCATCACGGTGGCCGACCGCATCGCCTCGAGCCTCCGCTCGCCGATCGTGCTCGACGCCAAGCCCGTGGCGGTGACCGCGAGCATGGGGATCGCGCGCGCCGGCGACGCCGACGGCGCCGACGGCGCCGACGAGCTGCTGCGCAACGCCGACGTCGCGATGTACACCGCCAAGACCGCGGGCAAGGGGCGCTACGCGATCTTCGCGCCCGAGATGCACAAATCACTCGTGGACCGGATGGCGCTCGAGACCGACCTGCGCGAGGGCATCGCGCGCGGCGAGCTCCGGCTCATGTTCCAGCCGATCGTCGATCTGTCGACCGGCCGGCTGGCGGCGGCGGAAGCCCTCGTGCGGTGGCAGCACCCGACGCGCGGCCTGCTCGCGCCCAACGTCTTCATCCCGATGGCCGAGGACACGGGCCTCATCGTCCCGTTAGGCAGGTGGGTCATCGGCGAGGCGTGCCGCCAGGCGGCGACCTGGCAGTCGCCGTCGCCGCTCGACGAGCGCCCGACCGTCACCGTGAACCTGTCCGGGCGCCAATTCCAGCACGCCGACCTCGTGCGCGACGTGGCGGCCGCCCTCGCGGACTCGGCGCTCCAGCCCGACCGGCTGGTCCTCGAGATCACCGAGACGGTGATCATGCGCGACGTCGACGCGACGCTGGCCCGGCTCCTCGAGCTCAAGGCCCTGGGCGTCCGCCTCGCCATCGACGATTTCGGCACCGGCTACTCCTCGTTAGGCAGCCTCCGCCGGTTCCCGATCGACGTGCTCAAGATCGACAAAGCGTTCGTCGACGGGGTCACGCTGGGCGGCAACGACGCCGCGCTCGCGCGCACCATCATCGCGCTGGGCGACATGCTGTCGCTGCGCACCGTCGCCGAGGGCATCGAAGACTCCCACCAGTTCCGCGCGCTGCGCGAGCTGGGCTGCGAGCTCGGCCAGGGCTACCTGTTCGCGAAGCCGCAGCCGCCCGAGGCATTCACCGCCTTCCTCGCGGCGTCGCACGGCGGCGTGCCGGCCGCGACGCCCGCCTTCTCGCGCTAGGAAGGCGGACACCACCGGACCGGCTGTGTCCGGTCGTGTCCGGGTTTCCTCTAGCATTCCGACAGGACTCACCGCATCTTCTGTAGGAACCCGACAGAACCGGTGCCATGTCCGCCTCCTCCCCATCGGCCGACGTCCTCCGCGGCACGCTCGACCTGTTGATCCTCAAGACACTGGCGCTCGAGCCCATGCATGGGTGGGGCATCAGCCAGCGCATTCAACAGGTCTCGAAGGGCGTCCTGGACGTGAATCAGGGCTCGCTCTATCCGGCGCTGCAGCGCCTCGAGCAACGCGGCTGGATCGGAAGCGACTGGCGCACCACGACCAACAACCGCCGCGCGAAGTACTACCGCCTGACGGCCACCGGGCGCCGAGCGTTAGGCGAAGAGACGGCGAGCTGGCGGCGCTACGTGTCGACTGTGGAGCTGATTCTCGGGACCCCGTGACCATCCGGCGCCGGCGAGGTGCCACGAGCCGCCCATGATGCCCTTCGATCGAATGCTGCTCCGCCTCCGCGCGGCCCTCCGCCGCCGAGCCGCCGACCGCGAGCTGGACGAAGAGATCCGCTTTCATCTCGAGCGCGAGCAGGAAAAGAACGTGAGCGCCGGCATGAGCGACTCCGACGCGTGGCGCCGCGCCTACGTCGCGTTCGGCGGCGTGCAGCAGGTGCGTGAAGCGCACCGCGACGTGCGCGGGGTCCCCTGGCTTGCGGACGCGAGCAGCGACGTGCGCGTCGCGCTTCGCGCGCTGGCGCGCCGGCCCGCGCTCGCCGGCGCCGCGGTGATCACGCTGGCGTTAGGCATCGGCGCCAACACCGCGATCTTCTCGGCCGTCGACGCGGCGATCCTCCGCCCGCTGCCCTTCCCCGCTCCCGATCGCCTCGTGATGCTCGGCGAGAACAATCCCGAGATGAATTGGCACATGGAGTCGGTGGCCGGCGCCAACTATCTCGACTGGAAGGAGCAGGTCCGCGCGTTCCAGGACATTGCGGCATACACCAGCGGGACGGGACACGGCACGCTCACCGGCGCCGGCGACCCGCAGCTGCTCACGCTCCAGGCCGTCACGGGGAACTTCTTCACCGTGTTAGGCGGACGCGCGGCGCTCGGCCGCGGCTTCACGAATGACGAAACCTGGGACACCACACGCGCGACCATCGTGCTCAGCGACCGCGCGTGGCGCGCGCACTTCGGCGCCGATCCGGGCATCGTCGGCCGAACGATCCACCTCGACGGACGGCTGACGCAAGTGATCGGTGTGATGGCCCCCGGATTCACGTTCCCATCCTCGACCGTCGATGCGTGGTACACGCAAGGATGGGATCGCGCGTCGCGCACCAAGGTCTGGTTTCGCCGCGCACATTGGCTGCGCGCCATCGCCCGCCTCGCGCCCGGCGTGAGCGTCGACGAAGCCAACGCGCAGTTCCAGGTCGTCGTGCGGCGTCTGCAGCAGCAGTATCCGGTGACCAATCGTGTGATGGGCGCCGGCATGGTGCCGCTGCACACGTATCTCGTGGGCGATTCGCGCACGGCGCTGTTCGTGCTGCTCGCGGCGTCGGGACTCCTGCTGCTCATCGCGTGCGCCAACGTGGGCAACCTCATGCTCGTGCATGCGAATGGACGCGCCCCCGAAGTCGCGCTGCGTCTCGCGCTCGGCGCTGGGCCATGGCGGCTCACGCGACAGGTGCTCACCGAGAGCCTCGTGCTGTCATCGTTAGGCGGCGCGGCCGGCTTGTCGCTCGCGTGGCTGGGCACGCGCGCCATCACGCTGCTCGCGCCGGCCCGCACGCTGCCCGACGCCGGCGTCCACGTCGACTGGAGCGTGCTCGTGTACACGCTCGCCATCACCACCGCGTGCGGCGTGCTCTTCGGGATCGGGCCCGCGCTCTGGAGCGCACGACGCGCCCCGGGCGACGCGCTCAAGGAAGGTGGACGCGGACCGCACGAAGGACGGCGGATGCGCCGCTGGGGCGAGGCGCTCGCCGTCGCGGAGATCGCGCTCGCGCTCATGCTGTCGTCGGGAGCAGGCTTGCTCGTGCGCAGCCTCTGGCGTCTGGCGCACGTGCCACCCGGCTTCGATCCGCGCGGTGTGCTCGCGGTCGGCCTCGAGCTGCCCCAAGCGCGCTACGACACGACTCCCAAAGTCAACGTGTTCGACGACGCGCTCATCGCACACGCGCGCGCGCTGCGCGGCGTGACCGATGCCGCGATCGTCTCGCATCTCCCGCTCACCGGCACGGAGTGGACGAGCAGCTTCAGCATCGAGGGCCGCCGGCCGGGCGAGTACGGCTCCGAGGTCGCACACCGCGAGGTTGGGCCCAACTACTTCCGCGCAATGCGCGAGCCGCTCCGCGCCGGACGCACCTTCAACGCCTCGGATCGCGACGGATCGCCGCGCGTGGTGCTCATCAACGACGTGGTTGCGCGGCGTTTCTTCCCCGGACAGAACCCGATCGGCCAGCGCCTAACGTTCGACAAGATACCCGACTCGTCATCCGTTTGGCGCACCATCGTCGGCGTCGTCGGCAGCGAGCATCAGATCTCGCTCGACGCCGAGCCGAGGATCGAGATCTTCACGCCGCAAGCGCAGGAGCCCTCGGGCGACCTGTATCTGCTGGTGCGCACGCCCGGCGATCCCGTGTCGCTCGTGCCGCAGATCCGCTCCCTTCTGCACGACATCGACCCCGAGCAGGCGATCGTCGACACGCACACGCTCGACGATGTCGTCGCGACGTCGATGGCGCGCGCGCGATTCCTCACGACGCTGCTGCTCGTGTTCGCGACGGTCGGCCTCGCACTCGCCGTGGTCGGCGTGTACGGCGTGATGGCCCAACTCGCCCAACGCCGCACCCGTGAGATGGGCATCCGCCTCGCGCTCGGCGCCCCGGCGCGGGCGGTGCGCTGGCTGATCGTGCGCCATGCGTTAGGCATGGTGGTCCCAGGACTGATCATCGGCACCGCGGGAGCGTTGCTCGCCACACAGGCCCTGCGATCGGTGCTCTACCAGGTCGCGCCCTCGGACCCGCTGACGTTCGTCGCGATGCCGCTGGCACTTGCGCTCAGCGCGCTGGTTGCGTCATGGCTGCCGGCCGCGCACGCGAGCCGCGCGGATCCGGCGCAGGCGCTGCACGTGTGCCAGTGAACCGCGTCCGCTAGAACGTCCACTGGACGCCGAGCGTCGGAATGCGCGGGAGCTGCAGCTTGGACCGCTGGCTCACGACGACTTCGGCAGAGTTCCAGTCGGCAACGGTGTAGCCCAACCCGCGCGGATTGTTGCGGCCGTAGACGTTGAACACATCGAGATACACCGAGAGCTTTCCCGGCCCCAGGCGCCGATCGTTGGATATGCGGAAGTCCAACCGGTGATACGGCCCGATGCGCGTCGAGTTGAAGATCCCGTACTCGGCGCGCACGTGGTGGCTGCCATCCACCAGCGTATCCAGTCCGAAGGTGATCGGCGTCGCGGGCCATCCCGAATGAAACTCCCACGCCGCGCTCACGCGCCAACCTGGATGCGGCGACGCGCTCGCGTCCACGTGGATCGAATGCCGCTGATCGTACGGCGACGGCAGCGACACACCGCCCACGATGTCGCGCGATGACGCGAGCGCGTAGCTCGCCAGCCACTGGATCGGCCCGCGGTTGGACGATGCGGAGAACTCCACGCCTTTCGCGTTGCCGCGCACGGGATTGATGAGCACCCGATCGTTTCCCGCCTCGGGGAACACGTCGAACGAGCTCTCGAGGTTCACATACTGCGGGTCCAGCCGCAGCAACTGGCGATCGTACGCCTCGAGCTTGAGCGTCAGCACATCGAACCGATGGTCGATGCCTAACACATATTGTTCGTCGCGTTCGGCGCGCGAGAAGTGCGTCACACCGTCTTCCACTTGCAGCTCGTACAACGCCTGCGGCTGCGCGTACAAGCCCCAGGCGGCGTGCAGCGTCGTGCGGCCGCCGAGCGCGTACGCCGCCGCGACGCGCGGGCTGAGCACGTGCTCGCCCGTGTAGGTCTGCTCGTCGTAGCGGAGCCCCGCCTCGATGCCTAACGAGTGCGCGACCTGGGCGAATTGCGTGAGATACGCGCCGAGCGTCGCGCCGTGCGCGATGACGCGCGTGCCGAGATGGTTGGAGTCCGTCACCCATTCGCCCGCCTCCACCACCGGCAGCGCCTGCTGCCGCGCGTAGTCGTACTGCGCGCGCAGCGAGCGGTACTGCGCACCGACCTCCGTCCGCAACCGCGGCGACTCATCTACCGTTACCGACTGCTGAATGCCGTGCGCCTGGAATCCGCGGCGGTCGTCCACCTGCAGGGCCAGACCCGAGTTGGACGTTTCGCCGCCCGTCCGCTCCCAATCGAGATCGGCGGCCGAGACCATCGTGCGCGTGGTGAGCCACGTCGTGGGCATCGAGGTCCACGTCGCCCACAGGTACGAGCTGCCGTACTCGCTGGCTAACGAAGGCTCGCCCGACGCATAGAAGAACAGCCCGTCGTTCGCGCGCAGCGCGCTGATCGTGAGCTGATTGGTTGCGTTAGGCCGAACGCGGAGGCGCGCGTAGCTGTCGTCGTAGCGCGGCGCGAGCGTCCCGCCGTCGCCGGCCACGTCGAGCGCCGTCGCGAGCAGTCCCTTGCGGGCCGACACCATCACGTCGGCGTGCGACCCGTCGATCGGCGTCGCGAGCTCCGCGCCGATACCGCTCAGGCTCGCCGTGAGACTGCCGTGCGTGGACGAAACCACGTCGTCGCGCGATTGCAGCGCGAACACGCCCGTCAGGTGATCGCCGTAGCGCGCGCCGAATCCGCCGGTGCTGATGTTCGCGTCGCCCAGTATCCCCGGATCGATGATCGAGATCGCGCCATCCAGGTCCTTGAGGTGGAAGGGCTCGTAGAGCTCCATTCCGTCGAGCGACAAGAGCACTTCGCGATTCGCGCCGCCGCGCACGCGGAATCCCGCCGACAAATCGCTCGCCGACACGCCGGGCACGCGCGTCACCGCGCGAAATGCATCGTCGGCAATCTGCGGCGTGCGCGCAATGCCGGCGCGCGTCAGCTGCACCGAGGGCGACGCGCCCGTGATGGCGATGTTCGTCGCGACGGAGCGGACCGACACCGTGTCGAGCTTCGTCGTCAGATGCACGAGCTCCGCTATCACCGGCGTCGTCGACGTCGGCGAAACGATCACGCTCGTGATGGTGTCTGGCTGAAAGCCGATGCGGCGCACGATGACGACGTGCTCACCACCGGCGACTGCACCAACGATGAACCGGCCGTCGCGTCCCGAGCGGGCTGCCTGCGCGGAGCCCGACACGGTGACTATGGCATCTGGGAGCGGTGCTGCCGAACCCGCGGCGCGAACTACGCCGCTGATGCTACCCTGCGACCAACCTGGAGCAGATACCGCAATGCAGAACACAACGGACATCGGCACCGCAATTCGTTGCGGCAACCAGCTTGCGTGGCGACATCGCCACATGAGGCGCCTCCCCTGCCTGTACTTCTCGCGCCCCAATCTAAGCGCGTTTGTGCTCCGTGCACACCTCCCTACTGAAACGCGATGACTCTCGTCCCGCGCTCCGGGTCACTCGGCGTGGATCGCGGTGCGCTCATACAGCCTCCGGTCGTGGCGTGTCCAGAACGTAGCGCATGCGACGACTCGACGAACGCGCCGGCAACGAGGCGCCATACTACGGCTCCGGCGCCGCGCCGCAAGCGTGGCGCTCGGCGCCGTGTCAGACATTCGTCAGAAGGCGCGGCCGACGCCTGTCGCATTCGCGTTCCTCGGCGTTGCATCCATGGATGGCCGACACCGGAGGGACGAATGCCTAACAGAACGTCCGTGGTCGTGATCGGGTGTGTCGTCGCTGTGCTGGGGGCGATCGGCGCTCGAGCCGGCGCCCAGTCGTCGAGCGTACATGCCGACAGCGATACGATAGTGACGCTCGAGCACACGTGGCTCGCGTCGGGTGATAGTGCGGCGCTCGAGCGCATCCTCGCGCCCGACTTTCTCCACCCGGTATTCACCGGCGACATCATCGACAAGTCGGAGCACATTGCGTTCGTGGTCAAGCATCCGCGGCCGGCGTCCGTGCACGAACGGTTCGAGCGGCTGGATGTGCGGCTCTACGGAACGACGGCGATCGCGACGGGCATCGTGGATGCGTCGCACGCCGGGCAGGCGGCTGTGAAGCGGACGGTGTTCACCGACGTGTTCCTGAAGCGGGGCGGCCGCTGGCAGGCGGTGAGCGCGCAGGAGACCGAGGTCGCGCGTCGGTGATGCGGACCTCCTCACGCGAACGAGCCCGCCCCGGCAGCATCGCCGGAGCGGGCTCGTTCCTCTCGTGCGTCCTTCCGTTAGAACGTTAGGCCGAGCAAGATGGAGAAGTAGCGGTTCTTGACATCGTTGCCCTGGAACGCGTCGCTGAAGCCGTACGAGTAGCGCGCGCCCACCGACATCTGCGAGGCGCCGACGTTGAAGCCGAGGCCCGCGCCGGCGACGCCGAGCATGTCGAACGACTTCTTCTGGAACGAGCCGCCGGACTGCGTGTTGAGCTGGTCGCAGCTCATGCTCTGGCCGGAGCCCGACAGGTTACAGCCCACCTGGAACGCAGCGGCCGGACCCGCGACGAAGAAGGGGTGCACCGGGTTCTTCGCCATCACGTCCCAACGGAGCAGCACCGGCACCTGCAGGTAGTTCATCTGCAGGGTCGCGCCTTGCGAAGTCGCGCCCTCCTGCGTGTACAACGCTTCGGGCTCGATCGACCACGCATGGTTCATGTGGAGGGTGAGGAACAGACCCGCCTGGAAACCGGTGCGGTTGCTCGCATTGCTGATGTCGCTACCACCCAGCGTGGCGAGATTGAGCCCGCCGAGCACACCGAAGGTCGGCTTCGGCGTCGCGATCTGGGCCGTCGCAGTGTGGGAGGCAGCGGCGAGAGCGAGGGCGGCCGCGGACACCATGACGAAACGCTTGTGCATGAGGATCTCCGAAGAAGTCCAGTCGACTGGTCAGGAGGCGGGGCACACCGAAAGGGAGGAGTCGGTGTTGCCGCCGCTGACGCACCGAATCGGCTAACTGTGTGTCGGCGCGTGACCTGCTAGAAGACTCACAACCGGTCAAAACGTGACATGCGCTGCGGAAACATCCGTTGCCACAATGACTTCGCTCAGTTAGACCGATTCGCTGCCGCTCCCGTGCGTCCTGTCAGAATGCCAGTCCGAATTTGACGCGCCTTGGCGGACGCGTCCGGAATCGCTTCAATCCGGAAAGCGAGCCGAGCGGTACGCCGAACCGGCAGGGCCAGGGAAAGCGTGTCGGACCCGCGCCGGGCGACCATCGGCAACGATGTGCCGGTCGTGCTGTCGTAGCGCGCGAGGACCTTCGGCCAGTCCGCCAGCGATGCGACCTCGACGTCTCCGACTTTCGAGACGCAGTCGCCGGCGCGGAGCCCCGCCGCCTGCGCCGGGCCGCCGTCGTTCACCACCGAGAGCAGCATGCACCCGTCGCCCGCCGCGACCTGGGCGCCTAACCGAAGATCGCGAATCGTGTCGCGCGCGACGCGCCACCCCGCGAGCGCAAGGACCGAATCGATCGGCATGGACTCGCGGCCGGTGATGTAGCGGCGGTCGAAGTCGGCGAACGAGCGGCCGCCCGCGAACCGCCTCACGGTGCCCCACCAGTCGGCGGCGGTGAACCCGCGCCAGCGCGCGCGGTACGTGCTGTCGTACAGCGCGCGCATCACGTCATCCAGCGAATGCGCGTTGTTGCTGGCGTCGCGGATGAGGATGTCGAGCAGGAGGCCGGCGGTTGCGCCCTTGGGATAATAGATGCCGGCCGTCCCATCGACCGCGCCGATCCAGGCCGACAGCGACGCATCGCCTAACGCAACCGGCACGGAACCCTGCACCGAGGCGATGTCGCCCGCCATCTCTTCCTCGAAGGCCGAGTCGCCGATGATACCGCTGCGCACCAGCGCGAGCGGGCCATAGTAGTCGGTAATGCCTTCGCTCACCCACAGCCACGGCGTGGGCTGCGCATCATCGTAGCGGTACGGCACCATGTCCGCCGGACGCAGCCGCTTGACGTTCCACGCGTGGAACATCTCGTGCGCGTAGAGGAATGGCAGGTGGGGATGGTCGTTGCCATCCATCGTCACGCCGTCCAGCTGCGAGTCGTGGTGCTCGAGGCCGCCGCCGTTCACGATGGTGTCGGCGAGCTGCAGCACGGTGTACTGCGAGAACGGGATGTCGTGAAACACGGCGCCTTCGGTGGGCACGAGCCGCGACAACCATTGCAGCGTCCGCTGCCGCCACTCGGCCCGCATGCCGTTCGCCGGGAAGCTCGCGAGGCGAACCCACACGGCGCCCGTGCGCACGCTGTCGAAGTCGAACGTGCCGATGACGAAGGGCGCGTCGACGAGATCGTGATAGTTGGTGGCCGTGAAGCTGTTGGGCGCGCGGCCCACCGTTAGGCCGGTGGCGACGCGCCAGTCCGACGGCGCATGGATCTGGACCGTGGCCGGCCACACGAAGCCCCGCCCAACGGGATACAGAAACACGTTCGTGCCGTTGAAGAACGCGAGGTCGCGCGCGGTATAGGCGACGGCGCGGTCGTGCGCGTTGGCCTCGTAGCGAAATGCCACCGTCACCGTCGATTTTCCGTTGGGCCTGATCTCCCACGTTTGGAAGTCGAGCTTGCGCCACGCGAGCGGCGTGCCGTCCGCCGTCGCGCTGAAGTCGAGCACGCGCGACGCGAACCACAGCAGCGTGTAGTGCCCGGGACTCCACGCAGGCAGCGCGAGCACCACCGGCGCGGACCCGCTGACATGGAACCGCATCGTCACGGCGAGGTCTCGCGTCCGTGCCGTCGTCGAATCGACCGTGACATCGTAGTGAATGTCGGACACCGGCGCCGAGACCGGCAGCGTGGCGCGCGCCACGGGTTGCGCGCCGAGTCGTGCCGAACCAAGCGCGAGGAACACTGCACCGAGGATGACCGCGCGATGACGTGTCATGAGAAGACCGTGAGCGTGAACGAAGGCATGAAGGATTTCACAGGCCGGTTCAACCGGTCAATGCAACGGGTGCGGCCTCCCCGTGGTCCGTCATTCGTCGTTCGTGTCGTGTTTTCCTACCCGTCGTCCGTCCGTCGTTGTTCGTGACCAGTGCGTCGCACACCATGATGCGACTGAGAAGCCGGCCACGGCCGTCGCCGGATGACGCACCCCGAACGACGGACCACGGGTAGGAAAACACGCAACGAACTACGAATGACAGAACACGGCGAAGTTGCCCGCACGAGATCGAGCCTGGTCGTCAGTCGATGGCAACCGTTGCACGCACCGATTGAATCCACCCACAGCTTGGACAGTATGTCGCCGCTCGATGGTTGAACAGGATGGACGGCTGGACATCGCGGCGCTCAATGACATCTCTTCATCCATGACCAACCCTGCGATGTGGGCACAGTGGCGCGTGACGCGGCGCGCCTGCGCGCGGACGATCGGCGCCGTCATCGTCGTCGCGAGCACGCTCTCCTGTTCGTTCGGACCGGCGCAAAAAGAGGAGCTCCTCGCGTACACGCACAACCGCGGCGCCCTGACGGGCATCTCGTCCACAATGGAGCCGTCGCGCGGCCGATATCAGGTCTATCGCATCGTGTTGACGAGCAGCACCGGGATCGTCGCTCGAGGGATTCTGATGCAGCCGACGCCGGACACGGGTCACCTGCCGGCGGTCTTGCTAGAAGATGGTCGCGAGGAAAACAGCGGCGCCATCGAGCGCCTGCCGGCGGAGTTCGGCGACGTCGTCGTCTTGTCGCTGGACTATCCGCCGTCGGTGCCGATGCGCATTTCGCTCTCCGAGGCGCTGTTCCACTCGGATTCGCTCCGCACGGCGGCGCAGCGCATCCCGCAGATGTTCTCGTTAGGCGCGGTGTACCTGGCGCAGCGCGGCGACGTCGACACCGCGCGGATCGCGATCGCGGCAACGTCGTTCGCCGTGCCCTTCGCCACGATCGCGGCCGCGGCGGACACGCGATTCCGCAACGTGGCGCTGATTTACGGTGCCGGCGATCTGTCCGCGGTACTCGCCGCGAATCTCGACACGCACCCGGCCTGGCTCCGCTCACCGCTGGCCTGGCTCGCCACGCGCCCATTCCGAAGCCTGTCGCCCGAACGATTCATCGGCGCGATCGCGCCGAGGCCCGTCGTCATGGTGAATGGAATCGACGATCCGCAAATGCCCGTGGAGGCCGCGCGCGATCTCTATAACGCAGCCCGCGAACCGAAGACGCAGATCTGGCTCGAGACCGGCCACCTGATGCCGACGGACAGCGCGCTCATTCGATCGCTCGTCGATACGGCGCTGGCGCGCATGCCGATCCTCGCACGGCCGCGGTAGGCGCTTGCGCCGTCACCCTCGCGGGCCGAAGTTTTCGCGCCATGGCGGCGGGAAAACGAGCCAGGCGCGCGCGCCGCACTCCATGGGAGCGCTTGCCGCGCGAGGATCTCATGACGGTGCGGCTGCGCGACCTCGGCGTGTCGATCGAGGGGTCGTGGCTTGAGCCGCAGGTCGAGCAGTTGCGGCGCGAGCTCCTCGACCGGGCGCTGGTGTTCCAGCCGCACATCTGGCTCTCCGACGAATGGTTCTCTCCGTTGGGCATTCCAGGATTTGCCGTGCCGTTCTACCTGGCCCACCCGCGCCTCATGCGGCTCGAGCGCTCACAGATGCTGGAGCTGGAAGGCGGCACGAACGGCGAGTGCATGCGTATTCTCCGACACGAGACCGGACACGCCATTCAACACGCCTATCGCCTGCACCACCGCCGCCGGTGGCGCTACCTCTTCGGGAGCTCGGCCCAACCGTATCCCGACCAGTATCGGCCTAACCCGGCGAGCAAGCAGCACGTCCAGCACCTGCGCCTCTGGTATGCGCAGAGCCATCCCGACGAAGATTTCGCCGAGACGTTTGCCGTGTGGATGCGCCCGCGCCGCCGCTGGCGCGCCCGGTATGCGGCGTGGCCGGTGGCCCTTCGCAAGCTCGAGTACGTGGACGAGGTCATGGCCGAAATCGGCGGACAGCGTCCGTTAGTCACGTCGCGCGCGGTCGTCGAGCCACTGCACCGGATCTCGACCACGCTCGGCGCCCACTACGAGGAGCGGCGGCGGCGGTACGTGGTGGAGGTGCCGGTCACCTATGATCGCGATCTTTTGCGGCTCTTCTCGCGCGACCCCGCGGACCGCGCGCACGAGTCGGCAGCCGCGTTCCTGCGCCGCCACCGGGGCGCCCTCCGCCGGCTCGTCGCGCGCTGGAGCGGCGAGTACCAGATCACGCTCGACACGGTACTCTCCGACATGATCGTGCGATGCCGCGAGCTCAAGCTGCGCGCCGTGGGCGCCGAGCGGCCGCTCGTGACCAACTTCGCCGTGCTCCTCGCGGTGACGATCACGCGCGTGCTGTACAGCCGGCGACGCGAATGGATCGTGCTATGAAGCGGCTCCGCGTGTTGGCGCTCGTGTACCCCGACCACGTCCCGCCGGAGTCCCTGGACGGGCACGACGAGAAGGACATCCTGGCGTGGCGCGCCGAGTACGACGTCATCTCGTCGCTCAGGAAGGCGAAGCACGAGGTGATGGCGTTGGGCGTCCAGGAAGAGCTGCAGCCCATCCGCGACGCAGTCGAGTCGATGAAGCCGCACGTGGTGTTCAATCTGCTCGAGGAGTTTCACCACAACGCGCTGTACGACCACAACATCGTGAGCTTTCTCGAGCTCATCCGCGTGCCGTACACGGGTTGCAATCCGCGCGGCCTCGTCATCTCCCGCGACAAGGCACTGGGCAAGAAGCTCCTCGCCTACCACCGGATCCGCACCCCGGCGTTCGCCGTCTTTCCGTTAGGCAGGCGGACGAAGCGGCCGGGCAAGCTCGGGTTCCCGCTCATCGTCAAGAGCCTCACCGAGCACGCGTCGTTGGGCATCGCCAAGGCGTCGCTGGTGCGCGATGACGCCGAGCTCGAGGAGCGCGTGCGCTTCATCCACGAGAGCCTCGACACCGATGCCATCGCCGAGCAGTTCATCGAGGGCCGCGAGCTGTACGTGAGCGTGCTGGGCAACGGACGCGCGCGGTCGCTGCCGGCCTGGGAGCTGGTGATCGAGCGCAGCGCGCCTAACGAACCGCTCATCGCGACGGCGAAGGTGAAACACGACCTCGACTACCAGGAGCGCCGCGGCGTACAGCTGCAGGCGGCGAATCTCGAGGAACCGCTGGCCTCGACGATCGGACGATTGAGCCGGCGCATCTATCGCATTCTCGAGATGTCCGGGTACGCCCGCATCGATTACCGCCTCGATGAACACGGCGTGCTCTGGTTCCTGGACGCCAACCCCAATCCGGACATCAGCGCGAGCGAGGAGCTGGCCTCGGCGGCGAAGCGCGCCGGCATGACCTACATCAAGCTGCTCAACCGCATCATCGCGCTCGGCCGCGCGGCGCACGGACATCGCGCGTAGTGCGTTCGGGCGGGCTCTTCCGTCCCGCGCCTGGACGACGCTAATTGTTGGCAGAGCTGCCCACCCATCCCGCCATCGGAGCGCCCTATGAACACCGCCATGGTCTCTCTCGGTCATCTGTGGCTGCCGATCATCGTCTCCGCCGTCATCGTGTTCATCGCGAGCTCGGTGCTGCACATGGTGCTCACGTATCACAGGGCGGACTACTTGGGACTCTCGAACGAGGACGCGGTGCGGGCAGCGATCAATGCGAGCCGTCCGGCGCCCGGGCAGTACACCATTCCGTACTGTGCCGACCCGAAAGAGATGGGGTCGCCGGAAAAAGTGCAGAAGTTCAACGAAGGCCCCGTCGGCATTCTCACGTTGCGCCCAACGGGAACCGTGAAGATGGGCGGCTTTCTTGGCGCGTGGTTCATCTTCCTGTTGGTCATCTCGTATTTCACGGCCTACGTGCTGTCGCGGACGATACCATCAGGCGCGTCGTATCTCGCCGTGTTCCGCATCGCCGGCACGGTGGCGTGGATGGGGTACGCCGGCGCCGAGATCACCAACTCGATTTGGCGTCAGCAGCCGTGGGTGGTCACGTCGAAAAATGTGATCGATGGGTTGATCTACGGATTGCTCACGGCCGGCGTCTTCGGGTGGTTGTGGCCGCGGTGAGTTCTTGGCTGGTCGTGGTGAGGCATCTACGCTCATGATGAAACGGACAACGCACTGACACAACGGCAAAGCACGGACAAGACGGGCAACGGCATCCGTTAGACATCACCCTCCCAGCACGCGGGAGCTGCCTAACCATCTGATTTGCTATTTTCCGTGCTGTGGCCGCTGTGTCAGTGCGTTGTCCGTTTCATGACGAGCGTCGATGCCGGCTCCGGCCTAGCGACCAGCCGTCGCCGTCCGCGAGTGCAACAAAGGTTGCGTCCGTGACGGACAGATTTCCCGCGCGCGCCGACGCGTCGTAACGGAGTTCGCCGTCGCGCGACGTCGCGCGTCACGACACGTGACCGCCGTCGCGGAGGCCGAGTCAAAGGTCGGTATGGCCTCCTCACAACGACTCGCCGCGGGCGCCGCGCGCGGACCATGGTTCACCCACGCGTGGCGCACGGTTGCCGCCGTCGCATCCACGGGCGCCGCGGTGGTCTCGCTCGTGTCGGCACTCTACACGTACGGTGTGATCGGGCGATCCGACGCGCACCAAACCATCGGCAATATCGGCGCGGCGTGGGTCGGCGTCAGGCCTGCAGCCGACACCGCCCTGGCAATCGGCGACACGCTGCATCTCGCGGCGACGATCACCGACCGCAGCGGCAGCGTCCTGGTCGGCGCGCACCCCATGTGGACCGTCGAAGATCCGCGCGTGGCCACCGTGCTCGGCGACGGATCGGTGGTGGCGCGCGGGCCGGGCGCGACGGGCGTCGCGGTCATCGTCGGCGGACTCGTCGCGCATGCACGCGTGGTGGTCGCACAGCGTGTCGCCGCGATCTCGGTGGAGGCCGGCGCCCTCGACAGCGCCGTCTCCGTGGCCGAGGATGCACGGCTCGCGCTACACACGATCGCGCGCGACGCGCGCGGCTACACGATTACAGGGGTCGTGCCGCGCTGGCACATCGATGATACGACGGTGGCGACCATCGACTCGACGGGACTGCTCGCCGGACGGACCCAGGGTCGTTCGATCGTCACAGCGTCCGTCGGTGTCATCGCGGGACACGCCGCAATTACCGTCGTCGCGACGCCGTCGGCCATCGTCGCCGTCGCAGGCACGTCGCAGCGCGCGCTCGCGGGGCGTGCACTGCCACAGGCCGTCGTCGTGCGTGTGACGAGCCGGCACGCCAAGCCCATCGAGAATCAACTCGTGACGTTCGTATGCGCGGTGGGACAGGGCGCGGTGTCGCCGGACACATCGCGCACCGACGCCGACGGCCGCGCGCGCACCACGTGGACGCTCGGCGGATTGCCGGGCCGCCAGGTGCTGCTCGCGTCGGTGGACCATCTCGACACGACGGCGCACGTCGCGGCCGAAGCGGATCCGGCGGCGCGGAACACGCGCGTGTCGCCGCTCGCGGCCTCGCTCGGCGCCGAGGCCGGCACTGCGTTAGGCGACTCGGTGGGCGTGCGCGTGACGGACTCCACCGGCCGCGCGCTGGCCGGCGTGCCGGTCGCGTGGACGGCGCTCAATGGGTCCGTGAGGCCACTCGAGCCGCGCACCGACTCGCTCGGCGTGGCGCGCGTCCACTGGACGTTAGGCACCGCGCCGGGGACGCAGCGGCTGCGCGTGCAGGTGGGCGCCGCGGAGAGCGCCGATCCGGTCGCGCCCGTCACGATCGCGGCGACGGCGCGCGCGGGGAAACCGGCGGCCGTCGAGATCCTCGCCGGCGATGACCAGCACGCTGTGGTCGGCACGCCGCTCACCAGTTCGATCGCCGTGCGCGTGCTGGATGTGCACGGGAATCGCGTGGCCGATGTACCGGTGGTGCTTTCGCCATCGGGCGGCACCGTGCCCGACACTGCGCTCGCGAGCGACTCGTCGGGCGTGGCGCGCACCCGGTGGACCATGGGCCGCTCCGCCGGCCGCCTAACGCTGGCCATCCACGTGGATGGCGTGACGGCGCTCGTGGCCGCGCACGCGCGCGCGCTGCCGGCGAGGCCGGCCAACCTCACGTTCGACGATGCCCTGCCCTCGCACGGGGCCCGCGGCGTGCGTCGTCTGGTCGCGCTCGTGACCGACGCGTATGGCAACCCGGTGCCCGAGGTCCCGCTGCACTTCACGACACACACCGGCTCGCTCTCACCGAGCCGCGGCGTGACAGACGCGCGCGGCCGAGTCGCCCTCGCGTGGTCCGTCGGCAACCACACCGGCGATCTCACGCTGTCGGGATCGGCAACCGGTCACGACGTGAAGGCCACGTACACGGTGCGCGCCAGCGCGACGCACGCGGGAGTGCACGCCCAGCGCTAGACGCTGGATCATCGTCGGGCTTGCTACATCGCAGCCCGTGCAGTAAGGTCGTGCGCGTTCCTCCCTCCCGTCCGGTCTCGTCTCCATTTTCTTCGGCACGCGTATGCCCAGACCTCTCGGTGTGCTCGCCACGAGCGCGATTGCACTCGCGTTTGCATCCCTCGCGCCTCTCGCCGCGCAATCGGCCGCGTCGACGCCACTCGGCTACTATCGGTATCCTGCGATTCACGACACGACGATCGTGTTCACGGCCGAAGGCGACCTGTGGACGATCGGCATCGGCGGCGGCATCGCGCGCCGGTTGACGAGCGGGCGCGGGCAAGAGACCAACGCAGCGATCTCACCCGATGGCGCGACCATCGCGTTCACCGGTGAATACGAGGGGCCCGACGAGGTCTACACGATGCCGATCGCCGGCGGCTTGCCCGAGCGCCGCACGTGGGACGGCAGCGTCGACGTCGTCGTGGGGTGGACGCCGGACGGTCAGGTGCTCTACTCGACGCGGCGTTACTCGACGCTGCCGATGGCACAGTTGGTCTCACTCGACACGGCGACGGGCGTGCGCATGCGCGTGCCGCTCGAGCAGGCGTCCGACGGCGCGTTCGACGGCGCGACACTCTTCTTCACGCGCTTCGGATTTCAAGGCAGCCATACACGGCGCTATCGAGGCGGCACGGCGCAGCAGCTCTGGAAGTGGAGCAGCGCGATGCCCGAGGCGGTGCCGCTCACCGGGGACTACGCCGGGACGAGCAAGACGCCCATGCCGTGGCAAGGCCGCGTGTATTTCGCGAGCGACCGCGACGGTACGATGAACATCTGGTCGGTGGACGAGAACGGGCGCGACGCGCGCGAGCACACGCACCACGCGGACTTCGACCTGCAGTCGCCGTCGCTGTCGAACGGGCGCATCGCGTATCAGTTAGGCGCGGACCTCTGGGTGCTCGATCTGGCGTCGGGACAGGACCGCATGGTGCCGATCCGGCTCGCCTCGGACTTCGACCAGATGCGCGAGGAGTGGGTGGACACGGCGATGCAGTGGGTGAGCACCGTGCACCTGTCGCCGACCGGCGATCGCGTGGTGCTCACGGCGCGCGGGCAATTGTTCGTCGCGCCGGTGAAGGCCGACCAGGGGCGCCTGGTGGAAGCGGCGCGGCATCCGGGCGTGCGGTATCGCGACGGGCGGTTCATGCCTAACGGTGACACGCTGCTGGCGCTCTCGGATGAGAGCGGCGAGGTGGAGCTGTGGACGATGCCGGCCGACGGCGTCGGCACGCCCCATCAGCTCACGAAAGACGGATCCGTGCTGCGGTGGGAGGCGGTGCCGTCGCCCAACGGCAAGTTGATCGCGCACACCGACAAGGACCGACGGCTCTGGGTGTACGATGCGTCGAGCGGCGCGTCCAAGCGCATCGCGACCTCGGCGTACGGCGACTTCTCCGACCTCGCGTGGTCGCCCGACTCGCGGTGGCTGGCGTACCAGGTCGCCTCGCCTAACGGACTGGGCCGGATCTACCTGTACGATGCGCGCTCGGGCAGCACGACGGCGGTGACGAGCGATCGCTACGATTCCTACTCGCCCGCCTGGAGCCCGGATGGAGCGTGGCTGTGGTTCCTGTCGGACCGGCACTTTCGCTCGACCGTGGGTGCGCCGTGGGGCTCGCGCGCGCCGGAGCCATACTTCGATCGGCAGACCGAAATCTTCGCGCTCGGTCTGCACAAGACGGGACGGTTCCCGTTTGCGCACGCGGATGAGCTGCACCCCGATACGTCGGCAGTGCCCAGGAAGCCCGCACCGCGCGCAGGAACGGCA